>JAJTDE010000160.1 GCA_021298085.1 Rubrivivax sp.
CCGCGTCCAAGGAAACCATCATGAAGACCGCGTACCCCCTTTGGGCCCTCACACTGGCCGCCGGCATGGCCCTGGCACCACCCGCGTTGGCGCAGGTGGCTGGTCAGACCACGACACTCGGCGTCACCATCACCGAGTCCACCCAGACGGCCAGCGGCTGGAGTGCGAAGAAGGCCTTGCTCGGCAAAAACGTCTACAACGAGAGCGGCCAGAAGGTGGGCAAGGTGGAAGATCTGATCGTGTCGCCCAGCCACGCGGTGTCCTATGTCATCGTGGGTGCAGGTGGCTTTGTGGGCATTGGCCGGCACGATGTGGCCATTCCGGTGTCGCAGATCCAGGACCCCAGGACCAGGGCGGCAAGCTGGTGATGGCCGGGGCCACCCAGGACGGCATCAAGGCCATGCCGATCTTCAACTATGCCGACAAGAGTGCCGGCCGTGACACCTTCATCGCCCGGGCCAATGAGGACATCGCCAAGGGCTACGCGCAGGTGGCCGAATTGCAGCGGCGTGCGGTGACGGCCAACGCCGACGCCCGGGTTCAGCTCGACACGAAGACGGCTGATCTCCAGCGTGAGCTGAAGGCTGCCGAAGCCCGCCTGGCTGAGCTGCAGAAGGCCAACGCCAACCGATGGCATGAGTTCGAGGCCTCGGTGAATGCGGCTGTGTTGAGGGTCAGGAAGTCGGTCGAAGGCTCCATGGGTTGATGCATCGGCGCGCCACGGCAGCCTGGGCGTCTCTGAGGCGAGGGCCTTGGCTCGGCCCTGGCCGACGCACGCGTGTGCGTTTTTGTTCGCTAGCGCACATACTGGGCTGAAAGGCGCACGTACAGTGGTTACTTGGGCGGTCTTGACATCGTCCCCAAAACCTTGCGACCAGAGGAGCGCCTATGACAGACCCCATCCTCACCCCGAACCTTCCCGGCCCGCGTGCCAACCACCTGCTGTCTTGCCTGCCGCCGTCTGACTGGCAGCGTTGGGAGCCGCAGCTGGAGGCGATTGAGCTGCCGCTCGGGCGGGTGCTGTACGAGCCCGGCGTGGCCTTGAGCCATGTCTACTTCCCGACCACTGCCATCGTCTCGCTGCTGTACGTGATGGAAGACGGTGCCTCCGCGGAGATCGCGGTGGTGGGCAACGAAGGGATCGTCGGTGTCTCGATCTTCATGGGCGGCGAAACCACCCCCAGCCGCGCCGTGGTGCAGAGTGCCGGCCATGGTTATCGCTTCCGGTCGAGTGCCCTGAAGGAGGAGTTCGGCCGGTCGACGGCGGTGCTGCACCTGCTGCTGCGCTACACCCAGGCGCTGATCACGCAGATGTCGCAGACCGCCGTATGCAACCGCCACCATTCCCTGGATCAACAGCTGTGCCGCTGGCTGCTGCTGAGCCTTGACCGTCTGCGGGGCAGTGAACTGGTGATGACGCAGGAACTGATCGCCAACATGCTGGGCGTCCGCCGTGAAGGGGTGACCGAGGCTGCCCTCAAGCTGCAGAGGGCGGGGCTCATCCGCTACGCCCGGGGCCACATCGCCGTGCTGGACAGGCCCGGCCTGGAGGAACGCAGCTGCGAGTGTTACGGCGTGGTCAAGAAGGAATACGACCGACTGCTGCCCGAGCAGGTGGCGCAGTAGCCTTGCTCAGGCCGCGTCAGTCGGCGCCCGTTGCTGCAGGTGGATGTGCCAGACGGCCATGAACAGGGACGCGATGGCTGGCCCGATGACAAAGCCATTGATCCCGAAGGCGGCGATACCGCCCAGCGTGGTGATGAGCACCATGTAGTCGGGCATGTGGGTCTCGCGCCCGACCAGCAGCGGACGCAGCAGGTTGTCCACCAGGCCGATCACCAGCACACCCCATACTGTCAAGGCTATCGCCGCGCCAGTGCTGCCGGTCAGCAGCAGGTGCGCGGCGACCGGCAGCCACACCAGTGCTGCTCCGACGGCCGGCACCAGCGACAGAAAGCCCATCAGCACACCCCACAGCACGGCCCCGTCGACACCCAGGAACGCAAACGCCAGCCCGCCGAGCCCGCCCTGCAGCGCGGCGACCAGCAGGTTGCCGGTGACCGTGGCACGCACCATGGCCGTGAACTTCTGGACCAGCGCCTGACGATGGGCCGGCTGCAGCGGCAGTGCCCGCAGGACGGAGCGGGCCAGGGCCTCGCCATCCCGGATGAGATAGAACAAGAGGTAGCTCGCCAGCCCGGTGCTGATGATGAAGCCGACGGTGTCCTGGCCCCAGCCCAGGACCTGCTTGGCCAGTGCCTGCCCGCCGCTGGCCAGCAGGCTGCGCAGCCCCTGCTGCAGCGCGGTGAAATTGTTGTCACCGAGCTGCGCCAGCAGCTTCTGAACGCCTTCGGGCAGGCCGGCGCTGATCTCGCGCCAGTAGCGTTCAGGCTGGATGGCACCGGTCTGCAGTTGGGTGTAGAACTGCGCCAGCTCGCGGGCCACGGCCACACTCAGGGCCAGCACCGGAATGATGACGCAGAGCAGCACCAGCGCCAGGGTGAGTGCGGCGGCCATGTTGCGGCGGTGGTGGCAGCGTGTGAGCAGCCGCCGGTGCAGCGGTGCACACAGCAGCGCAATGACGCCGCTCCAGAGCAAGGTTCCGAAGAAGGGCCACAGAACCCATCCCATCGCCAGGGTGACAGCCAGCACCAGCGCCGGCAGCACGGCCCCCGTCATGCGTGGTGGGCCAGCAAGTCCGGCGCGGTCTCCCGCGCCAGGCACAGGCCTGTCCGGCGCAACTTGGCCCATTGCATGGCGTGGTCGGCTGCGCCCAGCAGTTCGGTGAGCCGGTGCCCGTCTTGCGGGAAGAGTGCCACGCCGACACTGGCCTGAACACGAACGATCCGCACCCCCACCCGGCATGGCGTGGCCACCGAGGCCATCAGCTTGCGTGCCACGCTGGTGGCCTGAAGTTCGCTGCTGACGTTCGGCAGCAGACACACAAACTCGTCACCGCCGTGACGGCTGACAAAGTCGTCGCTGCGCAGCGCATGCACCAGCCGCGCCCCCACCACCTTCAGCACCGCATCACCAGCGGCGTGCCCTTGCAGGTCGTTGATCAGCTTGAAGCCGTCCAGGTCGATGAAGAGCAGGCAGAAGGCGCGTGAGTGGGCGTGGTGCGCGGCGAAGGTCTGGCTGAAGCGGTGGTTGAACGCCAGGCGGTTGGGCAGGCCCGTGAGCCCATCGGTGCGCGCCAGGCTGCGGGCTTGCAGCTCGCGCGCCCGGCTCATGGCCAGTGCGCTGCGGGCAGCCTGCAAGTCCTGCCGGCAGCGCTGCAGCGCTTGGCGCAGCAACTGGTTGTCGCGGGCCACGTCAACGCCACGCGGAGCCTCCACACCCTCCATGGCGGCCTCAGCGGTGACCGCGTTGCGTCAGCAGCGTCCCCAGGGCCACAAGCCCCGCGCCCAGGGCTGCAGCCAGCATCACGGACTTCAGCGGTTCGTGCTGGATATAGCCTCGGGTGGCGTCGCCGAGGTGCAAGGCCTGGTCACGCAGTTGATCTGACCGTTGGCGCAGCGCATCGGTGCCGCGTTTGGCGAGGTGCGTGGCGTCATGGGCCATGCCATCCAGCGCAGGGCCGGCGTGCGCGCGGACGCTTTCGATCTGCGCAGCCAGTTGGTCCAGTGCCTGGTTGGCCAGGCGCTGCGAGCTTCTGATGGCGTGGTCAGCACCTTGGGCGGCGGCGTCCACGGCAGTGCTGCCGGTGTCTTCAGGGAGGTAGTGCGAATTGCTCATGGGAATGGGGCCTTTGGGTGGTGGGAAGGATTGAAGTGAGGGGTATGTGTTGGTGGTGCTCTGTCGGGGGGATCAGCCTCGCCGCAGCAGCCCGGTGACGAAGGTGGCCACGGCAAGGACCACAAACACCACAAACAAGATCTTGGCGATCCCGGCTGCGCCGGCGGCCAGGCCGCCAAAACCCAGCACGGCGGCGATCAGCGCGATCACCAGAAAGACAACGGCGTAATGCAGCATGGAGCGCTCCTGTGGATGAGTGAAGCCCCATCGTGTGTCGACGGGCGGCTGCAGTCTGTGCGCCAGCGAACCGTGCTGCCCGCCGCCGCGGCAGGCGCCCTGGTTGGCCCGGGTGCGCCGACAGACAGACGGTTGGCTGGTCGGCGTGCAGAGTGCGCCAGCCGGGGTGTTCTGCCTGGCCACACCGGCCGGCAAGTGCCCCACCTTCAGGAGACGATCGTGAAAACAGGCCTTGTGATGTGGATCCCCGCTGCGGTGACCGCGCTGTCGGTGACGTCAGCCGTCGTGCTGATGTTCGGTGGGCTGGCCGCATGCGCCAGTGTACCCATGCCCCACGAGCAGCTGGCGGTGACCGAGGGGGCGGTGCAGTGCGCCACCAGCGTGAGCACCCGGGAATCGGCCAACCAGGCCTTGTCAGACCGCCGTGCGCAGGCGGTGATGGATGCGCTGATGGGCCTGGGTGTGCAGAGTGATCACCTGAGCAGCCGCGGCTTTGGCGAAGCCCGGCCCGTGGCCACCAACGCCAGCGCCGAAGGCCGGCAGATGAATCGCCGTGTCGAGCTGATCTTCTCACCCGAAGAGAGTGATTCGCTCATGAGGTGAACAGCCATGGCAGACGCCGCGCAGGTCCTGGCGGCGCCCTGCCTGCGCCAACAACCCTCCGGCGCCCTCAGGCGCCCCAGGCGGCACGAGGCTGCCACGCCGGAAACGCGCGGGCCAGTGCGCGGTAGGCCTCCTGCTCGGGCTCGGTCGCTGGGGCCGGCAGCACCACCTCGAGCACGGCGTACAGGTGCCCAGGCACCTTGCCGGGCAAGCCCTTGCCCTTCATGCGCAGCGTTCGCCCTGACGACGAGCCCGGTGGTATGCCAATCTCCAGCCCGCCGTGGGGTGTGGGTACCGTGAAATCGGCCCCCAGCGCGGCCTCCCACGGGGCCACCGGCAGCGCAAAGCGGATGTCGCTGCCATCCAGCCGGAAGACCGGGTCGGGCTGGATCTCGACGTCGAGGTACAGGTCCCCGGGTGGTGCACCGCCAGTGCCGGGCCCGCCTTGCCCGGCCAGCCTCAGGTGCTGGCCCGCTCGCACGCCGGGCGGAATGCTGACGTCCAGCTGCCGTTCCTGGTGGGTCAGGTGGCCCTGGGCATCGGCCACCGGCATGCGCAGGGCAATCAGGCGCTGCACACCGTGGCAGGCGTCCCACAGGCTGATGGCCACGTTGGCGAGGTGGTCGCGTCCTGGCTGAAAGGCGCCACGGCGAAAGAGCGTCTCGAAGAAGGCGTTCACGTCGTCTGGTGCGTCGGCCGTGCCTGCGGCGCGGGTGGCGCCTTCCTGGCCAGCGCGGCGAAAGGCCTGTTCGGCACTGGCGCTGGCCTGCTGAGCCTGCTGCTGCTGCCACTGTGCGTCGTAGGCCGCGCGGCGTTCAGGGTCGATCAAGGCCTCATGGGCCTCGGTCACGGCCTTGAAGCGTTCCTCGGCATCAGCCTCGTGGCTGACGTCGGGGTGGTACTTCCTGGCCAGCTTGCGGTAGGCGCGCTTGATGGCCTCCTGCGTGGTGCTGTGTGGAAGCCCCAGTGTGGCGTAGTAGTCGGTCAAGGCCATGGGTGTCCCTCTGCTGCGCAATACCCCGTGAATACCCCGTGAATACCCCGTGCACGCCCGATGGCCTGCGGCACTCGGCAGCGTATGCCCGTGAGTGCACGGCGACGGTGCGCTGGCGCACACAGCCGCACCCTCGGCTGCGTGTGTTCTCGCACCGACGCTGGTGGGCATCAACCCTATCGTCGTGTCAGCGGCAAGGCAGCCGGGGGCTTGCTCCGGAGCCCTGACCGTTCACCTCAGTCTTCAAGGAAACGCACATGACCACGAACTACGTGACCCGTGACAACTTCGGCATCTACGCTGACAGCAGTGCGGGCCCTGGCCCGGCCCTCATGGGTGCCGACACCCTGCTGGGCAACGATGTCTACAACAAGGATGGCGAGAGCCTGGGCGACATCAAGGAACTGATGATCGACATGGCCTCCGGCAAGGTGGCCTACGCCGTGCTGTCCTTCGGTGGCCTGTTGGGCATGGGCGACAAGCTGTTTGCCGTGCCCTGGGCTGCGCTGGCGCTGGACACCTCCAACAAGCGCTTCACGCTGAACATTCCCAAGGCCAAGCTGTCCAGCGCGCCCGGCTTCAACAAGGACCGCTGGCCGTCGATGTCGGAAAACACCTGGGCCAGCGGTGTGCACAAGTTCTACGGCATGCCCTACGGCAAGGCCTGAGCTGCCGGCGCGCTGCCAGGAGGCCGCCGGCCTATTCGTGGCGCAGGGCTTCGATGGGGTCCATCTGCGCGGCACGCCGTGCCGGGAAGTAGCCGAAGAGCATCCCGATGGCCGCTGAGAACAGCAGCGCCACGCCGTTGATGAAGGGGTCGAACTGGTAGGGCACGCCCATCAGGCGCGCTCCGCCCCAGGAGGCGACGGTGGCCAGCAGCACACCCACCACGCCGCCGAGTGCCGACAGCACCACGGCTTCGATGAGGAACTGCAGCAGCACCTCGCGTTCGATGGCGCCCACCGCCAGGCGCAGCCCGATTTCCCGGGTGCGCTCCGTGACGCTGACCAGCATGATGTTCATGATGCCGATGCCACCCACCAGCAGGCTCACGGCCGCCACTGCGCCCAGCAGGTCGGTCAGCACGCCCATGGTGCTGCTGAGGGTGTCTGCCAGCTGCTGGGTGTCGAAGATGTTGAAGTTGTCGTCGTCACCGGGTGCGAGCTTGCGCCGTTCGCGCAGCAGCTGGCGCAGGCTGGCCTTCAGCGGTGCCGCATCGGCACCCTCGGCCATGGCCACCATCAGGACGTTCACCCGCGTCTGGCCGGTTACCCGGCGCTGCAGGGTGTGCAGGGGCAGCAGCACGGCATCGTCCTGGTCGCCCATGCCGCCCTGGCCCTTGGGCTGCAGGATGCCCACCACCTGGCAGGAAAACTGGCGGATGCGCATCTGCTCACCCAGCCCGGTGTTGCCGATGCTGCCCCCGAAGAGTTCGCGTCGCACGGTTTCGCCGACGATGCACACCGCGGCCCCGGCACGCTGCTCGTCGTCGCTGAAGAAACGCCCGCTGGCCAGTTCCCAGTTGCCGACGCTGAACCAGGCGTTGGTGCTGCCGCTCACGCTGGTGGCCCAGTTGCGCCCGTTGGCCACCACGGTGGCGCTGGCGCGGCTTTGCGGCGCCACCTCGGCCACGCCGCCGATCTGCGTGGCCACGGCCTCCGCGTCGGCCTCGCTGAACGCCGGCACACCGCCACCACCCCCGCCGCCGCCGATGCGTTGGCCGGGGCTCACCATCAGCAGGTTGGTGCCCAGGCTGGTGATCTTTTCCTCGATGGCGGCCGTGGCGCCGTTGCCGAGCGTCACCATCGTGATGACGGCGCTGACGCCAATGACGATGCCCAGGATGGTGAGGAAGGACCGCAGCAGGTTGCGTTGCACCGAGCGCAGGGCCAGCATGAAGACGCTGAAGAGCATGGAGGTCAGGCCATGGCACCCGGAGAAACGGCGGGTGCCTGAAGCGTCGGGTGGGGGTTGGGCTCGTCGCGCGCGATGCGCCCGTCCAGGAAGTGCACCATGCGGTGCGCGTAGGCGGCCATGTCAGGCTCGTGCGTCACCATCAGCACGGTGATGCCATGGTCGCGGTTGAGCGCCAGCAGCAGCCCCATGATCTCGTGGCTGCGCTGGCTGTCCAGGTTGCCCGTGGGTTCGTCAGCCAGCACCACGGCCGGCTCGGTGACGATGGCCCGTGCGATGGCCACCCGCTGCTGCTGCCCGCCCGACAGCTGCGCCGGCGTGTGCCGTTCCCAGCCGGCCAGGCCGACGGCAGCCAGTGCCTGGGTGGCGGCGCTGCGCCGCTGGCTGGCACTGTCGCCGCGGTAGAGCAGCGGCAGCTCCACGTTCTCCTGCGCCGAGGTGCGTGCCAGCAGGTTGAAGCCCTGAAAGACAAAACCCAGGTACTGGCGCCGCAGCCGGGCGCGGTCGTCGCGCGACAGCGCTTCCACCCGGGCACCCTTGAAGCGGTACTGGCCGGCTGTGGGGGTGTCCAGGCAGCCGAGGATGTTCATGGCGGTGGACTTGCCCGAGCCGCTGGGCCCCATGATGGCCACCAGCTCGCCCGGCTCGATGACCAGCGAGATTCCCTTGAGCGCCATCAGCTCGGTCGCGCCTTCGCCGTAGCGCTTGGTGACACCCTCCAGCTCGATCAGCGGCGCCGTCATGGCGCGCTGCCCGTGGCCTGGGCGGTGATCACCTGCATGCCTTCGCGCAATGCACCGGCAGTGATTTCGGTGAAGCGGCCGTCGCTGATACCCGGTGTCACCGCCACGGCCACCGGCACGGCGTCAGCCGCGGCGACCCCTTGGTCGTTGACGGGCAGCACCCACACCTGGCGCGCACCGGCTGTGCTGGCGGTGTCGGCTGCACCGCGGCGTTGGCTCTCGGTCTTCGGTGGCCCGAAAGCCACGCCGGATGCGATGCCCTTCTTGGCGTCTGCGGTGGCGGCGTTGGGTGTGTAGCGCAGCGCGGCGTTGGGTACCCGCAGCACGCCGCGGCGCTCGGTGGCCACGATGGTGGCGGTGGCGGTCATTCCGGGGCGCAGGCTCAGGTCGGTGTTGTCGACATCGAGCCAGGTGAGGTAGGTCACGACGTTGTCGGTGATGGTGGAGCCGAAGCCCACGCGGGTGATGTGCGCCGGAAAGGACCGGGACGGGTAGGCGCTGACGGTGAAGCTCG
>JAJTDE010000327.1 GCA_021298085.1 Rubrivivax sp.
GCGTGTTCTTGAGTCCCGCTGCGGTGGGAATCTATCGCATGGCCAGCCGATTTGTGTTGGCGGTTTATGACATCGTCTGCCAGCCCATGATGAAACATGCCTGGGTACACATGGCTGAGGAAACTCGGATGGGGCTGACGGGGCACCCGTCGTTGCGCAGGGCGCAGGGTTTCAGCCTGATCCTCGTGGCCTGCGCGTGCATGTACCTCACGGTAGGACGTACGGAGCTGGTTGACCTCATCCTGGGCCCGCAGTGGGGGTCGGTTGCGCCACTCATCCCCTTGTTCAGCGCGGCAGCACTGTTCACAGCCCTGGGACAGTTTGTGGAGCCCGTGCTGAGCCTGCGCAACCAGGGGCCGGCGCTGTTCAGGTTGCGCTTGGGCACTACGCTGCTGTTGATGGGGGCTGTCGCCTCGGGTGCCTATTTGGCTCAACTCGACGGAGCGGCCTTCGCCAGGCTGGGGGGGGCCGCATGGGCTGCGTTGGCCTTTTGGTGGGGCATGTGGCGCTGGGGTGGCATTCCGCTCGCTCTCGCCCGGGAGGCCCTGATCGTGGCCGCTGGAACCGCGCTGCTGTGTCTTGCGGTTGGCCTGGCGATCTTCCAGATGCCGCTGAATGCGTATTGGCGCCTGGGGATACACGCTTTTGCGACGGTGGCTGTCGCCATGTTGCTTGTCTGGTGCTATACCCGATATCAGGCAAAGACCGCCCCTGACTCACGTGCCCGAGCACCGAGCACCGATCACTGATCGCTGATCACTGAAGAATAAGAAGGCTACATGACGCCCATGACGCTTGAAAAGAAGGAATCTCCAGTATTTCTGCATTCGATGTGGAGAACCGGAAGCACTTACTTGCTGTCGCGCTTCACTGCGGAATCGAATTATCTGAGTTTTTATGAGCCATTCAACGGTGAGTTGTCATCTGCCCGGAAGCGACGGATGGCTGCCCGGGAGTATGAGCAGCGGCACAAGGCCTTGCGACATCCCGGCTCGAGTGAGGGCTACTTTGCGCTGTTCAATGAGGCCGATCCCTTGACCGGTCGTCCACTGTGGAGCTTCAGTTCGCCTTCTTTATGCCTGTATGACGTCTATAACGGGCTGAGTGACTCAGGCGCCGCGCTGCTAGAGGCCTGCTGCCGTCTTGCCAAGGACCGTGGCCGTGTGCCGGTCTTTGGCTTTTGTCACTCAGGCACGCAGATACCCGACATGTTCAATCGCTTTGCAGGGCGTCATGTTTACTTGAGTCGGCCGCACAGAGACCAGTTTGTCTCCTATCAGCCCGAGCGCAATGATTTTTTTATTCCCGCCACCACCATGCAACTGATGGCGTCGTCCTGGTGGGTATCCAGAGCGATACAACTCGTACCTTCACTCAAGAAATGGATGCTCCTGTACCCCGCCTACCTTATTCGGTCTGCACCCCATGCTGCAACCATGAAGGTAGCTCGAAAGATGTCCTCTACGCTATCGCTGGCCGAGAAGTACAAAATCTTCTACCTGAGCTGGCTTGTCTCTCACCAGCCCGTACCGGAGGTCAATGAGGGTTGGGTGTCCCTCTTGAAGCTTCAGGAAGATACGTCGGCACGCAAAGTTTTTGAGCAGCGTTTTGGTGTGGAGTTGCTCGACCTGAACTACCCTCGCGTCGACCAAAGTCTGTTTGAAGGCTTTGACGTGGAAGCCACGGAAGCTGAAGTCGAGGCACTGTTCCGGTGCGCCTGACGGCGAACTGTTCGGCTGGGTGAAGGTCAGAGCCGTCCGGAGTGGGCTGACGCAGCCCTGGGTGGGCTGAATCGTCCGGTCAGCAAGTGGTAGGCCCGTATACAGGCGCCTGACAATGCCTCAGGAACACCCTCGATCGGGCTGAGGTCAGCGTCCTCGCGCCGTGCTTCGATGCGTGTCAGCTTGGAACTGAGCGTAGGGTCACCGCCGCCGTGCGCTTGTGTCGCCGGGTGGCTGATGTAGGCATTGCGCAGCGCTGGATTCAGACCAAGCCACGTCCCAACACGGCTGACCTCTGCATCAGGGCAAGACAGCAACTGTTCGCTGTGCAGGCCCAGCCGCTGCACAGGGCTGAACCGCTCCCAGTGCTCCATCAGGCGTTCAATCCTGTGCAGGTAATAGGTGGCCGCCTTCTCGGGTGTGTTGACATGCTTCATGCCTGTCTCGGCGGAAAGCTTGACGATTGACGATACCGAAGGCCGCGGTGCGCGCACCATGAAGATGGCTCTCGAGCCATAAAATGTATCGGGAAGGTCATCGTCAAGACCATTGTGCAGGATTTTGTCGAAAAGGTAATCCGCTTCCTTCTTCCATGCATTGCGGCGGTATTGATTCACCACAACCTGACCCGGGCTGTAACTGCGGTTGTGGCTCACGTGTGTCTCGCCATAACCGGATATCTGCTCATGTGAGCACAGAACATTGGACAGGGCCGTGGTGGCGCCTCTCATGTGTGAAAGGATCACAATCATGCGTTCATAGGTGGAGTGCTGAGCGACTTGGCACGCCCCGATGGCCGTGATGGCCTTGATGGTATTTCTGGTGGCGGTTTTCAAAATACAGGTCTCAGGCGCAAACCACAGGTCATGAATGGCCTAGAGGCTCTCAATTCGTTCGGGTGTCACCCGGCCTTTGATGACATCCATG
>JAJTDE010000035.1 GCA_021298085.1 Rubrivivax sp.
TGGTGGTGGGTGGCACGACCATCGGCACTTACACCAACGCGGCCGGCACGCTGGTGTTCACCTTCAACAGCAGCGCCACCAACGCCCTGGTCAACTCGGCGATGCAGCAGATCGCTTACGCCAACAGCAGCGATACGCCCCCGGCCAGTGCGCAGATCGAGTGGGCCTTCAGCGACGGCAACCTCGGCGCCCAGGGCAGCGGCGGCGCACTGACCGCTACGGGTAACGTGATCGTCAACATCACTGCCGTCAACGACGCACCCGTATTCACCAGCCCTGGCAGCACCGCCACGGTGGCCTTGACGGTGGGCGAGAACACCGACGTCGCCACCACCCTGGGCAGCCGCGACGTCGATGGCGGTGTGGCGCGTTACAGCATCACTGGTGGCGCCGACGCTGCGCTGTTTTTGGTGGACAGCGATACCGGCGTGTTGCGTTTTGTGGTGGCGCCAGACTTTGAGCAGCCGCTGGACACCAACCAGGACAACGTCTACGAAGTCAACGTGGCAGTGGCCGATGGTGCCGGCGGCAACGCCGCCCAGACACTGCGCATCACTGTGGGCGACCGCAACGATGCGCCCACGGCGGCACCACGCACCGTGGTGATCGACGAGGACGGCAGCCACGTCTTCGAGCTGGCAGACTTTGGTTTCAGCGACCCCGACGTCGCGCCTGTGTTTGACAGCCTACGCCTGGTCAGCGCGCCGACGGCCGGTGCGCTGCTTTTCGACGGACAACCGGTGGCCAGTGGCAGCTGGCTGCGGGCGCAGGACGTGGCTCAAGGACGGCTGCGTTTTGTGCCCGCACCCGATTCCCACGGTGACCCCTATGCCACGCTTTCCTGGGCGGTGAGCGACGGCTCCCTGGTGTCAGAACCCCAAAGCCAGCGCGTCGTGGTGACGGCGGTCAACGACGCGCCGCGCCTGACCAACTTGGGCAGCGGCGCACCCTTGCTGATCAACGTGCCGCCTGGCTCACAGGGCGTGCTGCAAGTGCTGGCCAGCGACCCGGACCACCCGGCGCAGACTTTGACATTCAGCATCGACGGCGGGGTGGACGCGGGCCGGTTTGAAATCGACGCCGTCACCGGGTTGCTGGGCTTCCGCACCCCGGTAGACGTCAACCGCCCCAACGACAGCAACGGCGACAACGTCTACGAAGTGCAGGTGCGCGTCAGCGACGGCTCCTTGAGCGACAGCCGCGCGTTGCTGCTGCGTGCCATCGAGGCGGCTCCTGCCGGCTTGTCGTTTGTCAATGCCGGTGGCGCGCCGCAGGTGTTGACGGCCGTGGATGAAAACTCCACCTGGGTGGACACGCTGCGCGCGGTGCACAGCGAAAGCCTGGCTCCGGCCTTGCGTTTTGGCATCGTGGCTGGCGCTGACGCCGACCGGTTTGTGCTGGACGCCACCTCGGGCGTGCTGCGGTTTGCGACTGCACCAGACTTCGAGGCTGCCACCGATGACGGGCGCGACAACGTCTACGAGGTGACGGTGCAGGTCAGCGACGGCGTGCTGGTGGCACAGCAGGCCTGGGCGATCCGGGTGCTCCCCGTCAACGACAACATCCCGCGCATCGTCAGCGCAGGGGCCCTGGCCAGCGCGGTGCTGTCACTGGAAGAAAACCTCAGCGACGTCGCCCAGGTTCAAGCCATGGATGTCGACCTGCCGGCGCAACGCCTGGTCTACAGCGTGGTCGGCGGTGCCGACGGCGAGCGTTTTGCCATCGACAGTGACACCGGCGCGTTGCGACTGCGCATCGCACCGGACCATGAGCAACCCGCCGATGCCGGCGCGGACAACGTGTACGACGTGGTGGTGCAGGTCAGCGACGGCACCTTCAGCAGCCGCCAGGTCTTGGCGGTGCAGGTGCTGCCGGTCAACGACATCGCGCCCGTGTTCACGTCGATGGGCGGTGCTGAAAGCGCCTTGTTCCGGATCACTGAAGGCAGCGCAACGGTGCTGCGTCTGAGCGCACAGGACCAGGACAGTGTGAGCCAGCCGCTGCAGTTCAGCCTGTTGCCGGGTGGCGATGCACCACGTTTCCGCATCGACGCCAGCAGTGGAGAACTCAGCTTTGTGCAGGCCCCGCGGGCCAGTGCACCGCAGGACAGCAATGCCGACAACGTTTACGACATCACGGTACAGGTGAGCGATGGTCGCTTCGTCGCCACCCAGTCGCTGCGCGTTTCCGTGCTCGCGCTGGTGGTGCCGCCGCCCTTTGTGCCCTTGCCCACGCCAGCGCCGCCTTTCGACACGCCTGCGCCGCCCGCACGTGCGCCGGAGTCTGCACCCGCACCCGCACCTTCACCCCCGGCGGCGCCCGGCGGCACGACGCCGGCGCAACCCGGCAACACAACGCCCGGTGACGGCAACGTGTCGCCGGGTGTGGATGGCGAGGGTGGGCGAGACGCGGGGTCTGGCGCGCGGGGCAACACCGATACGGCTACCGACGCTGCCCCCGGCACGGGCGCCGCGGGTGGCCGCGGCGGTGATGCGGGCGGCGCCTCGCGCATACCAAGCCTTGGCAGCGCCATTGGCAACACCTTGTCTGATGGTTCGACGCAATTGCCAACCGAGAGCGACCGCGGGGGCCGCGCCGCGTCGACCAGCGCCGATGCCACAAACGCAGTCCAGCAAGGCCCCCCCGCAGCATCGACCGTCAGTCTCAACCGCGTGGCAGACACGGAAGCCGAGGCGAGCGAGGCGCTCAGTGTCGGCCTGCCGGCATTCACCAACCGCTTGTCGCTGCAGGCGCTGGCCGCGCAGGCTGCGGCCCGCAACAACACGGCCGACACCGGACCGCTGCAGGTGTCGATGTCCGCTGCAGCATCAGATGACGACCAAGGCAGCCCAGTTGAAGTGCTGGCCAGCCCGGCGGTAGCCAGTGGCCTGGCGTTCACGGCGTCGCTACTGCTGTGGGTCACCCGGGCGGGTGGCTTGCTGGCGGCGATGGCCGTGTCGGTACCGGCATGGCGTGGTATGGATCCTTTGCCCATCTTGCAGCGCGAACATCGCACGGGCCAGCCCCTTGAAGGGGATGCGGAGGGATTTGAAGATGGCGCTGCCATGTGTGCCGGGCCCTTCGGTGACGCTGGCGCAGACCTTTCCCCGCTCGACAGTCGAGCGCGTTCCGTCGAGTCCAGCGTGCCGGCGTCGCTGGCGCCACGGGCTGAGGTCGGTCCGCCCTGGCGGCCCGCAGCGGACACGGTTGACCAGGCTGCGCCGCGACACCCGCTGGAACCCTTGGAGACCCGCTGATGAGGCTCACCGCAATTCCGCGCATGACGGTCGGGCTGGTCTCGCTGGCGGTGATGCTGCTGCTGGTGTTCGACGCCCTGCTGGGCCTGTTCCCCACGGACGCGCAGACGCGACGCAACGTGAATCTGCAAGTGGCCAACGCCCTTGCCGCACAGACCGCTGCCTTGTTGCCCAGGCGCGACTGGCGCGCCTTGGACCAGACTCTGCACAACGTGCTCGTTGCGCAGGGCAAGGACCTGGCCAGCATCGGCCTGCGGCGCGCCGACGGCAGCCTGCTGGTGCAGGCCGGCACCCACCCTGCAAGCTGGAATGCCGGCAGCAACGGCCAGGACATCACTGTCGTGCTGACCGCCAACGACCAGCGTTGGGGCCAGCTGGAGCTGGCATTCCACAAACCCAGCCTGGCCGACCTGCCGTCCTGGGCGCTGAGCGGCCCCGTGCGCATGGTGTTGCTTTTCGGCGTGCTGGCAACCCTGCTCTACTACCTGTACCTGCGCCGCGTGCTCGAACATCTGGACCCCTCGGCGGCCGTACCTGACCGCGTGCGCAGCGCGTTTGACACCCTGGTCGAAGGCGTCATGGTGGTCGACGCCCAAGGTCGCATTCTTCTGGTCAACAAGGCGTTTGAAGCCTTGCGCCCGGCCTCGGACACCAAGCCGCTGCTGGGCCAACGTGCGCAGGCGCTGACCTGGCTTCAGCCCAGCGATCCGGCCACAGCCGCCGCGCCGTGGATGGAGGCCATGCAGCAGCGCCACAGCGCGCGCGGCCTGGCCTTTGTTGTGCGCGACCCGCACGAGCGCGGCGCGGCACAAACTCAAGCCGACCAGACGGGCGGTTTGGAGCCTGTTGAGCCCCGCGCCCACGTGGTGCTCAACTGTTCGCCGCTGACCGACGAACAGGGCGGCCTTCGCGGGTGCCTGGTGAGCCTGGGCGACGTCACCGAACTGGAGATGTCGCACCGGCAGCTGCTGGAGGTGTTGGCCGACCTGGCGGCCTCCAAGCAGGAGCTGGAACACAAGAACCGCGAGCTCGAGCAACTGGCCAGCCAGGACATATTGAGCGGCTGCCTCAACCGGCGTGCCTTTTTTGAGTTGGGCGACGGCCTCTTTAGGCGCGCCTTGCGCGACGGTTCACCGCTGGTGTGTGTGATGGCCGACATCGATCACTTCAAGAAGATCAACGACACCTGGGGCCACGCGGTGGGAGACCAGGCGATCAAGCGCTTTGCGGCCCTCCTGCGCCAGCATGTGCGCCCCGGCGACCTGCTGGGCCGTTATGGCGGCGAAGAGTTCTGCCTGGTGCTTTTTGGTGCCACCCCCGAACGCGGCCAGCAGTTGGCCGAAGCCTTGCGCAGCAGCGTGGCAAGCAACCGTGGCCAGGGCCTGGATCCGGGCGAAAGACTCAACATGACGGCCAGTTTTGGGCTCGCGGCCATGACCGAGGGCGTGAACGACCTGGCCGCACTCATCGATCTGGCCGACCGCGCCATGTACGTGGCCAAGCACGGTGGCCGTAACCGTGTTGTGGTCTATCAGGCGGACCAGCAAACCACCGCAAATGACGCCGCCACGCGGCCGCAGGAGTCTGTGACATGAGCTTTCTGAAGTCAGCCAGGAAGGCGGACACGCCTGTCCCAACGCCTGCCCAGACATCTACCCAACCCAGCGCGCCGCTGGCGCGCGTCGCGGATCTGAAGGCGCGCTATGGGGTCGACCTGGACGCGACCCCGGAGGCTGCACGCATCCGCCGCCTGACCTGTTTTGACGCGCTCACCGGCTTGCCCAATCGCCTGCTGCTGCGCGAGCAGCTCGATCTGGTGCTGCGCATGGCGCAGCGTCAAGGCCATGGTGTGGCGGTGATGCTGGTCGACATCGACAACTTCCGGCGGTTGAAACAGTCGCTGGGCCATCAGCGCACCGATGCGTTGATCAGGCTGCTGGCCCAAAGGCTGCAGTCCGGGCTGCGCGGCAGTGACCTGATCTCGCATGCGTCCCAGCTCGGTGCGGTAGACCACCACGGCGCGCTGGCGCGCCTGGGTGGCAATGAGTTTGCGGTGGTGCTCAGCCACCTGGCCGATCCGCAGGACGCAGAGCGTGTGGCCAGGCGGCTGCGAGAAGCTGCTAGCCGGGCCGCTGACCTGGACGGGGTGGAGGTCTACCCGACCCTCAGCGTGGGCATCGCCTTGAGTGCCACCGATGGCAACACGCCAGAGTTGCTGCTGGAGCATGCCGACCTGGCGCTCGGTCGCGCCATGGACCAGGGGCGCGACCGCACGCAGTTCTACAACGCGGCGATGGACGCCGCTGCGAGTACCCGCATCGACATCGAAACAGGCCTGCGCAACGCCATTTCGCAAGGTCAGCTGGCGCTCGCGTTCCAGCCTCGTGTGGACGGCCGCACCGGCCAGAGCTGCGCCAACGAAGCGCTGCTGCGATGGCGCCACCCCACCAAGGGTTTGCTGGCGCCGGAAGCCTTCATCGAAGTGGCAGAACAAAGCCAGCTCATCGTGCCCATCGGTCGCTGGGTGTTGCTGCAGGCCTGCCGCCAGGCCCGTGCCTGGCAGGACGCCGGCATTGCGCCCACCACGGTGGGCGTGAACGTATCGGCGCTGCAGGTGTGCCGGCCCGACTTTGTGTCCAGCGTGGCGCGTGCGCTGGAGTTGAGTCGCCTGGCCCCGCAATGGCTGGAGCTCGAGGTCACCGAGTCAGCGCTCTGGCAGGACGCCGGCCATGCCTTGCGTGCGCTGACGGCGGTCAAGGCCTTGGGGGTTCGTCTTGCCATCGACGACTTCGGTACCGGCTTTTCCTCGCTGAGCTACCTGCGCGACTTTCCCTTCGACGTGTTGAAGATCGACCGTTCGTTTGTCAAGACCCTGCCGCAGGACCAGCGCACCGCCAACATCACCCAGGGCATCATCGACATCAGCCGCCGCCTGGGCATGGAAGTGGTGGCCGAGGGCGTGGAAACCGAGGGTCAGCGCCTGGCCTTGCTCAGCTACGGCTGCTACCAGATGCAGGGTTTCCTGTTTTCCCGCCCCGCCGACGCTGCTGCCCTGGGGCAGGTCTGGGGCGAAACGGCGCGTTGACCATCGCTACACGGACAGCCGCATAGACCTCGGTCGAACCCCTTGTCCAGCCGCTTGGGCTGATCATGCACCCTTGCACGCGCGCGCCCGCGATAACCAGCCTGCAGTTCCTGCGCAGCTCGTTCTCGGCTGCCCGTGCCGAGGTTGCCGGCAGCGGCACCAGGTGGCCTTGTGTGAAGCTCATGAACGAGGTCTGGCGGGACCTCAAGCCCGGCGGCATGTCTTGACACGCGCCCTGCCTGGTGGATGCGGCGCGCGAGGCGGGGCACGACTTCGCCAGCTGAGCCGCACCGGCCGCTCCGGACACCAGACCCATGAACCCGGGCTGCGCTGCCAGGCGGCAGCTTGGGTGACGCCGCGCCGTACGACTGCCTGCCCGCCGCCTGTGGAATCAGTGTCAACCCTGGTGTATCACGGTCGAACGAGATCGGCTGAGGGTGCCGTCGCGCGGCGGTTGCCCACGCGCGCCGGCGGACCGACGCAGCGCGGCCATGGCCCGCACGTAGTCTGCCGCCATCGAGGGCGTCATCAGCTCCAGCAGCACCGCGTTTTCGACCCAGAACTCGATGACGCGGTTCGGGCCGCGAGACAGCTCAACCGCGCGCCAGCCCTCGCGCCGGGCGATCGCCTGGATCTCCTCGCGGCTGCGGTCTACCGACACCGCCGCATGCGTGGCGGTGAAGGGTGAGGCGGGCGACGTGGGACGGAAGCGAGCCTGGCCCTGGCCGCCGTCGGGCAGCATCTCGGTGCCCGCCGGGTAGACCTCGATGGCCGTGCCGTGTGCGTCGCCGGCCCAGGCGATCCAGGAGTCGTGCCACGGGCCGAAGCCGGTGAGAACGCCGTCGAACAACTCGACGAGCACGTCGGCGACATGGCGGGGATCCCGGGCCGGGATCGACAGGTGGTGGATCATGGTTGTGGTCCTGTTACGGTGTCGGGCGCGCGCTGCGGCTGAGGCTCAGGCCGAGGGCTTGAGGCCGCCGAACGGGTTGTCGACCGCGTAGCGCCAGAGACCGTCGGCGTCCCTACGGACGACGTCGGTCCCGGTCCCCGACAGGTCGACGCTTCGGCCGTCGGCGCCGGTGCCGCGGATCGTCCAGTCCACCACCAGCAGCGCCGTGTCACCGGCGCCGTAGACATGGCGGACCGTCATGGCGATCGGCAGGCCGATCGCGAGGAACCCCTGGAGCGCCTGCCGTATCGCGTCGCGTGTTGTCAGCGCCTGGCCCGGAGCGGGCACAAAGACGCTGCCGGCGGGGTACAGCGCCAGCAGGGCGTCGAGGTCGCGGGCGTTGAAGGCGCGGGCGAAGGCCAGCGCGACAGACTCCGGGGACTGCGTGGCTGCCGGGTTGGCCCATGCCGTCGCCGTGGCAGTGGCGGTCACGGCCGCGGCGGCGAGCGTACCGGCAGCCAGCGCAAAGGTTCGACGGGAAGGGCGGCGAGCGTCGGATTCGATCGGGTTCATCGTGATCTCCTGGGAACGAGAAGGAAAGGTAAAACGCAAGCCCGTATTGTTTTGTGATCTCAATCGGTAATAAAGTATCAACTTTGATATTGCCTGTGCAGGAAAAACGAACAAAAGATGGACAAGCTCAGTGCGATGCGGACCTTCGTGCAGATCGTCGAGACTGGCAGCTTCACGCGTGCTGCCGAGCAGCTCGGCATCCCGAAGGCGCGAGCCTCCCAGCGCCTGCGTGACCTCGAGGATTCGCTGCGCGTACGGCTGCTCGAGCGCACCACGCGGGCGCTGCGCCTGACGGATGAAGGGCGCGCCTACCACGAGCGCTGCGTGCGGCTGCTCGCCGAGATCGACGAGGCTGAACAGGCCTTGCGCGGCCGTCACGCGCAGCCGAGCGGGCAGCTGCGCGTCGAGGCCGTGGCTGCAATCGCCCGCCACGTGCTTGCTCCGGCGCTGGTCGATTTCCATCGCCGCCACCCGCTGCTGTCGGTCCACCTGGGCAGCAGCGACCGCATCGTTCACCTCCTCGAGGACGGCGTCGACTGCGCGATCCGCGGCGGCGAGCTTCCCGACGCCGGACACGTCGCGCGCCGGATTTGCTCAGTGCAGCTGGGCCTGTACGCGTCGCAGGAACTCCTGACCCGCTACGGTGAGCCGCGTGATCCTGCGGCGCTGGCCGCACTGCCGCGGCTCGGCTGGCTGGCTGCACGGGGCGGCGGAGTCGTACCGTGGAAGCTATTGCGCGACGAGGGCGATGCGATCGAGGTGCCCGGCGTGCCGGCACTGGCCTTCGACGACGGTGACGCCGCGGTTGCCGCTGCGGTTGGCGGAGCAGGCGTCGTCGTGGCCGCGCCGTTCGCGGTCCGGTCGCGCGTGCTCTGCGGGGAGCTGCTCCCCGTGCTGCCGGAGTGGACGGCAGGCCGCAGGCCCGTGAACGTGGTCTACGCGTCGAACCACCAGCTGTCGGCCCGGGTACGCGTGTTCGTCAATTGGGCCATTCAGCTGATGCAGGCCGATGCCACCATGGCCCTGCATCCGCGCGAGCTCGTCGCGCTGCGGGCCGGGCTGTGAGGACAGGCCCCACTGGATGCAACGGCTTGGCTCCTCATGGTCAACCCGCACGGCCGGCCCAAGGCGATCGCCGGGACGCTGCAAGGCCTGCCACATAGGCCACGCCGCCGGTGCACGACATCTTCGCCGCCGTGCCCTACTGCATTGACCTCATCGGCGGCTCCCTACCTGACGACCAACCTGGCGCTATGCCGGGCATGCCGGCCCAAGTCGGCTCTGCGTGCGGCGCCGCAGGCACGGGGCTGAGGCGGTCCCCGGCGTGGGGCAGGGGACGCTGCGCCGAAGAGTCGGCGCGCCACCGGTCAGGAACCGGCTTCCGCCTCGATTTCGGCGCCGGCCAGCGTCACCCGGTCGCGCCCGGCCCTCTTGGCCTGGTACATCGCCTGGTCGGCCTGCTGCAGCAACTCGTCGAGGTCGACCTGCCCCGACGGCGCGACAGCCAGCCCCAGACTCGCTGTCACGCACACGGGCGCATGACCGCCGGGCACCGCCACACTGGCGGCCGCGATGGCTGCGCGCAACCGGTCGGCGAATGCCAGGGCCTGTGCCGGGGTGCTGTGGTTGAGCAGGACCACGAACTCCTCCCCGCCCAGCCGCGCCCCGAGGTCGCAGGCGCGCAGCGTGGCGCGTACGACCTCGCCCACCGTGACCAGAGCCGCGTCGCCGGCGGCGTGGCCGTGGGTGTCGTTGAACTTCTTGAAGTGATCGACGTCAAGCAGGATCAGCACCACGTCCGTGCCCTGGCGGCGGGCCTGCGCCAGGTCGCGTTCCGCGGCCAGCATGAAGGCACGGCGGTTGGGCAGGCCGGTCAGGAAGTCGGTGTTCGACAGCGTCTGCAGGCGCTCGATCAGCTGGTCGCGCTCCTGCTCCAGGGCCTGGCGCTGGCGGATGCTGTGGTGCAGCGTGCGCACTGCGCCGATGACGGCAGCCATCTCGTCGTCGGCGCGCGGGGCTGGTAACGGCACCTGCAGGTCGTCGCGAGCCAGCGCCTGCAGCGCGCCGGCGGTCTGCACCAGCGGCTTCAGCAGACGGCTGCGAACGAGCAGCAGCGATATGCCCAGCACCAGGAGCAGCACCACCGAGCCGCCGGCGCTGAAGTACAGCACGGTGCGCGCCCTTTGCGCCTGCTCCTGGGCGCGGGCGGCAGCGCTGTCCAGCAGCACGTCGCGCAGCCCGAACAGACTGTTCATGTCGGGCACGTAGGCGGCGGCGAAGGCGGCCGGGTCCATGCCGTAGCGGCCGTCGCTGCTGCCGGCGGCCACGACCCGATCCACCAGCGACGCGGCGCGGTTGAAGTAGGCGTCGTTCACGTCCTGCCAGGCCTTCTTCGCCTCTGCAGCCGTGCCCGGCGTACGCAGGCGCAGGTCGATGAGGCTGCGCAGTTGGTCGATGCGGCCGCGCGTGCGCTCGATCGCGGCTCGCTCGTCAATGCTGAACGGCTGCTGCGACGTCAGCGCCGCCGTGAAGTGCGAACCCAGCAGGCCGGCGTACTCGCGCAGCTCAGCTGCCATCCGCGCGCCCTGGACATCATCCCCAAGCGTCGGCAGGGCCTGCCGGGCCTCCTCGGCGAGCAGGCTGACCGAGGGCGCCAGCAGCGGCACCACCGCCACCATCGCCGCCACGCGCTGGCGGATCTCCGCCGGCGACCGCTGTGCCTTGGGCTGCACCGCCAGGGCATCGACGGCGGCGCGGGCATCGCGAAGGGCAACCTGGGCGCGCTGGAACTGGTCCGAGGCCTGCTGATGGCCAGCATCGGCCGGCCATCCGGCCAGGACCTGACCGAGCGCGCCGAAGGCGGTGTCGGTGCGCCCGCGGGCCTCATTCAGGCGCTCGCGGCGCTGCGGCTGGTCGTCGCTGCCCGAACCCATCAGGCCGTTGGTCGGGCCGCGCTCGCGCGAGACCATCTCCGCGGCCACCAGGGCTACGCGCAGGTCGTTCACGGCCGCCTGACCCTGGGACGCGCGTTCCTGGACGCCCCACTCGACCACGGCGATGCGCGCAACCATCGCGGCCGTGGCCAGGGTCAGCAGTACCGCCAACAGGCGAAGGAGTCGGTTCAGGGACATGGTTCAGGCACCGAGTGCGAGGCTAACGATACGGGCATTTCGGCAGGGAGGGACAGGAGCTTGAGCCAAGGGAACCCGGGGATCGAAAACTTTGCCACAAGGGGAGCACCGCCTGCACCGCTGCGGCGGCACCACGGCGCGAGAAATCGGCCAGGCCCTTGCCGTACGAAACCGCGATCGGCAGCCGGCTGCCGGTGTCGGTTCACTCTCAATCTGTCACTTGTGTGGCATGAGACGGGTACACGGCGCCACCGCAGCCAGTGCCAATAGAAGAGCCGTCAGCCCCTTTGAGCCAACACCGGTCCATGCGGTGATCGGCATTCGTGTGCCCGATCAACGGCTCGACCGCCCGGGCGCCTGTTGAGCCAGCTCTTTTGCTGGGGCGTCAGCGACTTGAACTTGCCCCGGTGGATGACCTCCACCGGCACCAGGGCCTTGCCTAAGCCCTGGTAACCCAGGACCACGATGGCGGTGGCCGGCTTCACGCCAATGCCCTGCAGCAGCGTGTTGGTCTGCGCCATCTGCTCGGCCAGCGTGTGGCCGTCGTAGGGGTTACCGGTGAAGCTGCGTGCACCCACCATCAGCCCGTGTTGATGGGTAACGGCCAAGCTGACCTTCACGCCAAACTCGTACGGGTTGCGTGCCTTGCTCCTTGCTGATGCACTCAACCTCTGGTGCGTGCAGGGCGTACAGCGTGTTCTTTGTCCTTGGGCCTCTGGCGATGGATGCGCTCTGCGTGCTGCTCCCAGGTCTCGAGCTTCGTTCGAGCCTCGCCGCCCAAGCCGCCCAACTTGCGGCGTACGTCGCGCAGAAGACGGCCCAGGACCGTGCGTTGGCGCTTGAGCAAACCGGGCATCGCTTGAACTGTTTGGCATGGGCATCACCACCTGCCCGCCAGCGCAATGTCTTGCCCCCCGATAGTCCCAGAAAGACGCCGAATCACTCCCACTCTATTGTCAACAGGCGGGTGCGGCTCATGGGTAGATCGGGCGCCTTGACGGGCCGATCAGAGCGCGATACCGACATCCGTACCGTCGCCTCTCTTGCCATCATTGAAGTCGAATCTCGGCGCTCTTTGCCGGCATGCCGATCCGGGCGCAGAACTTGGGATCGCTTGGGATCAAAGTTGACGACATTGACGGTATCGATTGGCTTGTTCAGCGACGCCGTGACGGTACTCGCGGGCCCGATGACGGTATTTCGACTTCGCCTGCCCGATCCTCGCAACGGCAGGGCGCGCGTCAGTTGTAGTCGTCTTCGAGCTGGTGGCGAACGGCCAACACGGCGACGCTGGCGCTGTCCTCGATCTCGAACAGCGCCAGGTAGCCAGATCGTCCGAAAGGAATGACCAGTTCCCGCAGGAACGGGCTCTGGCCGGCCTTGCGGCATGTAAATGGCGAAGCCTTCAGCGTTGCAATGCCAGACTGCAGCGCCGCGATGGCCTGAGTCGGCAAGCTCAGGTCACCGCCGTCACGGGACAGCTCACGTTCCAGCAGGAAGTCGAAGAGCCGTTCCAGGTCCGCCTCGGCATCCCGGGTCAGCCGAACCTTGAACGTCACTTGCCCTTCTTTCCTAGACGCGTGCGCGCCGCGTCGAGCTTGCGTTGCAGGTTGCCGAGCACCACGTCGGCATCGACGTAGTCACCCGTGCGCCGCGCCTCATCGCGCGAGCGCAGTCCTCGCGCGATGAACTCGGCCTGCATGCGACGGCGCTCGACACTGAAACGCACCGACGCTTCGACGAACTGGGAGAGCGTCTCGCCCTCAGCCAGCACCGCCTCGACCTCGGCACGAAAGTCGGGCTCGACGCGGATCGATGGGATGGTGGTCGTCTTCATCCGCTTAGTGTATCGCAATTGCGCCACATTCGATCCTGGACTTGGATGTCGAGCCGGATTCGCCGGCAGCTAATGTCAGCTGACGGCGCGGCGCGCCTGTACCCGCAATCGGCCAGGAGCCGCCATTCGCCCTCGATCAGACCGGCTGTTCGCACCTGGCCCTGAGCGGGTCGTGCGCCACCCCGAAGCAGCGCCTTTGCGCGCGAGGTCGATGAGTTCCGCGCGGGCTTTGGCTTCGCTCATCGAAGGCCGGTCAGTGTTCCGCTGGCCCTGGGTCTGGATCGGCGAAGTACAGCTCCACCAGGGCCGTCGTCCAGGTGGCGACGCCGGTGCCGAAGAAGTCTCGGTCCTCGGTCCAGATGGGGCTGTTGAGCAGCAGGGCGCAGGCCAGTACTTGCCAGTCGTGGGGGTCTCGCTGGCCGATGCGTGCTAGCGCACGCGCACGCAGTAGCTCGTAGCTGCTGGCCGGCACTGGCGTCACGATCGCTGTCACCGCGTTGAGCTCGTCCAGCGCGGCGACCACGCTGGTGCCGTCATCGCCGCGCGCAAGCAAGATCGTTGGTAGGTGCTTGCGGGCCTCTTCAAATGCGGTGTCGGGCGCCAGGAAGTCGATCGTGGCCGCGTGCGCCGCCAGCAGGGCTGGCACCTTCTCGCCAAGGACGCAACGGATCAGGATGTTCGCGTCCAGGATGATCGGCCGAGCCGTCATCACTTGGGGCTGCGGCCAGGCAGCGGACGGCCGCGACGCAGCGCGTCGAAGTCGGCGACCATTGCCTCGACCTCATCCTCGGTGAGCGGCATGGTTTTGCGGAAGTTGGCCGCAGCCGTCTGCAAGCGCTGCACGTCTTCGGCGCTGGGCCGGCGTAGCGGCACGAACAATCCTACGGCCTGGCCGTGGCGGGTGACGGTGACCGGTGTGTCAGCGTCGATGTATTCCGCCAACGCGGCCCGGAACTCGCGGATACCGATGCTGGGAGTTTCTGCAGTGGGAGCCTTCATGGGGAGTCCTTCAGGGCAGGAACGCCCAGACTTCGTATTCTGGCAGATGTGTACACAATCTTCAAGCGGTGGCCCGGCTGCAAGGCGTCAAAACAGGCCGTCGCTCAAGGCCCCGTGTTTCCGGCCACGGAACCCACCGGCTCCCCCACGTGCCGCCGGCCGGCAAATCTCTTGAACTCCAGCGCCGCCTTGCAGATCGGCAGGTATTCGTACCGCACCATTGTCGATGCGCAGAGAGTCGCGCGGTTGGGGGCTTCGGCCCATGCGGTCGTCGGACAGGATCAGGTTCGATCCCGTGCCGCCGGCAATCGTTGTCGCGTAGCCGGAGGTGGCGGCGTAGTTCATGTCCGCCAGCCACGTGATATTGCGCGTGGTGTCATAGACACCCGCATTTCGCGTGCGATTCGCCAGCCTAGGCGGGCGGCTGCTTCAGGGCGGCGGCGCCGTTGACTCCTTAGGGTCGAGAGCGCATGTAGCTGGCCCGCAAGAGCAGTCATTCGATGCGCGCGGCAGCCCACCCTTACCCCGCTACCGCCGTTGAAGATTCGGTGGAATGGTCGCGTCTTCAGCGCGTTCCAGCGATCCTTGAAACGGCCCGTGGAGCCGCCGGCAAATCGATGGAGTCTTCATCGTGCTGTTGACGAAGCTCGTTGACAATCCGACCACGTCGTCAATGAGAGTTCTAACTCATTGATTTAATTGAAGTTTCCGACCAACCCGTCATTCCCACTCGATCGTCGCCGGCGGCTTGGACGAGATGTCGTAGGTCACGCGGTTGATACCACGCACCTCGTTGATGATGCGTGAGGACACGCGCTTGAGCAGCGCATACGGCAACTCGGCCCAATCGGCGGTCATGAAGTCGCTGGTCTGCACGGCGCGGCAGGCCACCACGTAGTCGTAGGTGCGGCCGTCGCCCATCACGCCCACACTCTTGACGGGCAGGAAGACGGTGAAGGCCTGGCTGGTGAGCTCATACCAGCTCTTGCCCGTAGCCTCGTCACGGGTGGCGCGAAGTTCCTCGATGAAGATGTGGTCGGCGCGGCGCAGCAGGTCGGCGTATTCGCGCTTGACTTCGCCCAGGATGCGCACACCCAGCCCAGGACCGGGGAACGGATGGCGGTACACCATGTCAGGCGGAAGGCCTAACGCTACGCCCAATTCTCTGACCTCGTCCTTGAACAGGTCGCGCAGCGGTTCCAGCAGCTTCAGGCCCAAGGTCTCGGGCAGGCCGCCGACGTTGTGGTGGCTCTTGATGGTGGTGGCCTTCTTGGTCTTGGCGCCACCGCTTTCGATCACGTCGGGGTAGATGGTGCCCTGCGCGAGCCAGCGTGCCCGGGTGAGCTTGCGCGCCTCGCGCTGGAAGACCTCGACAAACTCCCGGCCGATGATCTTGCGCTTGGCCTCAGGGTCGGTCACGCCGGCGAGGTGGCCCAGAAACTGGTCACTGGCGTCCACGTTGACCACCTTGGCCTGCAGGCGGCCGGCAAACATCTCCATCACCAGGCGGCCTTCGTCCAGGCGCAACAGGCCATGGTCGACAAAGACGCAGGTGAGCTGCTCGCCGATGGCGCGGTGGATCAGTGCGGCCGCCACGCTCGAATCGACACCGCCGGACAGGCCGAGGATGACCTCCTCGTCGCCCACCTGTTCGCGGATGCGCGCCACGGCCTCGGCGATGTGGTCACGCATGACCCAATCGGGCTTCACGCCGCAGATGCCCAGCACAAAGCGCTCCAGCATGGCGTGGCCCTGGACGGTGTGCGTGACCTCCGGGTGGAACTGCACCGCGTAAAAGCCGCGTGATTCGTCGGCCATGCCGGCAATCGGGCAGCTCGGCGTGCTGGCCATCAGCTTGAAGCCGGGCGGCAAGGCGGTGACCTTGTCGCCGTGGCTCATCCACACCTTCAGCATGCCGTGGCCTTCGGCCGTGCGGAAATCCTCGATGCCGTCGAACAGCCGGGTGTGCCCGCGGGCCCGTACCTCGGCATAACCAAACTCGCGGTGCGCGGAGGCTTCAACCTGCCCGCCCAGCTGCACCGTCATCGTGAACATGCCGTAACAGATGCCCAGCACCGGCACGCCCAGGTTGAACACCACCTCGGGTGCGCGCAGCTCGTGCTCTTCGTAGGTGCTGGCGTGGCTGCCCGACAGGATGATGCCCTTGGGTGCGAAGCTGCGAATGAAGTCCTCAGAGACATCGTTCGGGTGAATCTCGCAGTAGACATGCGACTCGCGCACACGGCGGGCGATCAGCTGCGTGACCTGCGAGCCGAAATCAAGGATCAGGATCTTGTCGTGGTTCATGGCTTGGAGGCAGCGGGTACAGCCGCAGCAGCGTCATTCAAACGTTGGCCTCTGAAGAACCGCCAGGCCAGGAAGGCGCCCAGGGCCTGCAGCGAGGCGCTCACAAAAAACGGCAGGCCGATCCAGACGCTGCCCGGCGGAAAGTGCGAAACCCAGCGCAGCAGCTCCAGCGAGATCAGGGGCGCCATCACGGCCATCAGGCTGTTGAGTGACGCGACGGCACCCAGCGTCTGGCCCTGGGTGCGAGCGTCCGCGGCGTTGGAAACGATGCTCTGCACCGCCGCCGGCGCGACACCACTGACGAGGCCGAACAGGATGAATCCAAACACCATCCACCCCGACGTCGACAGGCCGTAGCCCAGGTAAGTGACGGCACCCAGCACCATGCCCACCACCGCCAGGCGCCGCGGAGAGAAGCGCTTGAGCATGCGCTTGAGCAGAAAGCCCTGGCTGGTGGCCGCCACTACGCCCACTGCAAACAGCGACCAGCCCACCTCGGCCGGACCCCAGCCGAACTTGAACTTGGCGTACAGCACCCAGCTGGTGTGCAACATGAACTGGGCCAGTGAAGCCAGCGCGATCACCGCCACCAGCGAACCCACACCCTTCAGCGCCGCCAGCCCGCGCAAGGCTGCCACCGGGTTGGCACGCGACCAGGCAAAGGCGCGGCGGCGTTCAGCGGGCAGCGATTCCGGCAGCACCAGCAAGCCGTAGACCCCATTGGCCAAGGCCAGGCAACCCGCCAGGACAAACGGGTAGCGAATGTCGATCGCGCCCAGCAGCCCGCCCATGACCGGGCCGAGAATGAAACCCACACCGAACATCGCCCCCACCAGCCCAAACCGGCGGGCACGGTCTTCGGGCGGCGTGATGTCGGCCACATAGGCATTGGCCACCGACACATTGGCCTGCATGGCGCCTGAAAACATCCGCACCGCCACCAGCACCCACAGCGCCTCGGCGGCCGCGGTCACGAAGAAGCTGGTGGCCATCCCCATGAAGCCGAGCAGCAGGATCGGGCGACGGCCATAACGGTCAGACAGCGCACCCAGGATGGGCGAACCCAGGAAGCTCGCCACGCCAAACGCCAGGGTGACGGCCAGGAAGCCGAGCGTCTGTTCGTCGTTGGAGCTGGTGAAGCGCCCGACGATGTGCGGCAGCACCGGCACCATGATCCCGACGGCGATCATGTCGATCAGCACCGCGATCAGGATGAAGCGCATGGCCGCTGGTGTGCCGGCCTGGCCCACCGGAGCCGGGTTGGGGGCAGGAGCAGCGGCCGGTGCCGCCACTGCGCTGGCGTCACTCGGCACGGTAGTTGGGTGCTTCCTTGGTGATCTGCACGTCGTGCACGTGGCTCTCGCGGATGCCCGAGGACGTGATCTCGACAAAGCGGGCTCGGGTCTTCATGTCGTCGATGGATGCACAGCCGCAGTAGTGCATGGCCGCCCGCAGGCCGCCCGCCATCTGGAAGACGATGCCAACGACCGAGCCCTTGTAGGGCACCTGGCCTTCAATGCCTTCCGGCACCAGCTTGGCCGAGGTGTTGCCGCTGGATTCCGCGGCACCGCCTTCCTGGCCTTCCTGGAAGTAACGGTCGGCGGAGCCCTTCTGCATCGCCCCGATGGAGCCCATGCCGCGGTAGCTCTTGTAGCTGCGACCTTGGTAGAGGATGACCTCGCCCGGCGCCTCTTCGGTGCCGGCAAAGGCACCGCCCATCATCACGGAATCGGCCCCGGCGGCGATGGCCTTGGCCAGGTCGCCCGAAAACCGGATGCCGCCGTCGGCGATCAGCGGCACACCGCTGCCCGCCAACGCCTGCGACACGCTGTCGATGGCCATGATCTGCGGCACACCCACGCCGGTGACGATGCGCGTGGTGCAGATGCTGCCGGGGCCGATGCCCACCTTGACGGCATCGGCGCCGGCTTCAGCCAGCGCCAGCGCGGCTTCGGCGGTGGCGATGTTGCCGCCGATCACGTCCACCTGCGGGTAGTGGCGCTTCACCCAGCGGACCCTGTCGATCACACCGGCCGAATGGCCATGGGCCGTGTCCACCACCAGGACGTCCACCCCAGCCTTGACCAGCGCCTCGACGCGTTCTTCGGTGCCATCACCCACACCCACGGCCGCGCCCACGCGCAGCTGCCCGCGGGCGTCGCGCGCCGCATTGGGAAAGTTGGTCTGCTTGGTGATGTCCTTGACGGTCATCAGGCCGCGCAACTCAAACGCGTCGTTCAGCACCAGCACCCGCTCCAGGCGGTGGCGGTGCATCAATGCCTTGCCTTCGTCCAGCGAGGCGCCTTCACGCACCCACACCAGGCGTTCGCTGGGCGTCATGATCTGGCTGACGGGCACATCCAAGCGGGTCTCGAACCGGAGGTCGCGGTTGGTGACGATGCCCACCACCCGCAGGCCCTCCAGCACCGGAAAGCCCGACACCCCATGCTGACGCGACAAGGCCATGACCTGACGCACCGTCATCTGCGGCGTGACGGTGATCGGGTCGCGCAAAACGCCCGATTCGTAGCGCTTGACGCGGGCGACTTCAGCGGCCTGCTGCTGCGGCGTCAGGTTCTTGTGGACGATGCCCACCCCGCCTTCCTGCGCCATGGCGATGGCCAGGCGGCTTTCAGTCACGGTATCCATCGCGGCGGACACCAAGGGGAGGTTGATGGTGATGTTGCGGGTGAGCCGAGTGACCAGGCTGGTGTCGCGCGGCAGGACTTGTGAATAAGCCGGTACCAGCAGCACGTCGTCAAAGGTGAGTGCTCTGCCCAGAAGGCGCATGGAATGACTCCGATGGCAAAGCAAGATTATAGAAAGCTGTGCAGCAGACGCCGGTTGTGTGGCAGGTTTCACACCTGTGGTTGGACAGCCACGCCTACACTTCGGCCCGTGAAGATCTTGCCGCGCATCTTGACTTTCTGCGCCCTGGCCACTGCCATCGCTGGCGCCGCAAGCCCGGCCATGGCCCAGTGGAAATGGCGCGATGCCAACGGCAGTGTCCAGTTCAGTGACCGCCCGCCGCCGATCACTGTCCCGGAGCGGAACATCCTGCAGCGCCCGGCCAAGGCGCCGGCGCCAGCCGGCTCGCCATCGGCAGCGGATGCCGCCAGCCCCGGCGCCGGTGCGCAGGCGCAGGCCGGCGCCCCCAAGGCACCCAGCGCCACCCCCGGCGCGGGTACCAGCAACCCCGCTGACGCCGAACTGGAGCGCCGCCGCAAGGCCGACGAACAGGGAAAGGCCGCCAAGGCCAAGGCCGACGAAGACCGCCGAAAGGCCATCCAGGCCGACAACTGCGTGCGTGCTCGCGGCGCCACGGCCACCTACGAAAGCGGCCAGCGCATCGCCCGCATCAATGAAAAGGGCGAGCGGGAATTCCTGGACGACCGCCAAAAGGCCGACGAGCTCAAGCGCGCGCGCGACGCCGTGGCCTCAGAGTGCCGCTGAGCGCGGCCCCGGCTGACGCGCCCCGTTCAACCGCCCGCAGACCCTGCCGCCACGGCAGCTCCGGCGCTGGCCGAACCCGCCTCACTGACCCCTGCAGCGCTGGACGCCTTCAGCTTCTTCTGCGCATAGCGCTCCCGGCGCGCCACCTTCGGGTCGCAGCGCAAGGGCCGGTAGAACTCGATGCGGTCACCCGCGTGCAGCACGGTCTGCAGCGGCTGCACCTTGCCCCATATGCCCACCGGCAGCGACGCCAGTTCCGGAGAGGCCACCAACCAACCGCTGGCGGCCAATGCATCACCCAGCGTGCTGCCAACCGGCAGCACCAGGCTGCAGGTGCGCAGCTCACGGGGCGCCGGGCTGAAGACCAGCGTCACGGGCAGCGTGGCCTCAACGGGGGCCATAGACCTGCTCCGCGCGCCGCACAAAGGATTCCACCAGCGTGTTGGCCACCTTGTCGAAGACCGGGCTGACCACCCGTTCCAGCGCGCCGCTGGAAAAGCCATAACGCAGGTCCAGTTCGACCTTGCACGCCACCCTGCCCTGCGTCGGGTCTGACAGGGGTCTGAAAGCCCAGAAGCCGTCGAGCACCGAAAACGGCCCGTCGACCAGGCTGACCTTGACCGCCGCATCAGGCGTGTGTTCATTGCGCGTGGTGAAGCTCTGGCGCACACCGGCGTAGGCCAGGCCCAGACGCGCCGTCACCCCGTGTTCGCTGCGCTCGAGCACCTGCGCACTGTTGCACCATGGCAGGAACATCGGGTACTGCTCGACACCGGTCACCAGGGCGTACATCTCTGGGGCCGAGTACCACAGCAACACTGAACGCTTCACCTGCTTCATAGAATCGCCGATTCTAGGTAGACCTGATGACCGCCACTGCCCACGCTCCCGCCAACGCTTCCGCCAAAGCCAACTCCCCCGCCAAGGCGTCTGCGCCCATCGCGGAAAACCGCCGTGCCCGCTTCGAATACCACATCGAGGAGACACACGAAGCAGGGGTCGTGCTGTCGGGCTGGGAAATCAAGGCCATCCGCGCCGGTCAAGTCCAGCTGACCGATGGCTATGTGGTCATTCGCGACGGCGAGCTGTTCATGATCGGCTGCCGCATCAATGCACTTCGTTCAGCGTCAACCCATGTGCTGCCTGAGCCTGACCGCACCAAGAAGCTGCTGATGCACAAGGACGAGATCCGGCGGCTGGTGGGCAAGGTCGAGCAGCGCGGCTTCACGCTGGTGCCGCTGAACCTGCATTACAAGGGTGGCCGCGTCAAGGCCGACATCGCGCTGGCCAAGGGCAAGGCCCAGCATGACAAGCGCGATACCGAGAAGAAGCGCGACTGGGAAAAGGAAAAGGGCCGCCTGATGCGGCACAAGATCTCCGGGCCAGCCAAGTAGGCGTCGCGCCCTCAGCCACGCACTTCAGCCGAACGCCACCTTCAGGGCCTGGGCCAGGTCAGCCCGCAGGTCTTCCAGTGCTTCCAGGCCGATCGACAGGCGCACCAGCCGGCCCTGGGGCGAGGCACCCGCCGTGCGCATGGCCTGGATGTCGTACGGCACGGCCAGGCTCACGGGCCCGCCCCAGGAATAGCCAATCTTGAACAGCCGCAGCGCGTCGACAAAACGGTCCACCTGATCCTGCGGGTGACGCTCATCGAACATCACCGAAAACAGGCCTGCGGCGGCGGTGCAATGGGCACGCCAGTGCGCGTGCCCCGGTGACCCTGGCAGCGCCGGATGCAGCACCTGCGTCACCACGGACTGCTGCTGCAGCCAGAGGGCCAGGTCGCGCGCCACGCTGTCGTGGGCTTCATACCGCACCCGCAGCGTGGGCAGTGAACGCAGGATGAATTCGGCGTCGTTGGCCGAGACACCCGTCCCGGTGACGCTGTGCATCTGCAGGACGCGGTGGGCCAGCTCCTCGTCCTGCGTGACGATGGCGCCCATCAGGACGTCGGCACCGCCCGAGGGGTACTTGGTCAGCGCGTGCATCGAGATGTCGATGCCCATGTCAAAGGGCCTGAAGGCCACCCCACCAGCCCAGGTGCTGTCCAGCGCGGCCAAGGCGCCCCCGGCATGCACCGCCTGCACCAGCGCGCGCAGATCGGGAAACTCCATGCTCACCGAACCCGGCGCTTCCAGCCAGACCAGCCGCGTCGCGGGGGTGATCATGGCGGCCAGCGCCGCTGCGTCCATCGCGTCGTACTCGCGCCAGCCCACACCCATCGCGTCCAGCAGGGTGCGCGCCTGCTCGCGCGACGGCCCGTAGACGTTGTGCGGCAACAGCACCTCGTCGCCCCGGCGCAGCAGCGCCAGGTTGACGAGCGTGATACCCGCCAGGCCGCTGGGCACCAACACGCAGTGCCGGCCACCTTCGAGCGTGGCAATGCGCTCTTCCAGCGTGAAGGTGGTGGGTGTGCCATGCAGGCCGTAGGTGTAGCCGTCACGGCTCTTCCATGAGCGCTGGCGCAGGGCCTGGGTGTCGCGGAAGATGACGGTGGAGGCCTTGAAGACGGCCGGTGGCACCGCGTCAAAACCGGCTGGCGGGTGGTAGGGGTGGTGGATCAGCCCGGTGGTGACGGGGTCGGTGGGGTGTGTCATGGAACAGGTCTCCAACGCATCGGCTGATACGGTCACAGGGGCTGCGCGAGCAGGTCGTGGCCCTGGGTCTGCACCACCCTTGCCTTGACAAACTGGCCCACCTTGAGCGTGGTGGACGCCTTCTGGGGCGGCAGCAGCTGCACGCGGCCGTCGATCTCAGGTGCGTCGGCGTAGCTGCGGCCGGTGCCGCCCTTGCGGCCGAGCGCCGGCGCATGGTCCACCAGCACCTGCATGGTGCTGCCCACGCGGCGCTGGAGCTTGTTGGCCGAGACCGCCTCGGCCACTGCCATGAAGCGCTGGCGGCGTTCCTCGCGCAGTTCGGCCGGCAGCTGGCCCTCCAGTGCATTGGCCGCGGCGCCACGAACCGGCGAGTAGGCAAAGCAGCCGGCGCGGTCGATCTGCGCTTCCTGGACAAAGTCCAGCAAGGCCTGGAACTCGTCCTCGGTTTCACCGGGGAAGCCGGCGATGAAGGTCGAGCGCACCACGATCTGCGGGCAGGCGGCGCGCCAGGCGGCCAGGCGCTCCAGGTTGCGTTCGCCACTGGCCGGGCGCTTCATGCGGCGCAGCACATCGGGGTGGGCATGCTGGAAGGGCACGTCCAGGTAAGGAAGGATTCGCCCGTCGGCCATCAGCGGCAGGATGTCGTCGACGTGCGGGTAGGGGTAGACATAGTGCAGGCGCACCCAGGCGCCATAGGGCTCGGCCAGCTTGGCCAGTTCTTCGCAGAGGTCGGCAAAGCGTGTCTTGACGGGGCGGCCGTCCCAGAAAGCTGTGCCGTACCGGGCATCCACGCCGTAGGCGCTGGTGTCCTGGCTGATCACCAGCAACTCCTTGACCCCGGATTCAAACAGCGCACGTGCCTCGCTCAGCACCTCGTTGACGGGGCGTGAGACCAGGTCACCGCGCATCGACGGGATGATGCAGAAGCTGCAGCGGTGGTTGCAGCCTTCGCTGATCTTGAGGTAGGCGTAGTGGCGCGGCGTGAGCTTGATGCCTGCCTCGCCGCGAAACTGCTCCCGCACGTCAGGGACCAGGTCGACAAAGGGGTCGTGAGGCTTGGGCAGGTGCTGGTGGACGGCGTCCATCACCTCCTGGGTGGCATGGGGGCCTGTGACCGCCAGCACCTTGGGGTGCGCTTCCTTGACGAGGTTTCCGCCGCCTTCGGCATCCCGCGCGCCCAGGCAGCCGGTGACGATGACCCGGCCATTGGCCGCCAGGGCCTCGCCGATGGTGTCCAGGCTTTCCTTGACGGCGTCGTCGATGAATCCGCAGGTGTTGACGATGACCAGGTCAGCACCGGCAAAACTCTTGCTGGTGGCATAACCCTCGGCGCTGAGCTGGGTGAGGATGAGCTCTGAATCGGTCAGGGCTTTCGGGCAGCCCAGCGAGACAAAACCGATGGTCGGGGGAAGGGTGTGAGGGGCAGACATCCCGCGATTGTCGTACCCCGGCAAGGGTACCGGCACCCCGGCCGAGGCGTGTGGATGCTGCACACACGCCACAGCCGCGCCACCTCAGGCGTTCGGGCTCAATCCTTGGGCCCGGACGTCGGAAAGAAGCCCTTCGAGGCCTGCTGCATCTGCTCAAGCCAGCGCTTCTGCATGGCCTCCAGGCTGTGCTTGCTCTCGTCGAGGTAGGCCGTCCACAGATTCGGCATGGCGGTGGCCGATTGCGACATCGCCTGCGTCCAGGTCTCAGGCCGGTAGGCCCCGGCATCAAAGAGGTTGTTCCCGCCACCCAGCATGCGCTGCTGGAAATCGACGAAGTGCCGCAGGTTGGTTTCCAGCATGTTGCCCATCGCGCCCTGCATCGAGTGCCCGTAGAAGCGGATCAGCAGCGCCAACATGTCGGTGGAGAACATCGGGTAGCCGCTGGCCTCCTCCTCGAGGATGATCTGCAGCAGGATGCTGCGCGTCAGGTCTTCGTCGGTCTTGGCGTCGCGCACCTGGAACGGCTCTGCCGCGAGCACCATCTGCTTGACGTCGCTCAGCGTGATGTAGCTGCTGGAGCGGGTGTCGTAGAGACGGCGGTTGGGGTACTTCTTCAGCACCCTCAGGGTGCCGGGGGCCGCGGATGGCGGCACAGCCTCTGGCGCGGGGGCACTGCCGGCGGCGGCCGCTTCTGCGGTGCGGGGGGCAGCAGGGCTGCCAGGCGTGAAGGAAGCTCGCTTGGGCATGGAGGGCCTTGTGGCAGAGGATCCCTCTGCGGACATCGTGCGATGCCTCACGCGGGCCTTCAGGGGGCCCCCGAAGGGCCTTGGTAGGCGCGATTGGATTCGAACCAACGACCCCCACCATGTCAAGGTGGTGCTCTAACCAACTGAGCTACGCGCCTGCGAAGCCCACCAGTATATCAGCGTCTTCGGGCTTGTTGCACGCCCTGTACGGCAGAGACCTGACGCAGCACCTGCGACAGCCGCGACGCATTGGCCACCTCCACGGTGAAGGTCATCCAGGCACGGGCCTGGCCCCTGTCGCGCACGCTGCTGGTCTTGACGCCGGTGACGTTGACCTTTTCGCGCGTGAAGACGTCAGAGATGTCGCGCAGCAGGCCCTGGCGGTCGATGGCTTCCACGGCCACATCCACCGGGTAGACCGCCTCGGCCGCCATCCCCCAGGCCACCGGGATGACGCGGTCGGGTGTCCGCTGTGCGAGGTGCAGGAAGTTGCTGCAACCCTGACGATGGATGGCCACACCCTTGCCTCGCGTGACAAAGCCGCTGATGGCGTCGGGCGGCGCTGGCCGGCAGCAACGAGCCAGGTTGGTCAGCAGGGATTCGACACCCACCACCAGCACGCCGCTGTCACCCGCCTTCGAGCGCCGCAGCAGCACGCCGCGCGCTGCGCCCTCCTCGGGCGTGGCTGGCCGCAACACGGCCTCGACCTGCCGCAGCGAGACCTCGTCCTTGCCCACCACCTCAAAGAGGGCTTCCGCATCCTTGAAGCCGAGCTGGGCCGCCAGGTCGTCGTGCTTGACGGCGGTGCGGCCCTCACGCTGCAGCAGGCGTTCGATCGCCTCGCGTCCCCGCGCCATGGTCTGCTGCAGTTGCTGGGCGTTGAACCACGCACGCACCTTCGACCGCGAGCGAGGGCTGCGCAGGTAGCCGAGTTCGGCGTTCAGCCAGTCGAGTGACGGCCCACCCTCCTTGGCGGCCACCACCTCCACCGTCTGGCCATTGCGCAACGGTGTATTCAGCGGCACCAGCACACCGTCGACCTTGGCACCCCGGCAGCGGTGGCCCAGGTCGGTGTGCAGGCTGTAGGCAAAGTCCACCGGCGTGGCACCTTCTGGGAGGTCGACCACCGTGCTCTGTGGGGTGAGCACATAGATGCGGTCGTCGGCGTGGCGCTGTCCCTCGGGGGCTGATAGGTCGCGCTCCCAGGCCAGCAGCTGCTGCATCACGGCCTTGCGCGCCTGGGCCAGACGTTCGGCGGCCAGCGCATCGGCGTGGACACCCGCATAACCCTTGGTCCCCGCTTCCTTGTAGGCCCAGTGCGCCGCCACACCCTGTTCAGCGTGGGCGTGCATCTGCGCGGTGCGGATCTGCACCTCCACCGGCAGCCCGTCGTCGCCCCGCACCACCGTGTGCAAGGATTGATAGCCATTGGGCTTGGGCCGGGCGATGTAGTCGTCGAACTCGCCAGCGACCTGCGGGTAGCGGGCATGCACGGCAGCCAGTGCGGCATAACAGGCCTGCACATCGGCCACGATGACACGCATCGCCCGCACGTCCAGCACCTGCTCAAAAGCCAGCTGCTTGCCGCGCATCTTCTTCCAGATGCTGTAGAGGTGCTTGGGCCGGCCGGCCACATCGGCCTCGATACCCGCCCGCCGCAGTTCGCCGGCCAGCTGGTGGCGGACAAAGTCCACCGCCAGTTCGCGCGCGCTGCGGGTCTGGTCCAGCCGGCGCGCGATGGCGTGGTAATGCTCCGGCTCCAGCAGGCGGAACGCGAGGTCTTCGAGCTCCCACTTCACCTGGCCGATGCCCAGGCGGTTGGCCAGCGCGGCAAAGACCTCGCGCGACTCCAGCGCCAGCACGGGCGGGCATGGCTTGCGCTGCGCGGCATACCAGCGCAGCGTCTGCAGACGCGAGGCCAGGCGCAGCAGGACCACCCGCAGGTCGCGCGAGAAGGCCAGCAGCATCTTGCGCACCCGCTCGGTCTGCAGGGCGCGGTCCTGGTCTTCCAGGCCGGCCTCCCGCGCGGCACGTTGCACCTGCACCAGCCGGCGCGTCAGCTCCACCAGCTGGGAAAACGAACGGCCGAAGCGCCGTTCGATGATCGGCCCGGGCTCTTGCAGGAAGTCGGCGGCATAGACCAGGTAGGCGGCCGCCTGCAGTGGTTCGACCGCGCCGAGCACGCGCAGGATGTCGGCGACGCCCTCGGCGTGCGACCAGGCGGGCTCGCCGGTGTCCAGGTGGTGGCCGACCAGCAGCTGCTCGGCAAAGGCCCGGGCGACCGGCAGCGTGACGGCGGCCGACGGGTCACTGTCGCGGCTGGCAGGACCGGTCTCCCGCGCCGATGCTGCCCCGGCCGGTGGGTCGGTCGCGTCCACCAGCGGGCCAGCAGTGGCCGCCACGATGGCGCTGGCTTCGGCTGCGGCGAGGGCGTCGTTTCGCGTCTTCAAGGTTTCAGCAGGAACTCTCTGACCACCGCACACTGCGCCGCATCGACCAGCGTCGGGGCATGGCCCACGCCAGGAACCGTGTGCAGGCGCGCACGGGGCCCCCGTTGCGCCATGGCAGCCGCGGTCTCGGGCGACAGGAGGTCGGAGTGTTCGCCGCGCAGCAGCAGCGTCGGGCAGGTCAGGTTGTCATAGGCGTACCAGAGCAGTGCCTCGCCACCGGCCGCCAGCTCCGGGGTGATGGCGCGCAGGGGCTGCCCGATGGCGGGGTCGTAGCGCAGCACCCAGTGGCCCTCAGCGTCTTGCCTCAGCAGGGGCTCGGTCAGGGCCAGCCACTGTGCGGGTGTATGTGGCCCGAACCCGGTGGAGATGGCCCAGATGGCATCAGCGGCAGACTGCAGACTGGGCCAGCGACCGCCCTGCCCCACATAGCTGCCGATGCGCTGCAGCGAAACCGGCTCGATGCGTGGACCCACATCGTTGAGCACCAGGCGGCGGATGGGCGAGCCCTTCATCGACGCCAGGGCCATGCCGATCAGGCCGCCCATCGACGTACCCACCCAGTCGACGGTGTCGACATCCAGCCGCGCCAGCAGTGTGACGATGTCAGCCACGTAGGTGGGAATGGCATAGGCCATCGGGTCAGCCAGCCAATCGCTGCGACCGCGGCCGACGATGTCGGGGCAGATCACGCGCCGCTGGGGCGCCAGCTGCCGGGCAAGGTTGTCGAAATCGCGGCCCTGCCGGGTGAGGCCGTGGACGCAGACCACCGCGTGGCGCGGCCCGGCGTCGGACGGTGAACCAGGATCTCCCAACGCGGGCCACTCCCAGTAAGCCATGCGGTGCAGGCCCCGGGCCGTCAGGCATTGCACCGAGCGCAAGGTGGGTTCAGGCAGCATGCAGGCACCGTCAACGGGTCATGACCACGCTGCCATTGACCGACGAGGTCACCGTGGTCTTGCCGGCCTGCACAGGCAGGGCCTCTTCGGCCGCGGGTGACGCACCGACGCGCATCTGCATGGCCATCACCGGCGGTGCGCCCGTCTGGCCGTCAGTGCCCACCGCGACCTCGCGGATCGTGTAGCCGGCAAAGCCAAAGAGCTGGGCCTGGGCCAGCGCCCGTTCGCGAAAGCGGCCGATGGCCTGCGCGGTGGTGTCGGCCTCGACCTTCTCGCGCAGTTCGCGCGACAGGCCATGGCGCACCTGCGCGATGGACAGGGTGGTGATGCGCCCGGCCATTTGCGAGATGGCCGTCATGTCGCGCCCTTCGACCTGCAGCTGCACCGTGCCCTGCCAGCCGTTGATGCCACCGCGCTGCGCGTAGCGCGGGTTCAGCGAGAAGTTGCCGGTGCGCACATCCACCTGCCCGGGCTTGGCCAGCTTGCGGGCCTCCGCCAGCGCGGCATCCAACGCCTGCTTCAGCTGGCTCTGCACCGTGGCAGCATCGGTGCCATCACGCGTTGTCGAAAAGGTGATGGACAGCATGTCCATCGTCACCTCGGCAGTGGCCGTGGCGCTGAGGCTCATCACGTTCAGCGGCGGGTTGGCAGCGACGGACGGGGCCTGCGCTTGCGCCGTACCCGCCGCACCAGCCACCCCGACGCCCAACGCGCAGGCCATCGCCAGCCCACGCCACCGGCGCAGCGCAGGCCCGGGCCGCAGCGGCTGCAGAGTCCACAGGGTCATGATGTGTTCCTTCTGTATCCAGACGTCAATCGCTTCACACACAGCAGGCAGCTGCCAACGCACAGGCCGCGGTTGCCCCACGTGTGATCACCGCTCGCCAAGGCTGCGCCAGGGGCTGACTCGGCCCGTTTCCAGGGGCTGGCAGCTTTGGCACCACAGCGTTGCAAACTACCCCCATCAGCACAGTCGCAAGTGTTGTAACCGGAGGTCAGCTTAGGGGTTTTCCGGCAATTTTGCGCTGTAACAATTCGGCTGTTACAAATCTGGATGCCGCACATGAGCGCAAATGCCCCCAACCGTCCTGACCGCGTTGTGATCGTCGACGACGACGCCCGCATTCGGGACCTGCTGCGCCGCTACCTCACCCAGGAGGGCTTTGAAGTCCTCCTGGCCGAGGACGCGAAGACACTCAACCGAGTGCTGACGCGCGACACCATCGACCTCATTGTGCTGGACCTGATGCTGCCCGGCGAAGATGGCTTGTCCATTTGCCGGCGCCTGCGGGCCGCCAACGACCCGACACCCATCATCATGCTCACCGCCAAGGTGGAAGATGTGGACCGCATCGTGGGCCTGGAGGTGGGTGCTGATGACTACCTGCCCAAGCCCTTCAACCCTCGCGAACTGCTGGCCCGCATCCATGCTGTGCTGCGCCGTCGGCCCGCCCAGGAGGCCCCGGGCGCACCGTCCAAGGAAGCCGCGGTGGTCACCTTCGGGCCGTTCGAGTTTGACCTCTCGCTGCGCCGCCTGTCCAAGGACGGTGAGCAGATTGCACTGACCACCGGCGAGTTCTCGATGCTCAAGGCCCTGGTACGGCACCCGCGCCAGCCGCTGAGCCGCGACAAGCTGGCCCAGCTGGCACGCGGACGCGAGTTCGAACCGTTCGACCGCAGCCTGGACGTGCAGATCTCGCGCCTGCGCAAGATGATCGAGCCCGACCCGGCCCAGCCACGCTACATCCAGACGGTCTGGGGGGTGGGCTATGTGTTTGTGCCGGACGGGGCGAACTGACGGCCTCGGCTGCCCGACGCTGAGCCTGCTCACCGAGGCCTGACCGGCCTCGACATGGGGCATCATTCGGCCCCCGCATGAAACCTTCGCCGCTCAATTTCAACGTCTTCTGGCGCACCTTTGTGCTGCTGGCCCTGCTGCTGGCGGCGGGTATCTTCGCCTGGGTGCAGACACTGCGCTCGCTCGACCTGGAGCCTCGTGCCGTCCACGAGGCGCGTCAGCTGGCCAGCCTGGTCAACCTGACACGCGCCACGCTGGCCGCGCAATCCGACGGCATTGCACGGCTGGCCATCCTGAAGTCCATCGACAAGGCCGAAGGTGTGCAGGTACGGCCCCGAGAGCCGACGGACCAGTGGGAACCCTTCGAGACCGACCGCTTCACCCGCGCCGTCGGGCGCGAACTGCGCAACGTGATCGGCCCCGAGGCGGTGATCGCCCGCAACGTCAACAACAAGCCGGGCCTGTGGATCGGCTTCATGCTCGAGCGGGACCCCTACTGGCTCATCACGCAGGCCGCGCAGACGGCTACGCTGTCGCTGGGCACCTTGTTCAGCTGGATGGGCATCGCGCTGCTGGCCACCCTGCTGGGTTCGGTCGCGGTGGCCAGCCTCATCAACCGCCCGCTGCGAGACCTCTCGTTTGCCGCCAGCCGCATCCGTGAGGGCGACCTCGACTCCCGCCTGGACGAAAACACGCTGACCAGCGAGATCCGCGAGGTCAACAAGGGCTTCAACCGGATGGCCCGCGAGCTCGCCAAGGTCGAGGAAGACCGCGCCGTGATGTTGGCCGGCATCAGCCATGACCTGCGCACGCCGCTGGCGCGGCTGCGGTTGGAAGCCGAGATGAGCGTCACCGACGAGGAGGCAAAAAAGAACATCGCCGAAGACATCGGTCAGCTGGACGCCATCATCGACAAGTTCATGGACTACGCCCGCCCCGGCTCCACCGAGCTGCAGGCCGTGCCGCTGGCCAAGCTGATCGAGCGTGAGGCAGCCGCCTTCCGTGACGCGCGTCAGATCCGCATCCACTCTCGCGTGGCGGCCGACGTCAAGGTGCTGGCCGACGAGACCGAGCTGGGCCGCGTCTTCCTCAACCTGTTCGAGAACGCCCGGCGCTATGGCCGAAGCCGTGACACCGGCCTGGCCGACGTGCTGGTGACCTTCACCCGCAGCGGCCCGTGGATCATCGTCACCGTGCGCGACCACGGCCCTGGTGTCGACCCGGAAAAGATCAGCCAGCTGACCAAGCCCTTCTTCCGCGGCGACCTGGCCCGCACCGCAGCCACCGGTGCCGGCCTGGGGCTGGCCATCGTTGACAAAGCCCTGCAGCGCATGGGCGGCTCGCTGGAACTGGCCAACGCCATCGACGGCGGGCTGATCGCGCAGTTGCGGCTCAAGCGGGTGCAGTAGGGCGGCGTCTGCGCGGCTCGGCGCCCGAGTGTGAACTATTGCCGCGGTTGACACCGCACTCATGCGTCCGGCATCTCAGTGCCTGCGCATTGACGCTCATCCGCCCCGCGCCGAGCATTGCATCACTGCGCCACAGCCGTTGGGCAAGGCGGTGATCCCGGGCCAAGACCCGAGGCCGCCCTGGATGACGCGCAGCGATCAACCACAGGGCAACACCCATGATGAAACTGGCAGCAAAGGCGGCCTGCGCGGCCATCTCACTCACGTTCACGGTCAGCAGCGCGCACGCGCTCACGGTGATCGACTCCTTCGACTTCGGGACCACCGTGGTCACAGACACCAGCAACGGCTCTGGTTCGACCACGGCGGGCGGCATCAACGCCGCCTTCAGCACCACCGACCCCACACGCTACTTCTCGTACACCACCGACTTTGGTCATGTCGTGCGCTACGACAACCAGACGGTCGCCGGCAGCATGCTGCTGTCGCACGTCGGTGGCAGCAGCTACTCGTACATGAACCTGAGCTATGGGTTCTCGCTACCGACTGACCTCACGGGATTCAACCGCGTCTCCGCACTGGGCAGTGGCTCGGGCACCGGTGAGATCGTCCTGGCCCTGACCGATGCTGACGGCGACACACTGCTGTCATCGCGCGCCATTGCCGGTGCGTTTGGCAACATCGTGGCCGACTTTGCCGGAATGACCTGCCTGTCACTGGGCAGCGGCAGCTGCGACCTGACCAAGATCGTGTCGTTCGAGTTCATGGCGGGCGGCTTCAATGGTGTCAGCTACTCCCACCAGCTGAACGAACTGAACCTGAGCTTCTTCACCGGCACGGGCGGCGGCGGTGTGGTTCCGGTGGCACCCATTCCGGAACCGAGCACCTACGCGCTGATGCTCGCCGGCCTGGGGCTGGTGGCGGCTGCCGCCCGCAAGCGCAAGGCGTCTGCACAGGCGTGATCGCTCGGCCAGGCCCCGCCCAGGGGCCAGCCATCAGGCTGCCGGCAGCAGCAGGCACACGGCGCGGGTCTCGATGCTGCGGCCCTCGCCCACCGGGCCCATCTTCTCGGCCGTCTTGGCCTTGACGTTGACCTGCTCAGCCGACACCGACAGCAACTGCGCGATGCGCGTGCGCATGGCCGGTATGTGAGGTGCCATCTTGGGCGCCTGGGCCACGATGGTGGCGTCGAGGTTTCCCAGGCGCCAGCCCGCTGCTGCCACACGCCGCATCGCCTCGGCCAGCAGGACCCCACTGTCAGCGCCCTTGAAGGCCGGGTCGGTGTCGGGAAAGTGCTGACCGATGTCGCCCAGCGCGGCAGCGCCCAGCAAGGCGTCGGTGATGGCATGCAGGAGCGCGTCGGCGTCAGAGTGGCCCAGCAAGCCATGCGTGTGGGGCAGCGTGATGCCACCCAGCACCAGGGGCCTGCCCACGACAAGGGCATGGGTGTCCCAGCCTTCACCGATGCGGAATGGAAGAGGGGTCATCAAGGTCTCCAGGGTATCGGTCAGCCCATCATCGCGTGCGCAGCAGGCGTTCGGCCAGGGCAAAGTCAGCCGGCCAGGTGACCTTGAAGTTTTCAGCCGGAGCCTCCACCAGCCGTGGCTGGTGCCCCATCGCCTCGATGGCGCTGGACTCGTCGGTCACGGCCGTTCCCGCCTGAACCAGGGCTTCGGCCAGCATGCCGATGCGAAACATCTGGGGCGTCTGCGCGGCCCAGGTGTGGCGGCGGTCCAGCGTCTGTTGCACGCGGCCCTGGGCCTCACGCTTGAGCGTGTCGGCCACCGGTATTGCCAGCAAACCGCCCACCGCCTCATCACCCTCGGCTGGCTCGCCCGGCCCCGGCAGGCAGGCGTCGATCAGCGTGTCGACCCACGCGGGCTGCAGCAGGCAGCGCGCCGCGTCGTGCACCAGCACCCAATCGGTGTCGTGTGCGCCACGCCTTCGCAACTCGTTCAGGCCGTTAGCCACCGTGGCTGCGCGTGTCGCGCCGCCCGTGTGGCAGCACCAGCCGCGGCTCGAGGCGAAGCCAGGGACGGCTTCGGCAAAGCCCGCATCGTCAGGGCTGAGCACCACCAGCACGGCGTCGATGCGCGCCACCGCCAGCAGCGCCTCCAGGGTGTGTGCCACCATGGCCTTGCCGGCCAGGGTGACATACTGCTTGGGCCGAACGGCCCCGGATCGTGAACCGCTGCCGGCACAGGGAACCAGCGCAAACAGGCGTGCCGGGTTGACGGCGTGGACAGTCGGCGCGGCGGCGGGGGTCACAGAGGGCAACTCGGGCATCCCCCGAATTCTAGAATTCACCATGCCCCTGCCCGCGAAGACCCCCGAAGCCTTGTCCGCCAACCCCGCCACACCGTCCCTGGGGCTGGCCTTGCCCACGGTGGCGCCCGGCAAGCGCTTCACCGTGCCGCGCCCAGTGGGCAGTGCCGACGCCATGCTGCTGGCCCAGCTGGCGCTGGCCAGGGCCGCCGAGCAGCGCATGTTGGCGGTGGTCACCGCCGAGCCGGGTGACGCCCAGCGCCTGGCCGACGAGATGGCATTTTTCGGCCCCGGCTTGCGCGTGGCCGTGTTCCCGGATTGGGAGACGCTGCCCTACGACACCTTCAGCCCGCACCAGGACCTGGTCTCCGAGCGGCTGGCCACCCTGTGGCGTGTGCTCCAGCGGGACCTGGATGTCGTGCTCCTGCCCGCCAGCACGGCGCTCACGCGCCTGGCGCCACCCTCCTTCCTGGCCGCCACCACCTTCCAGTTCAAGCAGAAGACCCGCCTGGACGAATCGGCCCTGAAAGCGCAGCTGACGCTCGCCGGCTACCAGCACGTGAGCCAGGTGGTGTCACCGGGTGAGTATGCGGTGCGCGGTGGCCTGATCGACCTCTACCCAATGGGTTCAGCGGTTCCCTACCGGGTGGACCTGTTCGACGACGAGGTCGATTCCATCCGCACTTTCGACCCCGACTCCCAGCGCAGCCTCTACCCCGTCCCGGAAGTGCGCCTGCTGCCCGGCCGGGAGTTTCCGATGGACGATGCCGCCCGCACGGCCTTCCGGGCCCGCTGGCGCGAACGGCTGGACGGCGACCCGACCAAGTCCCGCATCTACAAGGACATCGGCCAGGGCATTGCCACAGCCGGCATCGAGTACTACCTGCCGCTGTTCTTCGACCAGGCTGCCACGCTGTTCGACTACCTGCGCCAGGATGCCATGCTGGTGCTGCACGGCGAGATGGATGGCGCGCTGAACCAGTTCTGGACAGACACCCGCGAGCGCCACCGCTTCCTGCAGCACGACCCCGAGCGGCCCATCCTGCCGCCCGAGGACATCTTCCTGCGCACCGAGGAGTTCTTCACCCACACGCAGGCCTATGCCACCCTGGCCGTGCGCGGTGCGGAACCCGTACCCTGGGCGAGGCCTCTGCCCAGCATCAGCGTGGACCGCGGCGCCACCGAGCCACTGGCAGCCCTGCAGCAGCACCTGCAATCCACCTCCGCGCGCGTGCTGCTGCTGGCCGAGAGCGCAGGCCGGCGCGAGAGCCTGCTGGAGCTGCTGCGCGAGAACCGGATCGACGTCCCCAGCGTCGACAGCCTGAGCGGCTTCCTGGCAGGCACGGAGAAGGTCGCCATTGCGGCCGCGCCGCTGGCCGCCGGCTTTCATTGGGTGAGAGAAGCCCGCAGCGGCGCAGCCGACGTGTCCGAGGCGCCCGAGGCGCCCGAGGTTTCCTTGCGTGCGCCCGCCGTCCAGTTCATCACCGAGACCGAGCTCTTCTCCAGCACGCCCCAGGCGCGGCGCCGCCGCAAGCAGGAACAGACCAGCAACGTCGACGCGCTGATCAAGGACCTCTCGGAACTCAAGGTGGGCGACCCCGTGGTGCACATGAACCACGGCATTGGGCGCTACCTGGGCCTGGTCAACATCGACCTGGGCGAAGGTGCGTCGGAGTACCTGCATCTGGAGTACGCCGACAAGGCCTCGCTCAAGGTGCCGGTCAGCCAGCTGCACCTGATCGGCCGCTACACGGGTGTCAGTGCCGACGAGGCGCCGCTGCACAAGCTGGGCTCCGGCCAGTGGGAGAAGGCCAAGCGCAAGGCCGCTGAACAGGTGCGCGACACCGCCGCCGAGCTGCTGAACCTCTACGCGCTGCGTGCGGCCCGAGACGGCTACGCTCACCGCTTCTCACCGCACGACTACGAAGCCTTTGCCGCCAGCTTCGGCTTCGAGGAGACGGCCGACCAGCGCGCGGCCATCCACGCTGTCATCCAGGACCTGATCAGCCCCAAGCCGATGGACCGCCTGGTCTGCGGCGATGTGGGTTTCGGCAAGACCGAGGTCGCACTGCGCGCCGCCTTTGTGGCCGTGCACAGCGGCAAGCAGGTGGCCTTCTTGGCACCCACTACGCTGCTGGCCGAGCAGCACTTCCAGACGCTGACAGACCGTTTTGGCAAGTGGCCGGTCAAGATCGTCGAGCTGTCACGATTCCGCTCACCCAAGGAGGTGAAGGCCGCTGTCGAAGGCATCGAGGACGGCACGGTGGACATCGTCGTGGGCACCCACAAACTGCTCAGCGAAAGTGTCAAGTTCAAGCGCCTGGGCCTGCTGATCATCGACGAAGAGCACCGCTTCGGTGTGCGCCACAAGGAGGCCATGAAGGCCCTGCGTGCCGAGGTTGACGTGCTGACACTCACCGCCACACCCATCCCGCGCACGCTGGGCATGGCCCTGGAAGGCCTGCGGGACCTCAGCGTCATTGCCACCGCCCCGCAGCGGCGCCTGGCCATCAAGACCTTTGTGCGCAACGAAGGCACTGGCGTCATCCGTGAAGCGGTGCTGCGTGAGCTCAAGCGCGGCGGGCAGGTCTACTTCCTCCACAACGAAGTCGAGACCATCAACAACCGCCGCGACAAGCTGGCCGAACTGCTGCCCGAGGCCCGCATCGCCATCGCGCACGGCCAGATGCCTGAGCGCGAGCTGGAACGCGTGATGCGCGATTTTGTCGCGCAGCGCCACAACCTGCTGCTGTGCTCGACCATCATCGAGACCGGCATCGACGTACCCAGCGCCAACACCATCGTCATCAGCCGCGCCGACAAGTTCGGCCTGGCCCAACTGCACCAGCTGCGCGGGCGTGTCGGCCGCAGCCACCACCAGGCCTATGCCTACCTGCTGGTGCCCGATGTCGAGGGCCTGACCAAACAAGCCGCCCAGCGCCTGCAGGCCATCCAGGACATGGAAGAGCTGGGGTCCGGCTTCTACCTGGCCATGCATGACCTGGAGATCCGCGGCGCCGGTGAAGTGCTGGGCGAGAACCAGAGCGGCAACATGATGGAAGTCGGCTTCCAGCTCTACAACGACATGCTCTCCGAGGCCGTGCGTTCACTGCGCGCTGGCCGCGAGCCGGACCTGCTCAGCCCCATGGGCAGCCTGTTCTCGTCAGGCACCGAGATCAACCTGCACGCACCTGCCTTGTTGCCCGACAGCTATTGCGGCGACGTGCACTCGCGCCTGAGCCTCTACAAGCGGCTGGCCACCGCCGACAAGCCCGACCAGCTCGACGCCCTGCTGGAAGAGGTGACCGACCGGTTCGGCAAGCTGCCACCGCAGGGCCAGAACCTGTTCGATACCCACCGGCTGCGCCTGACGGCCCG
>JAJTDE010000161.1 GCA_021298085.1 Rubrivivax sp.
CCGACGGTCGACACAAAACCCAGCATCGCGATGCTCAGCGCCGCATCAAACAGCAGCGATGTTCCCCAGCGGATGCCCAGCAGGAAGACCAGCGCCACGGCATTGACCGCCATGGTGTCCAGCGCGAGGATGCGGTCGGGCAGCTGAGGCCCCTTCAGCAGCCGCCAGCCGCACATCAGCAGGGCCAGCGCCACGCAGCCTGTCGCAAAGTCCAGGGCCAGTGACAAGATCATTCGAAGATCTCCATCAAGGGGGTTTCGTAGCGGGCCTGGATGTCGGCAGCGATGGCGTCAGCACCCGCACTGCCATCCAGCGCGTGCACCAGCAGGCGGTGGTGCGCTTCATCGACCACACAGGTCACCGTGCCCGGCGTGGTGGTGATGATCGTGGCCAGCAGCGTGATGGCACGCGGGTCACGCAGGCGCATTTCAACGGGCACCCACACGGGCACCGGCCGGGCCGACGGCGACAGCACCAGCTTGGCCACCGTGATGTTGGACAGGAGGATGTCCTTCAGCACCACCAGCGTCAGGCGCACTGCGGTGCCAAAAGCCTTTGGTCGCGGCGGTGCGCCGGTAAAGCCGTGCAGCAGCCGCGGCAGCAGCAGCGCAAGCACCGCGGCCGTCAGCAGGTGCGCCACGGCCACACTCTGCTGCAGCAGCAGCCAAGTGGCGGCGATCAGCACCGATTGAACAGGATGGGCCAACCAACCAGGCTTCATGGCTTCAACTCCACGGCGGCGTAGTCAGCCCGCTGCAGCACCTGCTGCGCGGTCGCCTGGGTATAACGCTGCACCGGCGCCGCAAAGACGCTCAGCAGCACACTCATCGCCAGCAGCGACAAGGTGGCCAGCAGCAGCATTGGTGACGCGCCGGCCGAGCCACCCGGAACATCTGGCCTGACGGACCAGAACAGCACACTGCCCGCCCGCGCCAGGCCGATGAGCGTCAGAAAGCCCACCGCCAGCACCACCGTCCAGACGGTGGCCGCGAGCGGGTGGGCCACCGATGCTTCCAGCAGCATCAGCTTGCCGATGAAACCCGGCAGCGGCGGCAGCCCGGCGGCCGAGGCCGCGGCCACCAGCAGCAGCAGGCCCAGCAGGGCCGGCTGCGCCACGGGGCTGCAGGGCTCCAGGCGGTGGGCCATGGGGCCGCGCTGCGACGCCACCAGTTCACCCAGCAGGAACAGTCCAGCGATGACCAGCGTCGAGTTCAACAGGTAGTACAGGCCGGCTGACCAGGCCGCTTCACTGTGCAGGCCCAGCGCCACCAGGATGGTGCCCACCGACGACACCGTCAGCCAGGCCACCAGCCTGGGCAAGGTGTGCGCCGCCAGTGCGCCCAGCACGCCCACCACACTGGTGGCCAGGGCCAGCGGCAGCAGCAGCAGCGGCAGTCCATCGGCGCCAAACACCACGCCGTGCACCCGCAGGATGGCGTAGACACCCACCTTGGTCATGATGGCAAACAGCGCCGCTACCGGCGCGCTGGCCGCGGCGTAGGTGGCCGGCAGCCACATCGCCATGGGCATCATCGCGGCCTTGAAGCCAAAGACCACCAGCAGGATCAGGCCGGCGGCCTTCAGCACCGTGCCCTCACCACCCTGCACCTGCGGCACCCGTAGCGCGAGGTCAGCAAAGTTGAGCGTGCCGGTGAAGGCATAGAGCAGTGACACCCCGATCAGGAACAGCGCCGACGCCACCAGGTTCAGCACCACATACTGCAGCCCGATGCGCAGGCGTTCCTTGCCCAGGCCATGCGTCATCAGCACGTAGCTGGCGATCAGCAGCACCTCGAAGAAGACAAAGAGGTTGAAGATGTCGCCGGTGGCAAAGGCGCCCATCAGGCCCATCAGCTGAAACTGGAACAGTGCGTGGAAGTGACGGCCGTGTGCGTCCCAGCCGCCGCTGGCGTACAGCAGCACCGGCAGCGCCACGGCCGAGGTCAGCAGCAGCATCAACGCTGACAACCGGTCGATGACGAGCACGATGCCAAACGGCGCAGGCCAGTCTCCCAGGCGGTAGACCATGAGCGTGCCCTCGGCCGCGTTCATGACCAGCATGCTGCCCAGCACGGCACCCAGCGCCACCGACAGCAGCGCCAGGCCGCGCACCAGCGGCCGGCGTTCGGGGTCGTCGCCGATGAGCAGCATCAGGATGGCCGTCAGCGACGGCAGCAGGACCGGCAGGATGGGAAGGTGGTCAGCCAGGGTCATGGCTTGGGCTCCCGGCCGTCAACGTGGTCGCTCTGGTTTTCATGCCGGCTGCGCAAGGCCAGCTCAATGACAAAACCGGTGGTGGCAAAGCCGATGACGATGGCGGTGAGCACCAGCGCCTGCGGCAGCGGGTCGGCCACGTTCGGGCCCTTGTCGACGATGGGGGCCGCGTTGCTCCACAGCCGCCCCATCACAAAGATGAAGATGTTGACGGCGTAGCCCAGCACCGACAGCCCCAGCACCACCGGAAAGCTGCGGCCCCGCAGCAGCAGCCAGATGCCGGTGGCGGTGACCACACCAATGCCGCTGGCCACCAGAAGTTCCATCGAGATCACTGCACACCTCCTGCCGTGCGCGGCGCGCCGGTGACGGCGTCCTTGCTGGCGGCGCCCAGCACCGACAAGGTCAGCAGCGTCGCCCCCACCACGGTGATGTAGACACCCAGGTCAAACAGCGCGGCGGTGGCCAGCGGCAGCTCACCCAGCACCGGCACCACGGGGTGGCCGAAGGCACTGCTCAGGAAAGGGTGCTGGAAGACAAAGGAACCCAGGCCCGTGAGCAGCGCAATGGCCAGCCCGGTGCCCACCCAGCGCACGTAGCGCCGCCCACCCTGCGCGTGCAGCAGGGCGTCGGCCTGGTTCTGGCCCAGGGCCATGTACTGCAGCACCAGCGCCACGGCGGTGATCAGCCCGGCGATGAAGCCGCCACCCGGCAGGTTGTGCCCGCGCCAGTAGATGTAGGCCGACACCACCAGCGCCAGCGGCAGCACCAGCTTGGCCACCTGGCGCAGCATCAGCGGCACCGCCGGGTAGGTCCAGGGGCGCCCCTGCGGGTCGGCGGTGGGCCGCCGTGTCCGCAGGCCGTCGAGCAGGGCCATCACGCCCACGCCGGCGATGCCCAGCACGGTGATCTCGCCAAAGGTGTCATAGCCCCGGAAGTCCACCAGGATGACGTTGACCGAATTGGCGCCCCCGCCCTGCGGTATCGAGGTGGCCAGGAAGTACCAGGCGATGCTGCTGTGGTCGCTCGTCATCACCACCCACGAGAACCACGCCATGCCAGCACCGGCAGCCAGTGCCAGCCCGCCGTCGCGCCAGCGCCGCGCCAGGCTGGATTCCACCGGCGAAAAGCGCGGCAGCAGCGCCAGGCCCATCAGCAGCAGCACCGTGGACACCACTTCCACCGACAGCTGCGTCAAGGCCAGATCAGGCGCCGAGAGGCCGAGGAACGTCAGGGCCGTGACAAGGCCCACCACACCCACCAGCACCACCGACAGGAAGCGGTCCCGGTGCAGCGCCACCAGCGCCACGCACACCACCACCAGCAGCAGCCACAGCGCCACGGCCAAAGGCGTGGCTGGCAGCAGGCTGCGGGTGCCCGTGCCCAGCCCCGGCCCGCTGAAGAAGGGCCACGCCGCCAGCACGATGACGGTGGCCACCATCCAGCCGGCATAACGCTGCAGGGAACCGTTCTCCAGCAGCACGGTGAAGGTACCGGCGCGCTTGAACAGGCCGTCCATCAGCGCTGTGTAGGCCGCCTTGCCACTGAAGGCACCCGGCTGGTGGCGGTGCAGGCGACGGCCGCGCATCAAGGTGGCGTACAGCGCGGCGCCACCCAGCACGGCGATGGCGCTCATCAGCAGCGGGATGTTGAAGCCATGCCACAGGGCCAGCGAAAACGCTGGGGCCGGCGCCCCCAACATGGCACTGGCGGCCAGGTTGACCATCGGGCCGGCCAGCAGCATGGGCAGCAGGCCGACCGCCACACACACCAGCACCAGCAGCAGCACCGGCAGCTTCATGCCCCAGGGTGGCTCGTGCGGGTGGGCCACCGGCAGCTCACGCGGCGGGCCGTTGAAGAAGACGTCGTGCACCAGGCGAACCGAATAGGCCATGGACAGCAGGCCGCCCAGCGTGGCCAGCACCGGCACCGCCCAGCCCATGTCGCCCCACATGCGCTCACCCGCGCGCAGGGCTTCGTCCAGCATCATCTCCTTGCTGATGAAGCCGTTGAAGGGTGGCAGCCCGGCCATTGCCGCCGACGCCACCATGGCCAGTGTGCCGACCACCGGCATCAGCGGCAGCAACCCGCCCAGCTTGCGCATGTCGCGGGTGCCGGTTTCGTGGTCGACGATGCCGGCGCTCATGAACAGCGCCGCCTTGAAGGCCGCATGGTTGAGGATGTGGAACACCGCCACCACGGCCGACATGGGCGTGGCCAGGCCGATGAGGAAGGTCACCAGGCCCAGGTGGCTGACGGTGGAATACGCGAGCAGGCCTTTCAGGTCATGCTTGAAGACGGCCACCCCTGCGGCAAACACCATCGTCAAGAGGCCCACGGTGGCCACGATGCTCTCGAACAGGCCGCTGCCACCCAGCACGGGGTACAGCCGCATCATCAGGAAGAGGCCTGCCTTCACCATGGTGGCCGAGTGCAGGTAGGCCGACACCGGGGTGGGTGCGGCCATGGCCTCGGGCAGCCAGAAGTGGAAGGGCAGCTGCGCGCTCTTGGTGAAGCAGCCAATCAGCACCAATGCCAACACCAGCGGGTAACGCGGGTCAGCCTGGACCTGGGCGCCCTTCTGCAGCAGTTCGCTGATCTCGTAGGTGCCGGCGATCTGCCCGAGCAGCAGCACACCGGCCAGCATCACCAGCCCGCCGCCGCCGGTGACGGCCAGCGCCATGCGCGCGCCAAAGCGGGCGTCGTGGCCCTTCTTCGGGTCAGAGCCCCAGTAACCCACCAGCAGGAAGGAACTGATGCTGGTGAGTTCCCAGAACACCACCAGCAGCAACAGGTTGTCCGACAGCGCGATGCCCAGCATCGCGGCCATGAACAGCATCAGCTGGGCGAAGAACTTGCCGGCGGGGTCGTCATGGTGCAGGTAGAACGCGGCATAGGTGATGATCAGCACACCAATGCCGGTGATCAGCAGCGCAAACATCAGGCCCAGGCCGTCCAGGCGGAAGGTGGCGTTCAGGCCGATGGCCGGCACCCAGGGCGCCGAAAAGCGCAGCACCTCGCCGGCAAACACCGCGGGCGCCAGCGACAGCAGCAGCCCCAATGCCGCCAGCGCCACGGCCCCGGCCACCAGCGCCGCGGCCGCGCGCCGCGCCGGCGTGTTGCGCTGGCCGAAGACAGCCGTCAACACCGTTCCCAGAATCAGTGGCAGCAGGACGATCGCAGGCAGTTGAGGCATGGGTCATCGAACGTGGAGAGGCGACGGCCGCCCGGCAGCGGCGCCGGCCGCAACGGACGAGCACCCACCGGACAGACCATCCGGCGCGGGCCGCCGCAGTGTAGTGAAGTCAGGCAACCGCCCGCTGACGTACGGCTGTCAAGCCGCCAGGTTCCGCGGGGCCCGGGCTTCAGGCCTTGTCGACCACCTCGGCAGCCGCCCTGAAAGCGTCAACCGCCGCGGGAAAACCGCAGTAGACGCTGGCGTGCAGGAAGATCTCCTGCAGCTCCTCTCGGGTGACCCCGTTGTTCAGCGCGCCGCGCACATGGATCTTGAGCTCATGCATGCGCCCCAGTGCGACCAGCATGGACACGGTGACGATGCTGCGGGTGCGCAGGTCGATGCCTTCTCGCTGCCAGGTGTTGCCCCAGGCATGCCGCGTGACGAGCTCCTGCAGCGGCGCACTGAACGGCGTGGCCTGCGCCAGCGCGTTGTCCACATAGTCCGAGCCCAGCACCGCGCGGCGCCTGGCCAGCCCCTTTTCGTCCAGATCCATGGTTTCTCCTGAGTCACCCCGCGGCACGGGGCACCGGCCCCGCCTCGCGGCCGCCGCAGCATACCGGAGCACGTGACCGTGCCCTACCCACCGTCGGCCTGGCCAAACAGCTCGACGACCAGCGTTCGCAGCCACAGATTGGCCGCGTCGCGGTGCACCTTGGCATGCCAGAACAGAGTGATGGAGGCCTCTGGCAGCGCCAGCGGGTGCGGCCGGTAGACCAGCCCAAACGGTTCAGCCAATGCGGCAGCGAGCTTCTCTGTCACGGTGGCCACCATGTTGCTGTGCTGCAGGATGTGGCCCACACCCACAAAGTGCGGCACCGTCAGCCGCACGTTGCGGCGGATGCCGGCGCGGCGAATGAACTCGTCCACCTCGCCATGACCCGTGCCGGCAGACACCACCGCCAGGTGCTCGGCCGCCTCAAAGGCCGCCACGCTGAGGCGCCCGCGTGCCAGCCGCGCCAAGGGGTGCCCACGCCGGAACAGGCAGACATAACGCTGCGGAAACAGCAGCCGCTGGTAGAAGCCCGCCTGCAGGCTGGGCAACGGACCGATGGCCAGGTCGGTGCGGCCGGCTTCCATGTCGTCGCGCAGCGCCGATGCGGCATTGCGCACCGTCCGCACCGTGATGCCCGGGGCCCGTTCGGCCATCGCCTGCACCAGGCGCGGCAGGAACACGATTTCACCAATGTCGGTCATGCCCAGCGTCACCGAGGCCTGCACCGACAAGGGGTCAAAGGCACGCTGCGGGTTCAGCCCCGACTGCAGCAGCGCCAGCGCCGCGGCCACGGGCTGCGCCACCTGTTCGGCCAGCGGGGTGGGCAGCATGCCGGCCGGTGCGCGCACAAAGAGCGGGTCACCCAGCGCCTTGCGAAGGCGGGCCAGGCTGTTGCTGACGGCCGGCTGCGTCAGGCCCAGGATGTCGGCCACGCGGGATACGCTGCGCTCCTGCATCAGGTGGTGGAACAGCACCAGCTGCCGCAGTTCGATCTGTGAAAGGTCCACCCGAGTTCCTCGCCTCGCGGCCACCACCGGCACGGCCGTCATCACCCGCAGTGATGACGAGTATTCACGGCATTCTATTGGCGTAATGTTCAAGCCCGCCGATCATCACCGGCGTCAGCACCACCGGAGCCCGGCGTGACAGCAGCACCCCCGTTGACCTGGCCCGGCCAGGGAACCCACCAGATTCCCTTCCAGGCCTACACCGACGACACGCTCTACCGCCGCGAACTGGAACGCTTCTTCTACCGCGGCCACTGGTGCTACGTGGGGCTGGAGGCCGAAGTGCCCCAGCGGGGCGACTTCAAGCGCACCGTCATCGGCGAACGTTCGGTGGTGCTGGTGCGCGACGCCGACGGCCAGCTCCAGGTGTTCGAGAACATCTGCGCGCACCGCGGCATGCGTTTCTGCCGCGAGCGCCACGGCAACCGGCGGGAGTTTGTCTGCCCCTACCACCAGTGGAGCTATACCCTCAAGGGCGATCTGCAGGGTGTGCCGCTGCGGCGCGGCGTGCGCCAGGACGGCCAGCTGCACGGCGGCATGCCCGCCGACTTCCAGAACCAGGAACACGGCCTGACCAAGCTCAAGGTGGCCGCCCGCGGCGGCGTGGTGTTTGCCTCATTCGACCCTGACGTGGAAAGCCTGGAAGACTTCCTGGGCCCGGTCATCCTGCCGTACTTCGACCGCCTCTTCAACGGACGCAGCCTGCGCGTGCTGGGCTACAACCGGCAGCGCATCCCGGGCAACTGGAAGCTGATGCAGGAGAACATCAAGGACCCCTACCACCCTGGCCTGCTGCATACCTGGTTTGTCACCTTCGGCCTGTGGCGGGCCGACAACCGTTCGCAGCTGCGCATGGACGCCCGCTTCCGGCACGCCGCGATGATCTCCACGCGCGGCAGCGCCGGCAAGGCGGCCGACGCGTCGTCCCAGGTCACCGCGGTCTCCAGCTTCAAGGACAGCATGCGCCTGCATGACCCGTCCATCATCGACATCGTGCCCGAGGCCTGGTGGAACGGGCCCACCGCGGTGATGACCACCCTCTTCCCCAGCGTCATCCTGCAGCAGCAGGTCAACAGCGTCAGCACGCGCCACATCCAGCCCACCGGCCACGGCAGCTTCGACTTTGTCTGGACCCACTTCGGCTTCGAGGACGACGACGAGGCCATGACGCAGCGCCGGCTCACACAGGCCAACCTCTTCGGCCCGGCGGGTTTTGTGTCGGCCGACGACGGCGAGGTCATCGAGTTCAGCCAGCAGGCCTTCGAAAGCCGGCCCGGCCACCACGCGCTGGCCGAACTGGGCGGCCGCGACGTGGGCGACACCGAACACATGGTGACGGAGACGCTGATCCGCGGCATGTACCGCTACTGGCGCGACGTGATGGAGGCCTGAATGCTGAACAGCCTCGATCCGAACACCGGCCAGAACACCACTCCCGACACCCCGACTCCGCCCCTGCGCTTCGAGGACTGGCTGGCCATCACCCAGCTCTACGCGGCCTACAGCAGCGTCGTGGATGCCGCACAGTGGGACGCCTGGCCCGACTTCTTCACCGACGACGCCGTCTACCGGCTGCAGCCGCGCGAGAACCACGAACGCGGCTTTCCGCTGGCCACCCTCGCCTTCCGCGGCAAGGGCATGCTGAAAGACCGTGTCTACGGCATCCAGCAGACCCTCTTCCACGACCCCTACTACCAGCGCCACATCGTCAGCACCCCGGTGCTGCGCGGCCACGGACCGGACGGCTACCGCTGCGAGGCCAACTACGCGGTCTTCAGGACCAAGCTGTCCGACACCACCACCGTCTTCAACGTCGGCCGCTACCTCGACCGCATCGTTCACACCCCCCAGGGCCTGAAACTGGCTGAACGACACTGCATCTACGACAGCGAGTTGATCCCCAACTCCATCATCTACCCCATCTGAGCCTGCACCCAGGCTCCACCACCACCATGCCAACCTGGACAGACGCACTGCCCGACCACGCACTCGGGCCCGACGACCTGCGGCCCGTGGAGATCGACGGGCACGAGATCGTGCTGTACCGCGTCGACGGCGAGGTCTTTGCCACCGACAACCAGTGCACCCATGGCACCGCCCAACTGTGTGAAGGATTCCTGCTGGGCCACGAGATTGAGTGCCCGCTGCACCAGGGCCGCTTTGACGTGCGCACCGGGCAGCCCACCGCCGAGCCTGCCTGCGCGCCACTGCGCTGCTGGCCAGTCAAGGTCGAGGGTGGGCGGATCTGGCTTCAGCTGCGGGACACGGACGCGCCGTAAAAGCGCTTTCACACACCCTCAACGCCCAGCCAGGCC
>JAJTDE010000328.1 GCA_021298085.1 Rubrivivax sp.
ACCACCAGCGCGATCAGGCAAGTCAGCACCACAAACATCGGGTAGCGCAGCGCCGAGCCCACCTGCTGCTGGGTGCGGTTCTGAAACTCCCGGTGGCGGTGCATGTCGGCAAAACACTCCGGCAGTCGGCCGGTCTTTTCGCCGACCTGCAGCATGGCCACGTCGTAGGCACTGATGAGCCCGGTGCGCTGGCGTTCGTTCTGGGCGGCTTCGGTCAGCGCCAGGCCGGAGTCCAGGTCGCCCGCGATGCGCTTGAGCGCGGTGCGCACCTGTTCGTCGGTGCCGGTCTCCGACGCGAGTGTCAGGGCGCGCATCAGCGGCACGCCAGCCTTCAGCAGCGCCGACAGCTCACGCAGGGCCATGCCGAAGGCGGTTTCAGTCTTGGCCGTGATGCGCTGGTGCCAGCGCCAGCGCGAGCCGGTGGCCGTGGCCGAGCCCGTGCCCTCGGCGTTGTGGGTGTCTTTCGGGGCATCGGACCCACTGGACCCTGCTGCGCCCGATGGTGCGGCCACCGCGGCGGCCCTGGCCATCGCCGCCGACCCGCCGGCGGCCTTCACCTCCAGCGGCGTCATGCCCAGCCGCACCAGTTCCTGGGCGACGGCCAGCGCACTGGCTCCCGGGCGCTGGCCGCGCTTTTCCTGGCCGTTGGCGTCGCGGGCGCGGTAGGCGAAGCTTTGTTCCATCACATCTGCCGCACGCCGATGCGCATGGCCTCAGCGGCGGTGGTGTAGCCCGATGCCACGGCCTGGGCGCCCTGCCAGGCCAGCGAGTGCCCGCTGAGCTGCGCCCGCGCCTCGGTGGTGAAGCGGCCCATGTCCTTCATCATCAGCGCGCTGACCATGTCCTGGTTCATGTCCAGCACCTCATAGAGGCCACGCCGGCCGTCGAAGCCCGTGCCATGGCAGCGCGCGCAGCCCTTTCCGCGTCGCAGGTCGCTTTCCTGCCAGCCATCGGCGCCGAGCAGGGAGGTGAGCCAGCCAGCCTGGGCCGGTGTCACCGCCACCGGTTCGGCGCAGTGGCTGCAGACGCGGCGCACCAGGCGCTGGGCCACCACTGTCTGCAGCGCCGTGCCCAGCATGTAGGGCGTTGCGCCCATGTCGACCAGGCGGCTGGCTGCGGAGACGGCGTCGTTGGTGTGCAGCGTGGACAGCACCAGGTGGCCGGTGACGGCGGCGCGGATGCAGGTCTCCACCGTGTCGGCGTCGCGCATCTCGCCGATCATGATCGCGTCGGGGTCCTGGCGCAGCGCTGCGCGCAGCACCTGGCTGAAGCCCAGGCCAATGCGGTCCTGGACGTTCACCTGCGTGATGCCGGCCAGCCGGTATTCCACCGGGTCTTCGGCGGTGAGGATCTTGGTGCTGGCGGCGTCCAGTGCACCCAGGGCGGCATACAGCGTGGTGGTCTTGCCGCTGCCGGTGGGCCCGGTCACGAGCACCAGGCCGGCGCCTTGCTCCAGCGCGGTCTGCAGGCTCTTGAGCCCGCGTTCGGGAATGCCGAGCTTGTCCAGCCGGGCCAGCAGCGGGTCTTTCATCAGCAGCCGCATCACGACCGATTCACCGTGCTGGCTGGGCAGGGTTGACAAGCGCACGTCCACCGTATGCTGCCGGGCCTGCACCACAAAGCGGCCGTCCTGCGGCAGGCGGCGCTCGGAGATGTCCAGCCCCGCCAACAGCTTCAGGCGCGAGCTCATGGCGGGTGCCAGGCGCGACTCCAGTTCGCTGTGCACCCGCAGGTGGCCGTCCACCCGAAGGCGCACGGTCACGTTCTGCCCCTGCGGCTCGATGTGAACGTCCGACGCACGCGAGCGCACGGCCTCGTCGAACAGGCCCTGCAGCAGGCGCACGATGGGGGCGTCTTCCGCGCCGGCCTGCAGGCCCAGCCCGGAGATTTCCGCAGAACTGGCCTGGGCGACCCGAAGGTCTTCGCTGGCCTCCTTGGCCAGGCCCTGCAACACCAGGTTGTCGTTGTAGACCCGGTCGATCAGCGCCATCAACGCTGAATCGGGAATGATTTCCAAGTCGACCTCACCGCCCAGCAAACGGGGCAGTTCGTCGATGGCCTGCCAGTCCATCGGGTCGACCACGGCCACGCGGGTGCGTCCGCCCTCGCTGCCCACCGGCATGGCCTTGAGCTTGCGCACCTGCACTTCGGTGAAGCGGCGCGCGGTGGCAGGGTCCACCAGCTCCGCGTGACCCGGGAAGTACGGAAACTTCAGCTGCCGCGCGATGGTGCGGGCGATGTCTTCGTCGTTGGTGAAGCCCAGGTCCTTCAGCACGGTGCCCAGGCGCCGCCCGGTCTGGCGCTGGCGCTCCAGGGCGGCTTTCAGTTGGGCGTCGTCGATGGTGCCGGCTTGACGCAGCAGCTCACCGAGCCTGAGCTTCGGGATCATGGGCAGGGTTCCTTGTCGCCGCACACCGGCTCAGCAACAGGCTGAGGGGTACGACGCTTCCCGGGGTTATCGGCAGCGTGCCGAGCGTGCACAAGGCGGCACAGCGGCCCGGTGCCCGGGGAGATGGAGGGTCTTGACCCTGCTATTCCAGCGTTAGGGTCTGGCGGCCCGAACTCAGGCGGCCAGCGCGGCTTCGGCGTGGCTGCGCAGTTCGCGCGTCAGCTCCACCAGCATGTCGGCCAGACGGCCTT
>JAJTDE010000329.1 GCA_021298085.1 Rubrivivax sp.
GGCGACGCCATCACCGCCACGGCTACCGACGGCAGCGGCAATACCTCGGAATTCAGCGCCAACCTCACGCTGACGGCGGCGGCGGCGTTCCAGAACGGCAGCTTCGAAAACGGCAGCAGCTTCCCGGCCACGAACAACTTCGTGACGCTCGCGACCGGCGACACCCGGCTGACGGGCTGGACCGTGACCTACAGCATGGTTGACCTGGTGGGCGTGGTGTACTACAGCGGCGACTTCGTCTCGCAAGGCTCGTACGGCGTGGACCTGAACGGCGGGCCACTCCAAATCGGTGGCGTGCAACAAAGCTTCGTTACCACGCCGGGCACCGCCTACACGGTGATCTTCGACACGAAGAGCGGCGGTTGGTGCAACACCACGAGCAACCAGCTGCGCGTGACGGCTGGCGCCACCACGCAAGACTTCACCTTGACGGCCGTGGCCAACAGCGCCAACCCCTTCGTGACCCGCAGCGTCAGCTTCACCGCCACCAGCACCCTGACCACGCTGCGCTTCGAAAGCCTCACCAGCGCCACCTGCGTCGGGCCTTTCGTCGACAACATCCGCGTGGGCCCAAGCGCCACCCTCAGCGGCACGGTGTTCGAAGACCCGAACTACGGCGGTGGCGCGGGCCGCGACAGGGCCACGGCAGTGGCAGGCGGGGGCAGCGCACGCTCGGGCGCCACGGTGGAGGTCTACGACGCTTCGGGCAACTTCCTGGCAACCACCACCACCGACGTGAACGGCGCCTACGCCTTCACCGTGATTCAAAGCAACACCTACCAGGTGCGGGTGGTCAACAGCACGGTGTCTTCGGCACGCACGGGCTGGGTCAACACCTTGCTGCCGGTGCAGACCTTCCGCACCCAGGCGGTGGCCGGCGTCCTCGGCAGCGTGACGAACTATGTCGGCGGCGAGAACCCGGCGCTGGTGGATGCGGCAGCCAACGCAGGCACGGCCACGCTGGCATCGCTGACCACGGGCAGCACCGCGCCGCAAAGCCTGGCCAGCATCGCCGTGACCACCGCCGACATCGCGGGCATCGACTTCGGCTTCAACTTCAGCACCATCGTCAGCACGCGCGACACCGGCCAGGGCAGCCTGCGCCAGGCCATCACCAACGCCAACACGCTGGGCAGCGACAACCTGCTGGCGCAGAGCGGCCGCACCGCGGCGGTGGAGAACATCGTCTTCATGATCTCCAACGGCACGGCCGGATCCGGCCTGCGCTCTTCCCTGAACTACTTCTCCTCGGGCATCGCCACCATCGCCCCGACCTCCGCGCTGCCGACGATTTCCACCACGATGATCGTCGACGCGCGCACCCAGCCCGGCTGGACCAGCGCACCCGTCATCGAGCTCAACGGCACCAGCGCCGGCGTCAGCACCGTCGGCCTGAACCTCACCGCCAGCAACTCCACCCTGGCCGGCTTCATCATCAACCGCTTCAACGGCGCCGGCATCGCCATTGCCACCGGCACCGGCAACACGGTGGCGGCCAACTACATCGGCACCAGCAGCGCCGGCTCCGCCGCCTCGGCCAACGCCGGCGGCGGCATCACGGTGGCCTCGGCCTCCAACACCATCGGCGGCAACACCAGCGCCTCGCGCAACGTCATCAGCGGCAACACCGGCGCGGGCATCGCTGTGGCCAGCGGCGGCAACACCACCACCATCCGCGCCAACGTCATCGGCCTGAACGCCGCCGGCACCGCCGCGCTGGCCAACTCCGGCGACGGCATCAGCATCACCACCGCCACCGGCGCCCTCATCGGCGGGGCCACCTCCGGCATGGGCAATGTCATCGGCGGCAATGGCGGCAATGCCATCACGCTGACAGCCACCTCGGGCGCCTCGGTGCTGGGCAACACGCTGGGCCTGCAGGGCGACGGCCTGACGCTTCTGGCCACGCCGGGCAACGGCATTCTGGCCAGCGCAGCCACCAGCACCACCATCGGCGGCATCGCCGCTGGCGCGGGCAACACCATCCGCCTGGCCACGGCCAAGGCCATCGTCGTCACCGGCGTGTCCACGGTCACCATCCGCGGCAACAGCATTTCGGGCTCCACCGGCTTGGGGCTGGACCTGGCCGGCGACGGCATCACCGCCAACGACGGCGCCAAGACCACCGGCCAGCCCAACCTGCTGATGGACAGCCCGGTGTACACCAGCGCCCGCGCGCGCGGCAACCAGCTGACGGTGGCGGGCTATGTGGGCAGCGCGGCCAATCAGGCGGCCTTCGGCTCGGCCACGGTGGACTTCTACGTCAGCGACGCGGCCAGCGCCAACGGCTCGGGCAAGACCTGGCTGGGCACGCTCACCGCCGACGCCAACGGCAACTTCAGCGGCACGGTGACCATGCCCGTGTCGGTGCTGGCCATCGGCACCCGGCTCACGGGCACGGCCACCGACGGGGCGGGCAACACCAGCGAATTCGGCGTCAACTTCACCGGCCTGGTGGTGGACCTGGTGGTCAACGACAACGGCGACGCCGCCGACGCCAACCCCGGCGACGGCCTGTGCGCCACCGCCGGCGGCGTCTGCACGCTGCGCGCGGCCATCGGCGAGGTGAACAGCAGCGCGGCGCAAAGCAGCGCGCCCACGGTGGCGTTTGCGCTGCCGGGCTGCAGCGC
>JAJTDE010000330.1 GCA_021298085.1 Rubrivivax sp.
CTGACGGTCAGGCGTCAGCTCGAAGTGCTGACGCCCAACGGCGTCGATCAGCCGCTGGGCGAGGGTCAGGTCCAGCATGTCGGCGCTGAGGTGCTGCAGCCGCGCCGCGGGCCTGCCGCCGCCTCGGCGGCCGCGCAGGCCCTGCACGCCATGCACGCCATGCAGTGGCTTACCAGAACTTGTACTCCACGCGCAGGGTGAACGCGCGGCCGCGAGGGTCAGCCACACGCGGCTCCCAGGAGCTGCCGGCACCGGTGTTGGTGTCGTAGGCGGCGCTGAACGGCGGATCTTCGTTGAACAGGTTCTTGATGCCAGCCGTCAGCGTGAGGTTCTTGATGCCGCTGTAGGACACGCTGGCGTCGAAGGTGGTGTAGGGCTCCACCTTCGGCTGCCAATTGGCCGGCGGGTTGGCGCGGTTGACACCCGGCAGCACCGCGTCGAAGTAGCCCGAACGGTAGGTCTGGGCAAAGGTTGTCACCCAGGGACCGGTGGCATAGGCCACGCTGGCGGTGTGCTTCCAGCGGATGCCCAGATCACCCGAGCGGGTGAAGGTACCCACTTCGCTGGCACCCAAGGGTGCATTGGCGAGCAGCCGGCCGCGCTTCTTCAGCAGGTAGGAGATATCCAGCGCGGCGATGACGCGGCCCTTGGGCACGGTGAAGTTGCCGCGCGCGCCGAACTCCAGGCCTGCGGTCTCGGTGGTGCCAGCATTGGACCAACGGGTGTCGACAAAACGCAGGTTACCGGCAGCGTCACGCCGGAAACGGTCGGCAAACAGCGTGTAGTTGTTGGCCATCGTCGTCAGGCTGACGCTCTGGATGGTGCCCGTGCGCTCAATGTCCCACCAGTCGAGGTTGGCGCTGATGTCGGGCGTGATTTGCCAGACCAGGCCCAGGCTGCGCATGGTGGCTTCTTCGGGCTGGAGATCCGCCTTCCCGCCGAACACAGTGCTGAAGGAGTTGGCCGGGAGTGCGGCGCAGCCAGGGCGCGTCGGGTCTACCCGGTAGGGGCCGCTGCAGGTGGCGGGGTCCGCAAAATCGTTGCCGGCGTAGGTGGCTTCGGTCACCGGGTCAAACTGCTGCTTGAAGGTGGGTACGCGGAAACCGGTGCTGTAGGCGCCGCGCACCAGCAGGTTGCTGCTGGGCGTCCAGCGCATGGACACCTTGGGGTTGTTGGAACGGCCAAAACCCGTGTATTCGTCGCTGCGGACGGCGGCGGACAGTTCCAGGTTCTTCATCACCGGCAGCAGCAACTCGGCGTAGACCGCCTTCACGTCGCGCTTGAGCGTGCCCGCGGTGGCCAGGGCGTTGTCAAACGGCACGTTGAAGATCAGCGCGTCCACCGTGTTGGCATTGGGGCGCTGGTCGCCGTCGAACTTGTACTTCTCGGTGCGCAGGTCAACACCCACCGCCGCCATGGCCTGGCCGGCGGGCATCTTGAACAGCGGGCCGGACATCGACGCGTCGGTCTGCTCCATGGTGAACTTGCCGCCGTAGAGCTTCACGCCGCGGGCGGATATCGCATTCAGCGCGGTCATTGCCGCGGGTGTCTGCGCCACCGAGAACGGGTTCAGCACGCCGGTGTTGATGAGGTTGGCAAAGGGCTGCCAGTAGTGGTAGCCGCTGCCGACTTCGGAGCTGCTTTCGCTGGTGGCCTGCGAGATGCCGAACTTGTAATCCCAGCCCTGGAGGAAGGGCACCGGGCCGTCGGCACCCACCAGGAAGCGCGCGGTGTCGGTTTCGGTGGTGATCTCACGCGGGCCGCAGGGCATGCAGCGCCAGCGGAAGGCGATGGGCAGGCCGCGGTTGGGCGCCAGCGCCGGGAAGGCCGCCACCAGCGCGTTGAAGACGTCGTTGTAGGCGGCGCCCGTGGACGGGTAGCGCAGGTTGCGGAAGGGGCTGGGCACCGTGGTGCCGTTGGGAAGGCTGGTGTTGGCCGTGCCGGTACCGGAGCTGATCTGGTTGTTGGAGAACTGCTTGGCCGATTCCGACTTGCCCAGCACCGCTTCGGCAAAGAGCACGTGGTTGCCGGCCTTGAAGCTCAGGCGGGACACGAGGTTGGTGTTCTTGACCGGCTGCTGGATGACGGCAGCGCGGCCGGTGTCCCAGGCGCAGCCGTACTTGGCGCCCGGAGAGGCCCACAGCACTTCGTTGTACGGGCTCATGCCGTCGACGGAATCGCAGCCGGCGCCGCCCGGGAGGTCCAGGATGTTGATGCCATTGACACGCAGCGCAGGGTTGGCGAAGTCAAACGGGCCCGCGGTGTTGCTGCCACCGGCCGTCAGCACGTTGCCGAGTGCGGCGCCCGTGGGGGTGGTACCGGCCACCGCAAACACGGTGGCAATCGGGGCGCCCCGGGTGTCAGGCGACAGGCCACGGCTGGGCTGGTAGGTGTTGACAAAGTCGCGCTGGTCGCCACGCAGGATCTTGTTGTCCTGCACCGACAGCGAGGCGAGGAAATTGAAGCCCTGGCGGTCCAGGTCGCCCACGCCATACACGAGGCCGGCACGGGCTATCTCGCCCCCCGACTGCTGGGGAATGTCCACCATCGCGTTGACCTGCAGGCCGCTGTAGTTGGTGCGCAGGATGAAGTTGATCACGCCGCCGATGGCGTCGGTGCCGTAGATGG
>JAJTDE010000331.1 GCA_021298085.1 Rubrivivax sp.
ACGCCACAAACACCCCTCAGGTCGCCGGGCTGACCACCAAATCAGCGTCGCAAACGTATCCAGTAGGACCCTCGTGAAATATCCGGGCTAGAGGCGAGCCTTGCCGTGCGGTACAGGGAAGAAAAAGTGAAGCACTACATCCAATCGCTGCGACAGATGCAGCGCGTTTTGGCCGTTATCGGCTTGACCTGTCTACTGGCCCTCGGGGCTTGCGGCGGTGGCGGCAGCGAACCACCAGCCGCGGCGCAGGATCCCCGCGAGACGTCGGTCACACCGACCATGACGCTGCGCTGGCAAGGTGGTGGCTTCGATGGCATCGGCATCGCTGGCATCACGCAGGCCACCGACGGCGGGCTGTGGGTCATCGGCGCCGAAGGCGGGGTGAATGGCCGGCCCTTCCTGCGCAAGGTCGAGGGCGCCAACCCGTGCGGCGCGGACCGTCAGCGGTTTCTCTCCGAGATCTCCACCCGCTTCGAAAGGCGGCAGGGGCCGACCACGCTGACCCCCGTCCGCGATGGGCGCTTCTATGCCGGCTTCACGGGGCCGGGCACCGTGTTCGTCGCCCGCCTTGATGAGGCCACCTGCGCCGTCGATGCCACGTTTGGCGATCAGGGAGTGATGGGCATCCCGATCGCGGGGCTGGTCACGGTCACCAACATCACGCTGCAGCGTGACAGCCGGGGCGGCGTGCTGGTCGCGGTAAGCATCCCGGGCCAGATCCTGATGCGTCGGCTGACCGAAGCGGGTGCCTGGGACGGCGGCTTTGGCACCAATGGCTTGGCCACCAACCCGAACCCTGACAGCTTCTGGCTGAGCAGCCTGGCGATCGCACCCAACGGCGACATCCTGGCCAGCGGGGCGGTGTCGATCCCGGTGGCGTTTCAGCCAGCCTTGCTGAAGCTCGACGCCCAGGGCGTTCCAGTCGCATCGTTCGGAACTGCAGGGGTGCAGCGCTATCCGGCGTTGAGCCTGGGCACCGGCAACGCCGGCTCGATGCTGATCGAAGGCGACCGGGTGATCGTGGGCGTAGCCACCGGCTCGTCGGTGGCCGTCAGCGATTTCAATTCCAACGACAGCGTGATCGCAGCGGCCGACCTGCAGACCGGGCAGCTCAGGACCGGCTTCGGTACGGGCGGCTTCCTGCGCTGGGACTGGGGTTACGCCAGCACCGAAGCCACCGGCGGCTGGATCCCAAACGGCCGGGGCGGCTACATCGGCTGCGGCCATGTGCTCAAGAGCCTGCTCCTCGGCCAGGCGGTGTCGCTGGTGGACATCACGGCCACTGGCCAGCCCGACACCACCGTGGCCTACCAGGGCCGGCGCTTGGTGGCAGGGACCAACAGCGCCACCTGCGCCGGTCTGCTGCGCATGGCGGACGGGCGATTGGCGGTCGCGGCCAACGACGGCGGACAGGCCGTCGTGATGTTCTTTGACCGATGACAACTCAATCAACCAATCAGGAGGAAGTCACCATGAAACAAACCTTATTGAACCGGCCTCGTCGCCGACTGCTGGCGATGGCCGCCGCGCCGGCCATGCTGCTGCCGGCCGCCCCCGCACACGCCATCCTCGACTGGCTCGCCGAGCGGGCGGCTGACAACCGACGCAAGCGCTACGACGCCGTTCTGGACAAGGCGCTGGTCGACGCGCTGTATGTGCTGGAGGAGGATGGCAAGAAGGAAGGCCTCGTACCCGCTCTGCGACAGGCAGGCTACAAGCTGAACGGCCTCAACATCGACCTGGTGGCCATGGAGCGGATTCTCTTTAACACCGGCAACATGGCCTCTGCCGAGGAGAAGATGCGCGCGTTCGTGCCGGACGTGGGCGCCGATCCTGTGGCCGCGCTGTATGCCGGCGCCGCCAAGGCCAGGGGGAACGTCGCCAAGGCCTACAAGCCTGCGTTCTCAGGGCGGCTGAATCGCATGTACAAGCAGCCGCTCGTGTTCGGGCAAGGTCGCGTGGAGTGGTTCGACCGCGACCTGTCGTTCATCGAGTGGACACCAGAAGGGCGTGTGGTGAGCCTGCTGCTGCATGCCTACCAGGCCAGCACTTCGATGGGGGTCTTCCTGACACGCCACTCGACGGTGCTGCTGGGCCCTGCAAACGCCCGACATGTGGAGAACAACATCCGGAACAGCGAGTTCGCGGACTTCGAACTTCGGACGCTGTGAGGCAAGCAAGTAAGCTGAATGCGGCCTGCCCAACGGTGCCCTGCAAGTCGGGAAGCTGTGGGTAAAGAGCAAAGGGCGAACCGACGCACTGCGCCTGCCGCGCCCGGGGAGCGGTCGAGCGAAGTCTTGCGCAGGGCGATCGGGTGGCGCTCACAGCCGCACCTGCGGCATTCGTCGCCCGATCGGAGCGTTCGTCTGGAGGTGCTGGCCTACACCTTGGAGGTCTCCTAAGGTCCGGCACGTCTTCGTCACTGTGCCGTCTCAGGCGCCAGGGTCCCCAAAGACCCCTGAGACCCGGGGTGGCCGGCATACTTCACTGGAGCTTTGTCCCATGCAACTGTCTTCCTGCCTCTGCCTGCTTGTCTCCGTGGCTGCCGCCCTTGCCATGGCCTCCCCTTCGCAGGCGGCCACACCGGTGGTGTCAGCAGCGCCATTCGGCCTGGAACTGGGCA
>JAJTDE010000006.1 GCA_021298085.1 Rubrivivax sp.
CCATACATCGCCGGTTTTGACAGGGTCAAAGAAGCCGCCTTTGCCGCCTTGGCGGCTTGCGCCAACATCGCCCTCATCAGCCAGCGGACGTTGTAGCCCACCGCGCAGCTGATCGCGTGCAGCGCATCGCCGATAGCGCCCTTCAGCCAGCAGCGGTCCATGCGGTGATCACTCTTGGTGTGGCCGATCATCGGCTCGATGGCTTGCCGGCGCTTGAGCCAGCGCCGCTGCAAAGCGGTCAGCCTCTGGTACTTGCCGCGGTGGATGATCTCCACGCCCGGGTTGTCCGCATCCACGCCTCGGTAGCCCAGGTCAACGATGGCCTGCTTGGGCTGGCGCCCCAGGTCTTGCAGCAGATTGGTCGTTTGTTCCAGCTGCGCACTCAGCGTGTGGCCGTCAAAGGGGTTGCCGGGGAACGTCCGGGCGCCCACCATCAGCCCCTGCTTGTGTGTGACGACCAGGCTGACCTTCACGCCGAACTCGTAGGGCTTGCGGGCCTTGCCTTTGCCGATGCATTCCACCTCTGGCGCGTGCATCGCGTAGAGCTTGTTCTTGGTGTTGCGCTGCTGGGTGCGGATGCGTTCGGCGCGTTCGAGCAAGTTCTTCAGCGCCGCCAGTGCCGTCGCTGCAACAGCGGCCTTGTCCGGCTGGCTGCCGCCGGCCACCGCCTGGGCCTGGGCCTGGGCCTGGGCGTCGAGCTTGCGCTGCACCTCGCGCATGACCACGCCCAGAATCGTGCGCTGGCGCTTGAGAACCTTCCTCAAACGCTTGAACTGTTTGGCATGGGCGTACCCGCCTGCCCTGCGCCGTAGCTCCTTGCCTTCGGCCGCGAAGGTCTGCTTCAAGGCGATGCCAGCGGCCTTGGCGGCCTTGACCACCTTGTAGCGAGCGATCTCCAGCAAGCGGCTGTCCACCGGGTGCGCGACGGCCTTCTCCTGCACCGTGGAATCCACGATCACGCGTTCCAACTCGGCAGGCTTGATGGCCTTGATCTCCACGGCGGTGTGGATCGTGAACTTCAGCAACTGCTCAAGTCCTTCCTCACCGATGGCCGTGCGGAAGCGCCCTATCTGCGTGGCGTCGCATGGCAGGCGCGGCTCGTAGTACTCCATGCCGCTGAAGAACTGCCAGACCACGTTCTCGCTCCAGCGGGCTACCAGTTCTTCATCGCTGAGGTTGAAGGAGTTCTTCAAGTACAGCAAACTGGCCATAAGGCGGATGGGCAGACGGGGACGGCCGCCCGCGCCAATGCCGCCACCGAACTCCAGCTCATGCACGCCCAGCATGTCCCGAACGAGCGTTGTGCCGGGCGTGCGCGCCTTGCGCTGGAAGCAAGGCGCCAGCACCTGCTCGATCTGCGTCCATGGCAACTTATCCGCCAGCACAACCAGCGGGTGCCGAGGGTCGACCATGCCGTCCAGACGGGCGCGAAAGAAGTCGGGTGTGGTCATGGGTAAATCTCTCAGAAATCATCAGTCAGTAGAATCAATCCTGAGAGATCGGGGTAGTCTGAATTGCACCTAAGCTGTTGATTTGTAACAAGAAACTTGGTTTTTGCAGAGGCGACTACATATCGATCGAAAATCAACAAAGCCACCACGCGCGTCCAACCACTGACATCTCGCAGAACATATTAAGGTTGTGCGCCAAGCAACCTCCGAAGCTTCCGACCAATCCTTAACATAATCGTGTACATGCCTCTGATAGGTTTGCTGGACTGACTAAATGCTCCATCATGCCACCAATGCCTATTATCATGGACCATACCATTCTTCAAAGGACGCAGAAGATCCCTTAAACGGTAAGGTCGAGCCAGTACAACAGAAAAAGTTTCATTACCCCAACCGTCTTCAAAAGGAAAAGATCCCCATATTCTAGCATCAATCGGATTCGGATTTCTCCAAAACAGATTTTGCACCTGTTCAAACGCGGTACCCAGAGCCGGCGCGCTTTCATACCAGCTCCACTGCATAACATCAACATACGCGAGTAAGGTACGCCTCACAACATCATGACCCCAGTTTTCCGCACGAGAGGAGTCATATCGCGCCAACAGAGGGCTTATCTTGCCGCCAGGGCATTTCCGATAACCGATCACCGTCCCATGATCCGCAATACAAACAATCTCCATAAGCGTGTTTAGCCCAGGCAGATTAAAATATCCAGTGCGACTCTCTGAGTTATTGAGATAAACATCCGGCAACCCGTGTCCAATATCCACAACTCCCGATCGACGACCATGGTAAAGACTCACGGGCGGAGGCCTTCCAATACTTACCAGCACTGCTGACAAAGCATTGTGCAACGTCGCACCGGTACCATTATCAACAATGGCATACTCGCCCTCCATCAAGCCTTCTTGATCAAGGTACTGCACCAAGATCTCTCTGGCCCGCGCCGCAGAAGCAAGGAACTTTTCTCTGATACTGCCACTTTCAACAATCAGTGTTCTCAATCTGGCTTTTTCGGCCTCGTCGAGGGATCTGTCCCAACTCGATTCAGTGAAGCCTACCGAATCCAGTTCTTTCGCGATATCACCAGGAGACAATTCAAGTCGCGAACAAACCATCCTGATAGACAACTTCTCTACATCAAAGCGACTCGGCAAGAACGCTTCTATCGTTCTATAGGTGATTTCCGTCAGACTGGGAAGGACCCATGCTTGCCTTCCCGTATACAGATAGCGAAGGTCGATGTCCAGTCCCCGCGCACTTTTTATCTTTTCAGCAAGCAGTTTTAATACTTGCCCATCCCTTGAGAGGTAATAAATTCGCTTAAGTCCTCTTCGGATGGCCTCTGACAATGTCCAGTTCACGAAGTCGACGAGTTGAGGCGCCACCACAGAGGCAGTTATATCTCGCAGCGACCTCTCCGACTGATTTCGAGCCTCAATCCTCAGGCGCGCTAGGCGCGATGCACCAGCCACCAACGTGCCTACACCGTGCGACTCCCACATTGCATTGTCAAAAATCTGCTCGTAGATATTCAGATTGGCATCAAGCATCGGATCAGTTCGCAGCCCCATACTCTTCGGCGAATGCACATCCGACCAAAAATGATTACCACAATGAGTAATTTTTTCCGGCCCTACGGAAGCCTCCTTCATTAACAACTTAAACAAACCCCCGCTGACTTTGGATTTTGAGCATTCGGATGATATCAACACAAGCTCGCCTTGTTGCCATGGGACGATCGGCCCCATAATATATTCGAGCTGCTGCCGACTCAGATACATATCCGACAGAAAGGCAATTTTCGAGTAATTTTCGCGAGCAGTTTTCAGCAGCTGCTTACCCTTTTCGACCTCTCTAATCAACTCCCTTTCAAGTGCAAGTTCCTCCGCAAGCCACGGATGGACGCTCTCCATGTCCAGGCGGAAAGCGTGAGCAAGTTCGCGATAAATTTCGTAAACACCCACATCGGAATCCAGTCCACCGCGATTGGCAAAGGCCCTTTGTTCGGCATGATGCCGCTGGCGCGCGAAGACTTCTGGCGGGAGATTAGTTTTTCTCGATCGATAAAGTCGGATACTCAGCAACAGAAATAATCCATGGGGAGATCCCACACTTCGCGTGACAAGTGTGTCGAAGACGTCAAAGCTTCGCAAAGTTTTTGTCATTGATGAGAGTTGTGATTGTTGGGCCAATTTCTTCATGAATATTACCCCAACACCGAGCACCGGATTATCGCGAGCTCAACACTCTGAGCGTGAGAGTTGATTCGTGATGAATCAACTCGCGAAGGTCGTAGCTCGGGTCATATCCCTCCTAGAGGGTGCCCGTTACCGCCATTAACAGCGGGAGGCAACGGGGAAGAGGTGAAGCCTTTACTGAATCTTCAGTTGGAGGCCAAACTTTCGTATTCAAACCAGGTTTTTCGCAATATTTGTACGCTGTACTGAGGTCTATTTTCAGAGCATAACTCTTGCGCTTCCTGCCCTGGGAGTCCTTCGTGCGATTCTGATTTAGGTGAGTTTTATTGGATACCAAATCATCTTTCGCACGAACTAGCATAGAAAAAACTCTTCGAATAAGGCTATATTTCTGCATGCTAGAGTCCTGCAGTCCCACTCCGCAACACATCGCCACTCGTCTTGCTTCAGTCTCCGGCAAAACCCTCGCAAAAAGCTCTATGAAACGGCCGTAACTGATGCTGCTGTGTTGCTTGTTGCAGTGAGATCCATACTTAATTGCCTGCTATTCGTTTGCGCGTTTCTGGCCGCATTGCAGCAAGCAAACTTCCGATGAACCGCTCCTGCTCTCGAAGCGCTCCGTCTGAATCTTGGTCGATCGAAGAGACACGGAACAGCAGTCCATCAGGAGACTGTCCGGTCATCACGAGGCGCACTTCTTCGAGGCGTCGTTGAAGGCGACCAGTGACCGGTTTACCTCCGATATTGAACCAGTAAGTTACCGGCTCATGGCGACGCGCATTGCGGGTCAGCAGCCGGCGTCCTTCGACCGCACCGAACGGCGTGGTGATGTCTGCCACCTCATTGGACATCAGCTCGAAGCCTTGTGCCGGGTAACACACCTCAGGCCGATGCGCCTGAAGCCCGCCGCGCTGGTCTTCGCCGTAGGCGATGGACAGCATGATGGTGTAACCCGCTGCATTGCGGTAGCTGCGCGTCAGGACTTGGCTGTAGAGGCGGTCGATGGCCTGTTGGATCTCCGGGTTCGTCACCACTGTGGACGCGTTGTTCACGGCGTGCCAGTCACCGAACTGCTGCGGGACATCACGCTCCAGCATAAAGCGGGTGTCTGAAGCCGTCTTCTGTTGCGCGGGCTCAGGGCGAAAACCCTGTCCGACCGCCGCCGCGAGGAACATCATGCCCAGCAGGACAGCCACCACCCAGCGGGGGACCTGGCTTTGCTGCGGCAGACTGACCGAGCTTGTCATGCTGATTGAACCCCGTGAGCAGGCATGAGCAGGGGCTTGCGCGAGGGGATCAGCTTGGCCAGCACGCCATCGGCACCAAACAGCACCGCCAACGACACCAGCAACAATGCCATACCCGCGAAGCCATGCAGGTAGCCCTGGCCCGCTTCTTCACCGAAATAGTAAGTCAACAAGACGAGGATGACCACACGTACGATATTCGCCAAAAATGCAATGGGCAAAATCAGCAGCAGCATGAAGGCATTGTGCAGTCGGCTGCTTCGACCGACAACATACATGTACAGTGTACCCAAGGCTGTCAGGCTGAACATGGAATGCATACCTGAACAGGCATCAGCAACCAGCAATTGATATTGCCCAATGGATATCGTGACACCGACTCGAGAAACCGGGTAACCCACCCAGAACAGTGCGTCCGTCACCAGCACGGATATCCAATGCTTGAGGACATGGGTAGCCGCATCCACCAAGGTACCCGGCAGCGGAACCAGAAAAATCAGGAAAAGCAGGGCAAACCAGGCCACCTTGACACCCGAAAAGCCCCTGAACAGCAACACGATACCCATGGCCAGTGGCAGCTGGGCACCAAAGGCGAATACGGGGAATGCAAAGACCCTGCCCAACATGTACAACAGCAGGCCCAGCACCACCAGCGGCCAGCCCAAGGCATGGGAGCTGCGCGGCGGCATGGCGGACAAGGGTTCACGAAGCTGCCAGAACAGCCAGGCACACACCACCAGCACCAAGGGGCCATGCCCCTGGTCCTCGGTTTGCCAGAGCGTGTCAAAGGCCCAGGCGTAGACAGGCCCGAACAGTACAGCCCAGCCTGCCAGGATCAGCAGCAACCGTGGTTCACGCAAGCCTACAGGCAGAAAATCCAGGTTCATCGGCGTATTCAGTGGGATACAGAGCGACCACCCATGCGATCTTCAACCGATTGTGCGGCCGCCCTTGAATGCGGAAATGGCAGGGATCGGGCCGGAATCCCTGACAAATCGGCTCACCGACCGGCCGCTCGACGACTCAAGCACCCAGCCGGACCATCACCAGACCAGCGCTGGATCAAACAGGCTCTCAGGACGCCTTGCCGCGACGGCGTCGCATAGGTTCGACATCGACCAGGACCGAACCCACGACCTTCGCACCGATGTCGGCGATCATCGCAGTGGTTTCGGCAAATGCTTCGGTTCTGGTGAGGTTCGTCCGCGCCACGGCCAGTGCCGCACGTGTTGCGCGGGCCAGCAAGGTGGCGTCGATGCCCTCTTCCATGGCCGGTGTGTCAACGATCACCACGCTGAACGTGGACGCGCTCTGTTCCAGGATGCGCTGAAACACCGGCCGTGCCAGCAGTTCCTGAGGGTTGGGCGGCAGGGGCCCTGACGGCAATACCGCCAAGCCCGGAATACCCGCGACAAACTGCACCATGCCATCCTGCAACTGTCCCGCCAGCAGGTTGGAAAGGCCTGAGCCGTTTTCCAGCTTGAAATAGCGGTGCTGCGATGCGTTATGCAGGTCAGCGTCGATGAGCAAGGTACGTTCGCCAGCCTGGGCAAAGGACACCGCTAGGTTGGCCGCCAGGTAGCTGCGGCCCTCACCACGGTGCGGGCCCACGACGGCCAGGCTGGTGTTGCGCCCGACTTCGTCGAACCAGCGCAACTGCAACTGGCTGCGCAACGAGCGCAGGCGCTCTCCCTCATTGCCAAAAGGCCGGTAGGCAACTACCACATCTTCGCTGACAGGCCGCGCAGGGCCACTCAGGAATGGGTAATCAAACTGCAGAGACAGCGCAAACAGGATGTCGGCTTCCGTCAGCAGGCCCAGCTTGACGCCGGCTTCACCGAAGCGGATACCTTCTTCCCTCTGAAACTGCAGAACACGCTCGGTGTCATCGGGCGAGAGCCGCCCGCTGTCGATCAGGATGGCGCCAATCGAGCGGTCGACGTTCTTGGAGCCAAAAGCCGTGTTTTTCATCACGCACCCTCGTTCATCGTCAGGCGCGGGGGCGTTTGCGCCGGGGCTGGCAACGGAGTGGCCTGCCCACCACCGATGCGCGGCAAGGCCTTGGCAGGCTTGGTGGACAGGATGCCCAGCACCGGCACACCCTCGGCCACGGCCAGGTCGTCCGCACTGCGGACACGGCGGTCCAGCAGTTCCCAGGCAAGAGCGCCACCCACACCCAACAGGAGACCCAATATGACGGCGGCGCCCACGATCAACGGCGGCCTGGGGCTGTAGGGTTCCAGCGGCGTGACCGCGGGTGTCAGCACACGCGCACCCGCTGTATCAGCCGAGGTTTCCAGAGCCACCTGGCTGCGCCGGGTATTGACGGTGTCGAACGCCCGCTGCGCGGCTTCCAGCTCCTTCAGCAGCAAGGCACCTTCGTCGCGGACAGTACGCATGTTGACGATGGTGCGCTTCTGGGCTTCGACCAAGGCACGAAGCTCGCCCAGGCGGGCCGATGCCACGCGGTTGGTACTCTGCGACGTGCCAGCGGCCAGACGGGTTTCGCGGGACAGCTGGGCCCGAAGCTCGGCCACTTGGGCTTCCTGCTGAATCCGTACCGGGTGGCTGGCACCCAGTGTCAGGCTGGACTCCGCCAGGCGAGCCTCGGCGGCCTGCAATTGGCCGCGCAGGGCGATCACGGCAGGGTTCTGGGCCACGTCGGCCGAGGTATCACCTGAGTTGCGGGCGATGCTGCTGGTCGCAGCCTGCTCCGCCAGAGCCTGCGCGTACGATGTTTCCAACGCGGCCAGACGGGCGATCTCCTGGTCATAACGTTCGTTGGAGATGACCACCCCACGCGAACGCTGGAAAGCCGCCACCTTGTTCTGGGCAGCCTCGAGCTCGGCACGCAGCACTTTCATCCGCTCGTCAACAAACTGGGCACTCTCCCTGGCCGGGCCGGCTCGCAATTCGATGGCAAGGTCAATGTAGGCCTTGGCAAAGGCGTTCACGGCAGCGGCCGCAAGTGTGCCTTCTTCCGCCCGGAACGACAAACTGAGGATCTGGCTGCCGCGGGTGGAGGCCTCCACGCGCAGGCCGTCCTTCAGGAGGTTGGCGTAGTAGCTCTCCAGAGGCACCTTGGCCTCGGTGGCTTCACGCCAACGGGTCACTGCCAGCTGGTTCTGAGCCAGGCCGAGTGTACGAACCACCTTTTCGGCGAGCCGCTCACTCTGGATGATTTCCACCTGGGTGGCCAGATAACCCTGTTGCCCCAGAACCGGGTTCAGGTTCTGAAGCAGCGGATCGGTCTTCATGTCGACGATAACCTGCGTCTTGGCCTCATACAGGGGCCGCGCATTCAACAGGTACAGGCCCGCGACCAGCCCGCACAAGGCCAAGCTGGCCAAGATCAGCCACCAGCGCAGCTTCAGTACCAAAAAAATCTGTCTCGGGCTCATGTGCGTTGTATCCGCTCAGAACAAGGATTCGCGAACGAAAACCACATCGTTCGCTTGGACGGGGTCGGTCATCTTCGGCTCAAGGATTTTCACCTCGCCCCGCGCATCTTTGCGGTGAATGCGCAAGCCTTTTTCCGTACCGCGTTGTGTCAAGCCACCAGCCGACGCCAGCGCCTGCATCACGGTCATGTCACGCTCGAGTCGCAGAGGGCCACCACGCTGCACTTCACCGTACAGGTAGATCTGCGGGAGGCGGTCCACCCAGATCACGTCGCCATCGCGCATGACGACGTCTTCACCACGGCGACCAGGACCAAACACGCCCGGCAGATCAACCACGACGCGATAGGGCTGGCCGTTTCGGGTGCCCACCACCGTCAGCATGTCAGCACCACCCACGGCCACACCGCCGGCGGTTGCCAGCAAGTCGGTCAGACGCACGTCGCCCGTCTCCAGGGGATAACGCCCCGGGCGGTTGACCATGCCCAGCACAGACACCTGATTGCCGCGCACCTGGAGCAAGGTCACGGTGACCTGCGGGCGATTGACAAACTTGCCATCTCGCAGGCCATCGGCCAGCCGCTGCTCGGCCTGATTGACCGTCAGGCCCGCCAGGTTCACCGAGCCCAGCAAGGGGTAGGAGATCGAGCCACTTTCCGTCAAGCGAAGCTCAAGGGAAAGATCCGGGTTCTGGTAGACAAACACGCGGATGCCATCACCCGGCGCCAGACGGTATTGCGACGCCGTGGCATTGGACGCACTGACGTTGGCCTGTGCCAGCACAGGAACCTGGGAAAAGCCAGCCACCAAGGCCAGCGCCACCCACCACATACGGATCATCTTCTGCATGGTCATCGCACTCCTGAGGTTCACTTGAGGCCAAGGCCCTTGCTGACGGAATTGCTGTTCAACGCGGCCGACGCGGCTGGCGCGGCCGCAGCCGGCATGGTGCTGACAGCCGACGCTGCCACATCAGCCGGGCTGGGCGTCGGCGCGGCAGCCGGCGCTGCTGCACCCTTGACACCTTCCGCAAACTTGCCCAAATACGTGATTTCGGCAGTTCCACGCAAAGCTTTGAGGTCGTCTGCCACCATCCTGCGCTTGCGCTCATTGACCAGGAACTGCTCGATGGCCGGCTTGGCAGAGGCCTCATCCACTGGCTGAGAACGGGACCCCACCAGCACCAGCACCGTGGCGCCACCCGGCGTTGCGCTGAACAGCGTTTCGCCGTCCTTCAACTTGCTCAGTTGCGGCAGGACACTCAGCGGAATCTGCTCGGCACCACGCACCACCTGGTTACCGGCAAAGCGCAGGTTGTTGTTGCGCAGGTAGTTCAGAAACTCCGCAGCGCTCTTGGCGGCCTTCAGGGCTTCCTGAATACTGGGAACCTTGTCAGCCGCAACTTCGATATTGATTTCCTGGAGCTGGTAGACACGCCGCTCGGAAAACAGTGCGGGGTTTTCTTCGTAATACTTTTTGATATCAGTGGCGGTGGGTTTCGGAGCAGCGTCACCGACACGATCAAAATAGCTGCGAGAGAGGATCTCGCGGCGCGCCGCTTCCAGTTGCGCCAGAACCCGCGCATCCCGGTCGAGCTTCATCTCAGCGGCCTTCTGCACCGCCAATTCCTGGTCGATCAGGCGTTCCAGGACTTGGCGACTGGCGGCCTCGGTCTGCTCAGGCTTGAGGCCGCGCTGCTGCTGCAACAGGAAGTTCAGCTGGTGGACAGTCAGCTCTTCCTTGTTGACACGCGCAATGGCCTGGCCCGCCGCCTTCTTCTGTTCCTTGCCGCCGCAAGCGGCCAGCACCGCAACGGCCATCATGGCGATCGCGAGGCGGCTGGTTTGTCGGCGCATGGCGATGAGTTTGGGCATTCGTGACTCCAATTTCCCTGAGTGTCGAGTTGGCGGCGTGAACGAGGCGGGCCAGAACAGGCCCTAAAACACTGCATAGTTTAGCCGGGGGTCTACCCTCAGCACTCCTGACAATGAAGGGGGTTGGCAGGCACAAAGCGCGCCAAACCCCGCATTTGCGCAGGCCCTGATACTCTAGGGATGGCGGTGCCGAAAAGCGACAACTACGCCTTCAACAACTCTGGTGCGAAGCTGCTCAGCAGCGAATGCCCACATGCAGCGCCACCACACCGGCGGTCAGGTTGTGCACATCCACGTGCCCAAAACCTGCGGCCTTCATCATGGCCTTCAGAGACTCTTGATCGGGGTGCATGCGGATGGACTCCGCCAGGTAACGGTAGCTGTCTTCGTCCTTGGCCACCCACTTGCCGATCTTGGGCAGCACGTTGAAGGAATACCAGTCGTAGGCTGGCTGCAGCGGCGCCACCACTTTCGAGAACTCCAGCACCAGCAGACGACCGCCGGGCTTCAGGACACGGCACATCTCCGCCAGTGCCTTGTCCTTGTGCGTCATGTTGCGCAACCCGAAGGCCACCGACACCACGTCAAAGCTGGCATCGCGAAAAGGCAGGGTCTCGGCATCGCAGGCTGCCGTAGGCAGACTCAGCCCGTCGTCGAGCATGCGGTCGCGTCCGACCTTGAGCATCGAGAAGTTGATGTCCGTGTGCACGACGTGCCCACTCGGGCCCGCGCGTTTGGCAAAGGCCTGGGTCAAGTCACCCGTACCGGCGGCAATGTCCAGCACCTTGTCGCCCGGTCGAATGTGCGCCACCTGCACGGTGTAGGCCTTCCAGATGCGGTGCATGCCCGCCGACATCAGGTCGTTCATGACGTCGTAGCGCTGCGCCACGGAATCAAAGACCTGGCGCACCCGCCCGGCCTTTTCGTCTTCGTCGACGGTCTGGTAACCGAAGTGGGTCTGGCTCATGGGTGGTGTCGCCTCAGGTCGGTGCCGACGGTTCAATGGTGGGAGCAGCTGCCGCCCGCCGCAGCGGCCGACATCGGTTCGTCACGGTCCTTGCCGGCTTCCTGCAGGCGCTGCAGGTAGGTGGCCCACAACTCTTCCTGCCGCGAGCCCAGGTGGTGCAGGTAGCCCCAGGAAAAGATGCCACTCTCATGACCATCGCTGAACGTGGGCTGCACGGCATAGTGGCCGACAGCCTCGAGCCCGATGATGCCCACGTCACGCTTGCCCGTCTGCAGGACTTCCTGTCCTGGGCCATGGCCCTGCACTTCGGCCGACGGTGAGTAGACACGCATCAGCTCAAACGGGATACGAAAAGTCTGGCCGTCGTCGAAGCTCACTTCCAGCACCTTGGAGGCCTGGTGGACCGTCAGCGCCGTGGGCCGTGCGTCAGTTTCCATCGATTTCATAGCAGCCTTAGAGTCTTCCGCCGTCAGAGGTTCACACCAGCACCCGTTCGATGCCGCCACGGTTGGCACGCTCGACATAGGCCTCCATCCAGGACTCACCCAATATCTTGCGCGCCATCTCGACCACGATGTAGTCGGCTTCCAGCAGGCCATTGTTCAGGTCGCCCTGGTAACGGTTCAAGCCCTGCAGGCAACTGGGGCAGCTGGTCAGCACCTTGATGTTGTCGTCAGCCCCTACCGCTCCGCTGCTGCGCAAGGCTGCTTCGCCTTGGCGAATCTCGGCTTCCTTGCGGAAGCGCACCTGCGTGCTGATGTCAGGCCGTGTCACACCGAGCGTACCGCTTTCGCCGCAACAGCGCTTGCTTTCCAGCACCTGGTCGCCAACGAGGGCCTTGACGGTCTTCATCGGTTCCTGCTGCTTCATCGGGCTGTGGCAGGGGTCGTGGTAGAGGTAGGCACCGCCCTGACCAACCGGCAGGGTGATGCCCTTTTCCAGCAGGAATTCGTGGATGTCGACGATGCGGCAGCCCGGGAAGATGTCTTCAAACTGGTAGCCCTGCAGCTGGTCATAGCAGGTGCCGCAGGACACCACCACTGTCTTGATGTCCAGGTAGTTGAGCGTGTTGGCCACGCGGTGGAACAGCACCCGGTTGTCGGTGATGATCTGGTCGGCCTTGTCGAACTGGCCGGAGCCGCGCTGCGGGTAACCGCAGCACAGGTAGCCCGGGGGGAGCACCGTCTGGACACCCGCGTGCCACAGCATGGCCTGGGTGGCCAAGCCGACCTGGCTGAACAGGCGCTCGGAGCCGCAGCCCGGGAAATAGAAGACCGCCTCGGTGTCGGGCGTGGTCGCGACAGGGTCCCGGATGATCGGGACGTAGTTGCGGTCTTCGATGTCCAGCAAGGCACGCGCCGTGCGCTTGGGCAGGTTGCCCGGCAGCTTCTTGTTGATGAAGTGGATCACCTGCTCCTTGAGAGGAGCGGTGCCGAGCGTGGCAGGCGGCTTGGCCGTCTGGGCCTTGGCCGCCGGCTTGAGCAGGTCGGCCATCAGGCGCTGCGCCTTGAAGCCCACGTCGACCATCGCGCTGCGCACCAGCTTGATGGTCTGCGGGTTGGTGGCGTTGAGCATCAGCATCGCCGCCGCGTTGCCCGGCCTGAAGCTCTTCTTGCCCATCTTGCGCAACAGGTTGCGCATGTTCATGGTGACGTCGCCAAAGTCGATCTTCACCGGGCAGGGCGACTCACACTTGTGGCACACCGTGCAGTGGTCGGCCACGTCCTCGAACTCTTCCCAGTGCTGCACGCTGATGCCGCGGCGTGTCTGCTCCTCGTACAGGAAGGCTTCGATCAGCAGGCTGGTGGCCAGGATCTTGTTGCGTGGGCTGTACAGCAGGTTGGCGCGCGGCACGTGGGTCGCGCACACGGGCTTGCACTTGCCGCAGCGCAGGCAATCCTTGATGCTGGCACTGATGTCGCCGATGTCGCTGCGCTGCATGATCAGCGACTCGTGCCCCATCAGGCTGAAGCTGGGGGTGTAGGCGGCGCTGAGGTCTGACGGGTAGGCCTCACCCGCGGCATTGACTCGTGCCTTCAGCAGCTTGCCCTTGTTGAAGCGGCCTTCAGGGTCGACCCGAGACTTGTAGTCGGCGAAGGCCTGGAGTTCCTCGTCGGTGAGGAACTCGAGCTTGGTGATGCCGATGCCGTGCTCGCCGCTGATGACACCCCCCAGGCGGCGGGCCAGCGCCATGATGCGCGCCACGGCCTCGTGGGCCGTCTGCAGCATCTGGTAGTGGTCGGAATTGACAGGGATGTTGGTGTGGACGTTGCCGTCACCCGCGTGCATGTGCAGGGCCACCCACACACGGCCGCGCAGCACCTGCTGGTGGATGCGGCGGCACTCATCGAGGATGGGCGTGAAGGCCGCGCCGGCAAACAGCACCTGCAGCGGCTTGAGGATCTGCTGCTTCCAGGACGCGCGCAGACGCCAATCCTGCAGCTGGGCAAACCAGGTCTCCCCGCTGTCGGGCTGCGGCACATCCAGGCCCTCGAGCCAGCCACCCCACAGCGCGCGCACGTCGCCCAGCAGCACCTGGGCCTGCTGGACACGGTCGCCCAGCAGTTCGGCACTGGGAATCTCGCCAGCATCGTCGCTCTTGCCCAAGGGCAGGTTGGCGCGCTGGAAAAATGCGTGCAGCGCGTCGACCAGTTCCAGCTTGTTGCGCAGCGACAGCTCGATGTTGATGCGCTCGATGCCCTCGGTGTACTCACCCATCCGGTCGAGCGGGATCACCACGTCTTCGTTGATCTTGAAGGCGTTGGTGTGCTTGGCAATCGCAGCCGTGCGCTTGCGGTCCAGCCAGAACTTCTTGCGCGCATCGGCGCTGACGGCCACAAAACCCTCGCCCTGGCGCGAGTTGGCGATGCGGATGACCTCGCTGGTGGCGCGGGCCACGGCGTCGGCGTCGTCACCGACGATGTCACCGATGAGCACCATCTTGGGCAGGCCGCTGCCGCCGACGATGCGCTTGCTCTTGGTGGCGTAACCCACCGCCTTCAGGTAGCGGTCGTCGAGGTGCTCCAGGCCGGCCAGCACCGCGCCGCCGGGCTTGCGCGCCTCGGCGAACAGGAAGTCCTTGATCTCGACGATGCTGGGGACGGCATCCTTGGGGTTGCCGAAAAATTCCAGGCACACCGTGCGCACATGCGCCGGCATGCGGTGCACCACCCAGCGTGCGCTGGTGATGATGCCGTCACAGCCTTCCTTCTGGATGCCGGGCAGGCCAGCGAGGAACTTGTCGGTGACATCCTTGCCCAGGCCTTCCTTGCGGAACAGCTTGCCCGGGATGTCCAGCCGCTCGGTGCGCTGCAGCTGCTTGCCGCTGGCGTCGAAATGTCGAAGCTCGAAGCTGGCGACATCCACGTCGTGGATCTTGCCCAGGTTGTGGTTCAGGCGCACCACTTCCAGCCAGGTGGCCTGGGGGGTGACCATCTTCCAGCTGGCGAGGTTGTCCAGTGCGGTGCCCCACAGCACGGCCTTCTTGCCACCCGCATTCATCGCGATGTTGCCGCCGATGCAGCTGGCTTCGGCCGAGGTGGGGTCAACGGCGAAGACATAACCTGCACGTTCAGCGGCGTCGGCCACGCGTTGTGTCACGACACCGGCCTCGCTGCTGACCGTGGCCACGGGCTCCGCCAGGCCCGGCAAGCGAATATGCTCGACCTCGCTCATGGCCTCGAGCTTCTCGGTGTTGATCACCGCGCTTTTCCAGGTCAGCGGCACGGCGCCACCGGTGTAACCCGTGCCACCGCCCCGCGGGACAATGGTCAGGCCCAGTTCGATGCAGCCTTGCACCAGGCCGGCCATCTCGGCTTCGGTATCGGGCGTCAGGACGACAAACGGGTACTCGACGCGCCAGTCGGTGGCGTCGGTGACGTGCGACACCCGGCTGAGACCGTCGAACTTGAGGTTGTCCTTGGCGGTGTGCCGGCCCAGCACCTTGCGCGTGAGCTTGCGAAGGTCCCAGACCTCCCGAAAGCGCTCGGCAAAACGCCCCACACAGGCGCGTGCAGCCACCAGCAGTTCACCCACCAGCGAATCGCGCTGCGCGTCGGCCTCTGGCGTGCGGCGCTTTTCGACTTCGCTCAGACGGTGCTGCAGCGCGTCGATCAGGGCCTGACGCCGCTTGGGGTTGGCCAGCAGGTCATCTTCGAGGTAAGGGTTGCGCTGGACCACCCAGATGTCGCCCAGCACCTCGTAGAGCATGCGGGCTGAACGCCCAGTGCGGCGTTCGCCGCGCAGTTGCTCGAGCAAGGTCCACGCCCGGGAGCCCAGCAGCCGGATAACGATCTCCCGGTCAGACAGCGAGGTGTAGTTGTAGGGAATCTCGCGCAGTCGAGGCGCCTGGGTGTCGTCAGACACCCACTCCACACGGGGCAGGTTGGGCAAGGGGGCGTTCATGGGCGCGACATCACGGGCTTCGGTCGCCCCGCCAGGGTGCTGGGGCCGGCTGTGAGCCATGTCCGTTGATCAAGCCAGGATGCTACCGCAGCGCAGCATTTACCCTGATGGAAGGGCTTCCTACCACCAGGGCTGGAGCCGGGTTGGCGGGAAAGTCCGGTTCCACCACAAGACGGTTTTGTGACACAAACCGGGCTGACCAAAAAAGGACGGCCGGCCCTCGCGCCAGACGGCCCTTGTCACGCCATTGACACGAAGGGCTCACACACTGAGCCGATCCATTCCACTGATGCACTCGCAGGAGCACCCATGAAATTCAAGCACGCGATCGTTGTTTCCGCCCTGGCCATGGGCCTCACACCGGCCATGGCCCAGACTGAAATCCAGTGGTGGCACTCCATGAGCGGCCAGCTGGGCGAGTGGATCAATGGCCTGGCCAAGGGCTTCAACGACAGCCAGAAGGACTACAAGGTGGTGCCGGTCTTCAAGGGCACCTACCCCGAGAGCTTTGCCGCCGCCATTGCGGCATTTCGCGCCGGCAACGCGCCCCACGTGCTGCAGGTGTTTGAAGTTGGCACGGCCAGCATGATGGCCAGCAAGGGTGCGATCGTCCCCGTCAACGAGGTGATGAGCCGCGCCGGTGTGAAGTTTGATGCCAGCGTGTACGTACCGGCCGTGTCGGGCTACTACACCGCCCCCAATGGCCAGATGCTCAGCCTGCCGTTCAACAGCTCGACCACAGTGCTGCACTACAACAAGGACGCCTTCAAGGCGGCTGGCCTGAACCCTGACGCCCCGCCCAAGACCTGGCCTGAAGTGGTGTCTGCCGCGGCCAAGCTCAAGGCCAGCGGCCACAAGTGCCCGTTCACCACGGCTTGGCAAAGCTGGACGCAGCTGGAAAGCTTCAGCGCCTGGCACAACGTCGAATTTGCCACCCAGCGCAACGGCTTCAACGGCCTGAATGCCCGGCTGAACATCACCACGCCGCTGCATGTGCGCCATATCGAGAACCTGGCCAACATGGCCCAGCAGGGCTTGTTTGTCTACAAGGGCCGCAACAACTCGGCCGACGCCACCTTCCAGTCGGGCGAGTGCGCGATGTACACCGGCTCTTCAGCCGCCTACGGCGGCATCAAGCGCAACCTGAAGGCGCAGGCCGGCATCAGCACCCTGCCCTTCTACCCAGACGTTGCGGGCGCTCCCCAGAACACCGTCATCGGTGGTGCCAGCCTGTGGGCCATGGCCGGCAAGAAGCCGGAGGAGTACAAGGCCGTCGCGGCTTTCTACAAATACCTGTCCGATCCTCAAGTGCAGGCGAAGAGCCACCAGGAGACAGGCTACCTGCCCATCACCACCGAGGCCTTCAACATCACGGAAAAGAGCGGCTTCTACAAGCAGAACCCGGGCACCGACGTCAGCGTCACCCAGATGATCCGCAAGACCACCGACAAGTCGCGCGGCATCCGCCTGGGCAACTTCGTGCAGATCCGCACCATCCTCGACGAGGAACTGGAACAGGTGTGGTCCGGCAAGAAGAGCGCCAAGCAGGGCCTGGAAGATGCCAAGCGCCGTGGTGACGTCGAACTCGAGAAGTTCGAGAAGGCCAACAAGTAAACCTGCACCGCAACGGACGCAACGATGGCGGTTGAAAAGCGGGTTCGCTTCAAGAGCTGGTGGCTGCCCTGGGCGCTGATTGCGCCCCAGATGGTCATCATCCTGGTGTTCTTCTTCTGGCCTGCGGTTCAGGCGCTGTACTTCAGCGTCCAGCAGCAGGATGCCTTTGGCACGAGCACCCAGTTCGTGGGCCTGGAGAACTTCAGGACCCTGTTTCGCGACGAGACCTACCTGGCCTCGTTCAAGACCACGGCCGTCTTTTCCGTCTGTGTGGCTGGCCTGGGGCTGAGCCTGTCGATGCTGCTGGCCGTGATGGCCGACCGCATCGTCAAGGGCTCGGCCTTCTACCGAACCCTGCTGATCTGGCCCTACGCCGTGGCCCCCGCGGTGGCGGGCGTGTTGTGGCTGTTCATGTTTGCACCGTCCATCGGGGTGGTGAGCTATGCGCTGCGCGCAATGGGCGTCGACTGGAACCACCTGCTCAACGGCACCCATGCCATGGTGCTCATCGTGCTGGCGGCTGTCTGGAAGCAGATCTCGTACAACTTCCTGTTTTTCCTGGCGGGCCTTCAGAGCATTCCCAAGAGCCTGATCGAGGCCGCTGCCATCGACGGTGCCGGCCCGTGGCGGCGCTTCTGGACGGTGCAGTTCCCCTTGCTGACACCCACCACCTTCTTCCTGCTGGTGATCAATGTCATCTACGTGTTCATTGACACCTTTGCCATCATTGACGCGGCCACCTCAGGCGGCCCGGGCAAGGACACCGCCATCCTCGTCTACAAGGTCTACCACGACGGCTTCAAGGCGCTGGACCTCGGCGGCTCGGCGGCACAGTCGGTGATCCTGATGCTGATCCTCGTCGCGCTGACGGTGGTTCAGTTCCGGTACGTGGAAAAACGTGTGCACTACTGAGGGTGTGGAACCGCATGATTGAGAACCGCCCCCTGGCCACGTTCCTGGCCCACCTCACGCTGATCATCGGCGTGCTGACGGTGGCATTCCCCGTCTACATCACCTTTGTGGCCAGCACCCAGACGGCCACGCAGATCGTGCAGAACGTGCCGATGTCGTTGCTGCCGGGCGACAACTTCATCAACAGCTACCGATTTGCGCTGTTTGGCGGTGTCACCGAATACGGCACACCGGTGCCGGCCGCACTGCCCATGCTGACCGTCAGCCTGATCAGTGCACTGATCATCGCCATCGGCAAGATCTGCATCTCGCTCCTGTCGGCCTTTGCGGTGGTCTATTTCCGCTTTCCCGGGCGCAGCCTGGTGTTCTGGATGATCTTTGTCACCTTGATGCTGCCAGTGGAGGTTCGCATCCTGCCCACCTACCAGGTCGTCAGTGACCTGGGCATGCTCAACAGCTACGCCGGCCTGACGATCCCGCTGATCGCCAGCGCCACCGCCACCTTCCTGTTCCGGCAGTTCTTCCTGACGGTGCCCGATGAGCTGGTGGAGGCCGCACGCATCGACGGCGCCGGGCCCATGCGCTTCTTCAAGGATGTGCTGCTGCCCTTGTCCACCACGTCGATCGCGGCGCTCTTTGTGATCCAGTTCATCTACGGCTGGAACCAGTACCTGTGGCCGCTGCTGATGACCACCGACGAAGCCATGTATCCGGTGGTCATGGGCATCAAGCGCATGATCAGCGGCGGCGATGCCGCCACCGAGTGGAATGCGGTCATGGCCACAGCCATGCTGGCGATGATTCCGCCGGCCCTGGTGGTGATCCTGATGCAGCGATGGTTCGTCAAGGGCCTGGTCGATACCGAAAAATAACGAGGATATTCATGGGCGCCATCAGCCTGCGTTCTGTCGAGAAGACCTATGCGCCCGGCACCAAGGCCGCTGTCAAGGTGATTCACGGCGTCAACGCCGAGATCAACGACGGAGAGTTCATCGTCATCGTGGGTCCCAGCGGTTGCGGCAAGAGCACCTTGCTGCGCATGGTGGCTGGCCTCGAGGAGATCACCGGGGGCGACATCGCCATCGGTGGCCGTGTGGTCAACAACCTGGAGCCGGCCGAGCGCGACATCGCGATGGTCTTCCAGAACTACGCGCTCTACCCGCACATGACGGTCTACGACAACATGGCCTACGGCCTGAAGATCGCCAAGGTGCCCAAGGCGCAGATCGACGAGCGGGTGAACAAGGCCGCCAAGATCCTGGAACTCTCCGGCCTGCTCGACCGCAAGCCGCGTCAACTCTCGGGCGGCCAGCGCCAGCGGGTGGCGATGGGCCGGGCCATCGTGCGCCAGCCCGCCGTCTTCCTGTTCGACGAACCCTTGTCCAACCTGGACGCCAAGCTGCGCGCCCAGACCCGCATCGAGATCCAGAAGCTGCACCGCGAGCTGGGCATCACCTCGCTGTTTGTCACTCATGATCAGGTCGAGGCGATGACGCTGGCGCAGCGCATGATCGTCATGAACGGTGGCCGCATGGAGCAGATCGGCACACCTGACGAGGTCTACCAGCGGCCGGCCACCACCTTCGTGGCGGGCTTCATCGGCGCACCGCCGATGAATCTCCTGCAGGGGACCGCACAAGGGCGTGAGTTCTTGATGGCCGGCACCCGACTGGCCCTGCCGGCCGCGGCGCCGCGCGAGGGCGCGCTGACACTGGGTCTGCGCCCCGAACATGCCGAGGTGGCCCACGCGGAGACGGCTGACGACGCCGTGCGTTGGCCGCTGACGGTGGAGGTGGTGGAGACGCTGGGTGCCGAACGCCTGGTGTATGGCCTGCTGGGCGCGGTGCCCTTCACGCTGCGCATCGACGGCACACTCCCAGCCCCGGCACCCGGAAGCACCGTGACGCTCACGGCACGCGCCGAGCGCCTGCACTGGTTCGACGGCGACGGCCAACGCGCGGCCTGATGCAGCGCGCCGCCATGCCGATCACTCCCCCGTCTGATGCCATGCTCGAGCCCTGGCCCTACCCCTTCTGGGTCGCACACCGGGGTGCCGGCAAGCTCGCCCCCGAAAACACGCTGGCGGCTTTCCGCGTCGGCGCCAGCCACGGCTACCGCGCCTTTGAATGCGACGTGAAGCTGTCGTCCGACGACCAGCCCTTCCTGCTGCACGACGCCACGCTCGACCGCACCGCCAACAGCCGCGGCCTGGCCGGGCAACACCCCTGGGCCGTGCTGTCACGCGCCGACGTGGGCAGCTGGCACAGCCGCACCTACGCCGGCGAACCACCGCCCAGCCTGGAGGCCATCGCGCGCTTTGTGCGGGCCAACCAGTTCGACCTCAACATCGAGATCAAGCCCACCCCCGGCACCGAGCGTCACACCGGCCATGTGGTCGGCGAAGCCGTGCTGACGCTGTGGGAAGGCGCCGAGCGCTGGCCATTATTCAGCTCGTTCCAACCCGACGCCCTGGCCGGCGCCCAGGAAACCGCCCCGCAGGTGCCCCGCGCGCTGCTGCTGGACACCTTGTGGGAAGGCTGGGAACGGGTGGCGGCGTCGCTGGGCTGCCGTGCCATCGTGACCAACTACGGGTTGATAAGCCGTGAGCTGATCAACCAGTCGCACCGCTCGGGTTGGCGTGTGCTGGTGTATACCGTCAATGACCCGTCGCCCGCTCAGTGGCTGCAAGGGCTCGGGGTCGACGGCATCATCACGGACGCGGTGGACCGCTTTTCGCCGCACCCTCGTTGACGTCGGGCTCGGCCAACCCAGCCGCCGGTGGTGGCGCTGCACCGACCTTGTCCCCCACCCCCTGCGGCAGTGCAGCCGGCGAGGGCAAGGTCCTGACGCCCCTGACCACCGGGTTGTGCCAGGCCCAGCCGGCCACCAGCAATGAACCGACGCCGGCAAACGCCAAGGCCGCCCTCAAGTCAACGTGTTCACCCAGCCAGCCTCCCAGCAGGGCACCTGGGCCGGCAGGCAGCAGCATCAGCCAACGCATGGTGCTGGTCATGCGCCCAAGCAGCGGTGCAGGGGTAACCGCCTGGCGCAAGGCCAGAAAGTTGATGAAGGTCAGCACCGCCCCAAAGCCGAAGCACAGCAACATCGCCGCAAACATCCACGGCCCCCAGGCCGACACAGGTGCCACACTGCACAGGCACCAACCGACACCGGCCACGCCCAGGCCCACCACCAGCGCCGGGCCCACGCCCCACGCGGCGGACAGCCGCTTGCCCCAGACACTGGCGGCCACCGTGCCGACCCCGAGCCCCACAAAGCTCACACCCACATCGGCCTCGCTCATGCCGAGGGTACGCGTGGCAAAGAGGATCTGCACCACCACGGCGGCGTAATGGCACATCTGCCACAGGCCCATGGTGACCGCCAGCGCCACGAGCAACGGTGTATTGAGCACAAAGCGCAGGCCCGCCTTGAGTTCACCGACAAAGTCGGCTCGGGCCACCGGCTGGATGACTTCGACCACCCTCAATCCCCGCAGGATCACCACCGAGAACAGCAGCGCCAGGGCGTCGATCAGCAAGGCCACGGGCGCGCTCACCGCCTTGATCAGCGCACCGGCCAGGCCGGGCCCGACCACCTCAGAGCCTGAGCTGGCCAGCGCATTCTTGGCGTGCGCCTCCACCAGCCGCTCTCGCGGCACCACCTGCGTCAGCACGATCTGCGCGGCCGTGCCGGCTACCACGTGCACACTGCCCAGCACAAAACCCACCGCGTACATCCAGGGCATGGTCAGCCAACCGGCCCACCACGCCAGTGGCACCGTGGCCAGCGCCACCGCCAGCAAGGCTTCGCCTGCCACGTACACGGGCAACTTGCGGACACGGTCCAGCCAGACGCCGGCCGGCAGCGACAACAGCACAAAGGGCAGCAGCTCAAACGCCGTGAGCAGCCCCATCTGCACCGGCGAGGCCTTCAGCAGCAGGGCCGCCGTCAAGGGGAGCGCCAGCATGCTGACCTGCCCGCCCAGCGAGCTGATCAGGATCGAGGAAAACAGACGCCGGTAGGCACGGTCACGCAGCAGGTCGTCCGGCGGCAGGCGCCACCGCCATGACAGCCACCGGTTGAACGTCTCCCGCACCCTGTTCAAGGCGTCCTGGTGGGCGGCTCAGCTGCGGTAGTCGGCATTGATGCTGACGTACTCGTGCGAGAAATCGCAAGTCCAGATGGTGGCTTCGGCATCACCGCGGCCCAGGCCCACGCGCACGGTGATCTCGCTGTTCTTCATCACACGCTGGCCATACTCTTCACGGTAGGCCGGGTGACGGCCACCACGGGTGGCCACGTGCACGTCGTCCAGGTGCAGGTCGATCAGCGACTGATCGAGGTCGTCGATACCGGCGTAGCCCACCGCCGCCAGGATGCGACCGAGGTTGGGGTCGCTGGCAAAGAAGGCTGTCTTGACGAGCGGCGAGTGCCCGATGGCGTAGGCCACTTGACGGCACTCCTGGACACTGCGCCCACCACTGACCTTCACCGTGATGAACTTGGTGGCACCTTCGCCATCGCGCACGATGGCCTGCGCCAGTTGCTGCGCGACCTCAATGACCACGGCCCGCAAGGCCTGGCCTTCGTCGCTGCCGAGTGACTCGATCAGCGGAAGCGGCGACTGCTGCGTGGCCACCATCACAAAGGAATCGTTGGTGGACGTGTCGCCATCGATGGTGATGCTGTTGAAGCTGGCATCCGCTGCTTCGCGCACCAATTGCTGTACCAGCCCGGGTGCCAGTCGTGCATCGGTGGCCAGGAAGCCCAGCATGGTGGCCATGTTGGGGCGGATCATGCCCGCACCCTTGGAGATGCCGGTGACGGTGATCGGGTGGCCGCCAATATTGACTCGGCGGCTGGCTGCCTTGGGCAGGGTGTCGGTGGTCATGATGCCGTAGGCGGCATCGAGCCAGCGGTGACCATCCAGCCCGGCCAGCGCGGCCGGCAAGCCCGCCACCAGTCTGTCGACGGGCAGAGTTTCCAGGATGACCCCTGTGGAGAACGGCAGGATCTGCTGTGGGCGAACACCCATCAGCGACGCCAGGGCAGCGCAGGTCTGGCGCGCACGGGCCAGCCCGTCCTCGCCGGTCCCGGCATTGGCGTTGCCGGTGTTGATGACCAAGGCACGGATTTCCTGGCCCGGCTCCGCCAGGGACAGGTGCTCACGGCACAGCTGGACGGGCGCGGCACAGAAGCGGTTGCGGGTGAATACGCCAGCCACCTGTGCGCCAGGCGCCAGTTCAAACACCACCAGGTCACGGCGGTTGGCCTTGCGGATACCGGCCTCGGCCACGCCGATGCGCAGGCCGGCCACGGGCTGGAGGCTGGAGGCCTCAGGGACCAGCAGATTGACGGCCATGGGGAACTCCTCAGGTGGGGCTGGACAGGTTCACAGGGCTGTGGCGCTCAGGCCGCCCCCCGCCTCCCGCCCCACAAGGGTCAGGCTGACGACAGACGACCTGTCGGCGTAGGCGCGCAGCAGGACTCAGCTGAGCTTGCCGTGGCACAGCTTGTACTTCTTGCCACTGCCACAGGGGCACGGGTCGTTGCGGCCGACTCGCGGCACCTCGGCCACGGTGGTGGCAGGGTCCGTCTCGGCGCTGACGCTGCCATCTTCGTTGGGGTGGGTGTAGGTGACGTTGCTGACCTGCGTCGCCCGTTCCTCGATGGCTTCGGCCGCCTGGGACACTTCTTCCTGGGTCTGGATGCGCACCGTGAGCAGCGTCCGGGTGACTTCCATCTTCACCACGTCAAGCAGCTGGGCAAACAGTTCAAACGCCTCGCGCTTGTATTCCTGCTTCGGGTTCTTCTGGGCATAGCCACGCAGGTGGATGCCCTGGCGCAGGTAATCCAGCGCAGCCAGGTGCTCGCGCCAGTGCGAATCCATGCTCTGCAGCAGGACCATGCGCATGAACGGTGCAAACTGCTCGATACCGACCACATCCAGCTTCTCCTGGAACACCCTGTCGCCTTCGGCGGTGACCTTCTCCAGGATGTCGTCGTCAGTGATGGAGTCGCTGCCGGCCACCGCAGACTGCAGCGGCAGCTCCAGACGCCATTCCTCGCGCAGCGTCTTCTCCAGGGCCGGCAGGTCCCACTGCTCTTCCATGCTCTCGGCCGGCACATGGGCGCGAACGACATCGGTCAGGGCGCTGCGCCGCAGGTTGCCGATCTGTTCGACCATCGACGCCGAGCTGGCCTCGAGGATGTCGTTGCGCTGCTGGTAGATGACCTTGCGCTGGTCGTTGGAGACGTCGTCGTATTCGAGCAGCTGCTTGCGGATGTCGAAGTTGCGCGCCTCGACCTTGCGCTGCGCACCTTCGATGCTGCGGGAGACGATACCGGCCTCGATGGCCTCGCCCTCGGGCATCTTCAGGCGGTCCATGATGGCGCGCACGCGGTCACCCGCGAAGATGCGCATCAGGGGGTCGTCCAGGCTCAGGTAGAAGCGGGAAGAGCCAGGGTCACCCTGGCGGCCGGAACGGCCACGCAGCTGGTTGTCGATGCGGCGGCTCTCGTGCCGCTCGGTCGCGATGATACGAAGGCCACCCAGCGACTTGACCTGGTCGTGCAGGCCCTGCCACTCGTCCTTCAGCTGCTGCGCACGGGCAGCCTTGGTGGCGTCATCGATGGTCGGGTCGGCCTCGAGAAACTGGATCTGCTTTTCCACATTGCCGCCGAGCACGATGTCGGTGCCGCGGCCAGCCATGTTGGTGGCGATGGTGATCATGCCAGGGCGGCCAGCCTGGGCCACGATCTCAGCCTCCTTCGCGTGCTGCTTGGCGTTCAGCACCTGGTGGGGCAGCTTCGCCTTGGTCAGCAAGGTCGAGACGAGTTCGGAGTTCTCGATGGAGGTGGTGCCCACCAGCACCGGCTGACCACGTTCATGACAGTTGCGGATGTCCGCCAGCACCGCATCGTGCTTTTCCGGCGCCGTCTTGTAGATGAGGTCCAGCTCGTCCTTGCGCACCGTGGGCTTGTTGGGCGGAACGACCACCGTTTCCAGGCCGTAGATCTCCTGGAACTCGTAGGCTTCGGTATCGGCCGTGCCCGTCATGCCACCCAGCTTGCTGTACAGCCGGAAGTAGTTCTGGAAGGTCACCGAGGCCATGGTCTGGTTCTCGGCCTGGATCTGAACCTTTTCCTTCGCCTCGACGGCCTGGTGCAGGCCATCGCTCCAGCGGCGTCCCGTCATCAGGCGGCCAGTGAACTCGTCGACGATGATGACTTCGCCACTCTGCACGACGTAGTGCTGGTCACGGTGGTAGAGGTTGCGGGCACGCAGCGCGGCGTACACGTGGTGCATCAGCGCGATGTTGGCCGCGTCGTACAGGCTGGCGCCTTCGGCCAGCAGGCCATTGGCCACCAGCAGCTTCTCCGCGTTTTCGTGGCCCGCTTCCGTCAGGAAGATCTGGTGCTGCTTTTCGTCGACGGTGAAATCACCGGGCTCGATCACACCTTCGCCGGTACGAGGGTCGGCTTCGCCAATCTGCTTCTTCAGCAGCGGCGCGATGCTGTCGACCTTCAGGTAGAGGTCGGTGTGGTCTTCGGCCTGGCCGCTGATGATCAGCGGCGTGCGTGCCTCGTCGATCAGGATGGAATCCACCTCGTCGACGATCGCGTAATGCTGCCCACGCGCCATCACCCGGTCGGCGGTCTCGTAGACCATGTTGTCGCGCAGGTAGTCGAAGCCAAACTCGTTGTTGGTGCCGTAGGTGACGTCGGCCGCAAAGGCCTGCTGCTTTTCCTCCCGGCCCATGCCGGGGACGTTGACGCCCACGGTCAGGCCCAGGAAACCATACAGGCGACCCATCCACTCGGCATCACGGCGGGCCAGGTATTCGTTGACCGTCACCAGGTGCACGCCTTTGCCGGCCAAGGCATTCAGGTAGACCGGCAAGGTGGCCATCAGCGTCTTGCCTTCACCCGTGCGCATCTCGGCGATCTTGCCCTGGTGCAGCGCCATGCCGCCCATCAGCTGGACATCGAAATGGCGCATGCGCAAGGTGCGCTTGCCGGCCTCGCGCACCACCGCAAAGGCTTCAGGCAGAAGGTCGTCCAGGGATTCGCCCTGGGCGAGGCGGGCCTTGAAGCTGTCGGTGGAGGCACGCAGCTCCTGGTCAGAAAGCTTCTCGAACCGGGGTTCGAGCGCGTTGATCTGCTCCACCGTGCGCTGGTAAGTCTTCAGGAGCCGGTCGTTGCGGCTACCGAAAAGAGAGGTCAAAAACTTGGGCAACATGCGTGGGAGGCGTCGGTTGGAGCATCGGGCGCGCTGGAGCAGCGCGAACAAACCAGCTGATGTCAGGGCGGCGCGGAGAAAACCAAGGCTGGGATGGAATCAACAGCACGCCGCCGTCAACCCGTGCCCAAGACACACAGATCAACCGGACACTTTATCACCCGGTTCGGGTGCCTGGGCAGGTTGGCCTGTGCACGTCAGGCCCTGGGGCCTGTGATCAGCGGCGGCCCGTTGCCGCGGTGGGCGGCGTCTCGGCGCGACCGGCCAGGAATCGGGCAGGGTCTTGCGGGACGCCCTCCACGAGCACCTCGAAGTGCAGGTGCGGCCCGGTCGAGCGGCCTGAGCTGCCCACCTCGGCGATCTTCTGCCCCTTCTTCACCAGCTCACCCTGCTTGACCACGATGCGCGACGCATGGGCATAGCGCGTCACGAGTTGATTGCCGTGGTCGACCTCCACCACGTTGCCGTAGGCAGGGTGGTACTCGACCAGACCCACCACGCCGCCCGCCGCAGCCATGATGGGCGTGCCAACGTCGGCAGGAAAGTCCAGCCCGGCATGCAGTGCAGGGCGGCCCGTGAAGGGGTCTCGACGGAACCCGAAACCCGAACCGATCTGCACGTCCACCGGCTTGGTGCTGGGCACCATCAGGTTGCGCAGCCGGGCCTCAAAGAGGCGCGATTCGATCAGGGTGAAGATGTCAGCGGTGCGGTCGGCCGATTCATCCATGATGCTGGCCGTGGCCTGGAGTTGCTCCAGGCTGGGGCGGTCGACGGGGAGGTAGGGCCCCCCCTGGCCGCCGGAATCGGCAGGGCTGGGGTTCGGGCCACCCGTAGCCCCCGAGGCGGCAGGGGCGCCCGGTGAAGGGGCTAGTCGCCGCATGAGTTCGAGATCGGCCGGCTTGATACCTGCCACCGACGCCACCCGCTCACTGACGGCGTCAAGCCGGACCAGCTTGGCCTGCACCTCGCCCAGACGCTGTGCCATCACGTCGAGGTTCTCGCGCAGGAAACGGTCACGTTGGGCAAACTCGTCGCGGACAACCAGCTTCACGATCTGGCTGACCACCGGCCAGCCTTCGCGTGCGGCCTTCTGGAACAGGTAGTGGTAGACCGTGCCTGAGAGCATCAGCATCAGCATCACCAGGACCACGCCTGCCAGCACCAGCTGCCACGCGCTCAGCTGAACCATTCGACTGCGCGCCGCACCGCCGTGCATGATGAGAATCTGCATCGCTGGGCCTTCCATGCAGCCCTTGCGGGCCGTCGGTGGTGCCGGCTTTCGGAATCGAACCGAAGACCTTCCGCTTACAAGGCGGGTGCTCTACCAACTGAGCTAAGCCGGCTTCAGGGCCGGGACTGCAGCGTCCCGCCCACTGTGAAACCAGGCTCGACGAGCCTGGGCACAAGACACTCTCGGAACCTTGTACGGCGGCTTGGCCAGCCGTCAAGGAACGCTCACAACGCCATCTACTTGATCCGCTTCAGCACAGGCCGCGACCCCGGGCTGGGCGGAGGTTCATCATCATCCGACACACTCGCAGCGCCCGCCGAGCCGCGGTCGTCCACCACGGCCAGATGCGGGGTGGACGAAGGGGCTGCCCCCGCCTTTGGCTGGGTTGTCGATGCTACCGCGTCTGACACGGGCGCTGGAAAGGCCATGCCCTGCCCATTTTCCCGCGCATAGATCGCCACCACGTGGTTGACGGGCACGACGATCTCTCGCGCAACGCCACCAAACCGGGCCTTGAACTCGATGAATTCATTGCCCAGCTTCAAGGCGCTCGTGGCCTCGAAGCCGACGTTCAGCACAATCTCGTTGTTCTTGACGTACTCGGCCGGAACCTGGACGTCGGCATCGACGTGAACCGCGAGATACGGCGTGAAGCCGTTGTCGGTACACCACTCGTGGAGTGCACGAATCAGGTAGGGGCGCGTCGACGTGCCCGAGTCTGTGCTGATGCTGGACATCGTGCGGCGGCGCGTTACTTGCGCATCACCTTTTCAGAAGGTGTCAATGCTTCAATGTAGGCCGGGCGCGAGAAGATGCGCTCGGCGTACTTGAGCAGCGGTGCCGCGTTCTTTGACAGCTCGATGCCGTAGTAATCAAGACGCCACAGCAGCGGCGCAATGGCAACGTCCAGCATGGAGAAGTCGTCCCCCAGCATGTACTTGTTCTTCAGGAAGATCGGGGCGAGCTGCGTCAGGCGGTCACGGATCTGTTCGCGGCCTTTTTCCAGCTGCTTCTCGGTGGCCTTGACGCCACGTCCTTCCAGCATGTTCACGTGAGAGAAGAGTTCTTTCTCGAAATTGAACAGGAACAGACGGACACGCGCGCGAGCCACAGGGTCACCTGGCATCAGCTGCGGGTGGGGGAAGCGCTCATCGATGTACTCGTTGACGATGTGCGATTCGTAAAGGATCAGGTCGCGCTCGACGAGGATAGGAACCTCGTTGTAGGGGTTCATCAGCGCGATGTCTTCGGGCTTGGCAAAGAGATCCACGTCGCGGATCTCGAAATCCATGCCCTTCTCAAACAGAACAAACCGGCAGCGGTGCGAATACGGGCAGGTGGTACCGGAGTAGAGAACCATCATGGCGGGAAAATCCTGTCGTTGACACCAGGGCCTGTGCCCCTCAAACAGCAAGCGCAGTGGAACCCTCTAGGCTACCACTGCGCTGATGGTCTCCAGGTTCTGCGCCTGCCGAAGGCGCAGTCACCCTGGAGCAGCGATCTACTTGACGTCTTTCCAGAACGAGGCGTTCAGACGCCAGGCAATGACAAAGAACACACTCAGGAACAGCAGGACACCCACGCCCAGGCGCACACGGTCCTTGCGCATCGGTTCGGCCATCCAAGTCAGGTAGGCGACCAAGTCTGCCACGGCCGCGTTGTACTCGAGCTCGCTCATCTTGCCAGGGGCCAGCGGCTGCACACCCTTGAAGACCTCGGTGGCGGCGCCGTGGCTGTCCTTGACAGTCTCGAAGGCAGCCTTCTGCGGACCCTGCAGTTCCCAGAGCACGTGCGGCATGCCCACATTCGGGAAGGCGGCATTGTTCCAACCCGTGGCCTTGGTCTCGTCACGGTAGTAGGTGCGCAGGAAGGTGTACAGGTAATCCGAACCCGTTCCCTGGCCGGCGGCCGAGCGTGAGCGTGCCACCAGGGTGAGATCGGGCGGTACGGCACCGAACCACTCCTTGGCCATGCGCGGGTCCATCGAGGTCTTCATCAGGTCGCCGACCTTGGCCTCGGTGAAGATCAGGTTGGCGCGAATCTGGTCTTCGGTCAGGCCGATGTCGCGCAACCGGTTGTAGCGCATGAACGCTGCCTGGTGGCAGTTCAGGCAGTAGTTGACAAACAGTTTGGCGCCGTTCTGCAGGGCGGCCACGTCGTTCAGGCGTTCCTTGGGGAAACGGTCCCAGGCAATGCCGCCGCCGGCGGCAAAGGCGGGCGTCGCCGTGAAACTCAGGGCAGCCAGCAGTGACAAAAGCAGTTTTTTCATGGATGACACAACTCGATGATGTTTGTCAGTGCGGCTGGAACGTGACGCGGTCAGGCACCGGCTTGAATTCGCCGATGCGGCTCCACCACGGCATCAGCAGGAAGAAGCCGAAGTAGAAGACTGTGCCGATCTGCGCAATCAGGGTGCCGGCGTCTGAAGGCGGCTTGATGCCCAGGTAACCCAGGACAAACATCCACACCACAAACACACCATACATGTACTTGTGCCAGGTCGGGCGGTAACGAATGGACTTCACAGGGCTGTAGTCGAGCCACGGCAGGAGGTACATGATCACCACCGACGCGCCCATCACCACCACGCCCCAGAACTTGGCGTCGAAGGTCTTGAGCAGCACGATGGCCACCAGACCCACCACCGCCACCGCGATCTTCATCGGGTTTTTCAGGCGACCGAACATCAGCGCGGCCACCACACCCAGCGCGATCAACACCACAAAGACGTTGATCATCGGGTCGGTCGTGGCGCGCAGCATCGAGTAATACGGCGTGAAGTACCAGACCGGTGCGATGTGGGCTGGCGTCTTCAGGGGGTCGGCCGGGATGAAGTTGTTGAACTCCAGGAAATAGCCGCCCATTTCAGGCGCGAAGAAGATGACTGCGGTGAAGACGATCAGAAAACCCACCACACCCATGATGTCGTGCACCGTGTAGTACGGGTGGAAGGGGATGCCGTCCAGGGGCTTGCCGCTGGCGTCCTTCTTGGCCTTGATCTCGATGCCGTCCGGGTTGTTCGAGCCGACGTCGTGCAGGGCCAGCAGGTGGGCGACCACCAGACCGACCAGCACCAGCGGGATGGCGATGACGTGGAAGGCAAAGAAACGGTTCAGCGTCGCGTCGCTGACCACGAAGTCGCCGCGGATCAGCAGCGCCAGGTCGGGGCCGACAAACGGCACGGCGGCAAACAGGTTCACGATCACCTGGGCACCCCAGTAGCTCATCTGGCCCCAGGGCAGCAGGTAGCCGAAGAAGGCTTCGGCCATCAGGCACAGGAAGATGGTGCAACCGAAGATCCAGACCAGCTCACGCGGCTTGCGGTAGCTGCCGTACAGCATGCCGCGGAACATGTGCAGGTAGACAACGACGAAGAAGGCACTGGCACCGGTGGAGTGCATGTAGCGCACCAGCCAGCCCCAGGGCACGTCGCGCATGATGTACTCGACCGAGGCAAACGCCAGGTTGGCGTCCGGCTTGTAGTGCATCACCAGGAAGATGCCGGTGACGATCTGGATCACCAGCACCAGCAGCGCCAGTGAGCCGAAGAAATACATCCAGTTGAAGTTCTTCGGAGCGTAGTACTCCGACAGGTGCTTCTTGTATTCCGCAAATGCCGTGGGAAAACGGTTTTCAAACCAGACCGTGACCTTTTCGGTCACTGGTGCCGTGGCAGGCACTTCCTTGAATTCAGCCATGGTGTCCTCGATGCTCGTATACGGTGTGCTTCACGATAGAAGCGTCCGGCACATCAAACCTTCTTCTCTTCGCCGATCAGCAGCATGGTGTCCGAGAGGTACATGTGCGGCGGCACCTCGAGGTTGTCCGGTGCAGGCTTGTTCTTGAAGACGCGCCCGGCCAGGTCAAAGGTCGAACCGTGGCAGGGGCACAGGAAGCCCCCCGTCCAGTCGTCGGGCAGCGAAGGCTGGGCGCCCGTCTGAAACTTGTCGCTCGGCGAGCAGCCGAGGTGGGAGCAGATGCCCACGCCGACAAAGAACTCAGGCTTGATCGAGCGATGCGGGTTCTTGGCGTAATCCGGCGTCGGGTATTGGGTGCGCAGGCTTGTCGGGTCGGCGACTTGTCCCTCGGTCTTCTTCAGCGACTCAAGTTGTTCGGGCGTGCGGCGCATCACCCAGACCGGCTTTCCACGCCACTCGACGGTGAGCTTCTCGCCGGGGCGCAAGGCTGAGATGTCAACCTGCACCGGGGCGCCGGCCGCCTTGGCCCGCTCGGAAGGTGTGAAGGTGCTGACAAAGGGCACTGCGGTTGCCAGGCCACCCACCGCACCGGCTCCACAGGTGATCGCAATCCAGGTTCTGCGGCTGGGGTCCGCGGCAGCTTGACTCATGGGTCGTCCTTGAAACGGAAAAGGCGTCTTGATCAACCCGGCATTCTACCTAACCAAGTGGGATGGGCTTACGCCGGCTTGACGCTTTGACCCTGCGGGCCTAGTGTGCTCGGCACTGGGCCTGCAAGGGCCTGCTTGTTCACCCGGTGTCTGGCCTGTTGGGGCTGGGCTGATCACAGGAAAACACACGATGAGCTTCTTTTCAGAATTCAAGGAATTTGCCGTCAAGGGCAACGTCATGGACCTCGCCATCGGCGTCATCATCGGCGCCGCCTTTGGCAAGATCGTCGACTCCGCCGTGAACGACGTGTTCATGCCGGTCATCGGCAAGCTCGTGGGCGGCCTGGACTTTTCCAACCACTACATCGCGCTGGCTGGGCAGGCGTCCAACCTGCCGCTGGCCGAAGCCAAGAAGGCTGGCGCGGTGCTGGCCTACGGCAACTTCATCACCACCCTGGTGTACTTCGTGATCCTGGCCTTCATCATCTTCCTGATGGTCAAGCAGATGAACCGCCTCAAGCGCGAGGCCCCGGCACCCGCACCGGCACCCGCACCCACCCCGGAAGACGTGCTGCTGCTGCGCGAGATCCGCGACTCACTCAAGCGCTGAGCGGCTGGCGGCGCGGCGCGCCCAGGCCACGGCCGCCTCCAGGCTGCGGGGGTCGGCCAGGCCCTGGCCGGCGATGTCGAAGGCCGTTCCATGGTCGGGGCTGGTGCGCACCAGCGGCAGACCCAGCGTCACGTTGACGCCGTGCTCCACCCCGAGGTACTTGACCGGGATCAGGCCGTGGTCATGGGTCATGGCCACGACGACATCAAAGGCGCCCGGGCGCTCGGCGGTGTGCCTGGCCTTCATGAAGACGGTGTCGGGCGGGTAGGGGCCGCTGGCCTTGATGCCTTCCGCCCGGGCCGCCTCGATGGCTGGCGCGATCAGGCGCCCTTCCTCGTCACCAAACAGGCCGCCCTCGCCAGCATGCGGGTTGAGCCCGGCCACCGCGATGCGGGGTTGGCCGAGGCCCTGGCGCTTCGCTGCATCCTGGACGATTCGCAGGGTCTGCAGGATGCCTTGGACGCTGAGCGCATCGATGGCGCTGCGCAGCGACTGATGGATGGTGACCAGCACCACGCTCAGCTCACCGTTGGTCAGCATCATCCTCACGTCGGGCGGCGACAGGCCTGGCCGCGTGCACAAGGCCTGCAGCATCTCGGTGTGGCCGGGAAAGTGAATGCCGGCGGCAGCCCAGGCCGACTTCTGGATGGGTGCCGTCACCAGCGCACTGCCCTGCCCATCCAGCAGACGTTCAACCGCCCACTCGATGCAACGGGCCGACGCGCGTCCGGCCCGGGCATCCGTCTGACCCCAGGGCAGCGAGGCCAGATCGGGTGGCAGCCCCTCGGGCTCGATCACCGGCAAGCAGCCGGCCGGCAGGTTCAACCATCCCTCGGCCAGGGCGCGGCCACCGTGCGGCGACAGGCTGGCGATCACCGGCCTGCAGCCAGCGGCCTGCCCGGCCCGCCTGAGTGCCTGCACCGAACCCACCACCACGGCATCCTGCAACTGGCCGCGGCAGAACGCACGCACGATGCACTCCGGCCCGATGCCCACCGGGTCACCCATGGCGATCAACAGGGGGCGAGCGGAGACGGGCGGTGGTGTGGTCATGCGGTGGTCATGCGGTGGTCAGGCAGTCAGGCAGGGTTGTCAATGTCCACAAAGCGGTGCTCGAGCCCGAAACGCTCGCCCAGGTGCGCCGCCAACGCCTGGACGCCATAGCGCTCGGAGGCGTGGTGGCCGCAGGCCAGGAACGCTACACCGGTCTCCCGCGACAGGTGGGCCTGGGGTTCAGAGACCTCGCCGGTGATGTAGGCGTCAGCGCCGGCCTGGATGGCCTGCTCGAAGTAGCCCTGTGCCCCCCCGCTGCACCAGGCGATGCGGCGCAGCGGCCGGCCGTCGCCGGGCAGGCACAGCACCGGGCGCTGCACCACCGCCTGCAGCCGGGCGGTCAGCAAGGGCAAGCTGTTCACCTCAGCTGCATCGCCAATGAACGCGATGTCCTGGTCACCCAGCCTGGCGTCAGCACGCAGGCCCAGCTGCAACCCCAGCTGCGCGTTGTTGCCCCACTCGGGGTGGGCATCCAGCGGAAGGTGGAAGGCCCACAGGTTGATGTCGGCTGCCATCAGGCTGGCCACCCGCTGCCGCAGCCAGCCGGTCAGTCGGCCATCCTGCCCGCGCCAGAACAGGCCGTGGTGCACCAGCAAGGCATCAGCCCGCCAGCTGACCGCCGCCTCGATCAGGGCGAGGCTTGCCGTCACTCCGCACATCAGACGGCCGACAAGTTCCCGGCCCTCGACCTGAAGACCGTTCGGCCCATAATCCTTGAAGCGGTCCACAGCGAGTGTTTCCCGCAGATAGGCGTCGATGACTTGGCGTTGGACCATCAGAAGACCGCATGATGCACAGAATCTGGCTGATTTTCACGCAAGCCGTCACCGTGGCGGTGGCCGCCCTGTTTGTGGTAGCCACCCTCAAGCCCGAATGGCTTGGCCGTCGCGCCGGCTTCCTGCCCACCGCCACAGTCATCCATACAAGCTCGCCACTGCCAGCAGCGCCCAACACGGCCGCGTCCGGTGCAGCCACCCCGGCGGCTGCACCCACCAGCCTCGCGGCAGCCGCAAGGGCTGCCTCACCGGCGGTGGTGAGCATCATGGCGCAGCGTGGCGCTTCCACCGGGGCCATGCCCGACGACCCGCAGCACCGCTTCCGGTTCGGCAACCGTCAGCCGCGCCAGGCCCAGGTGGGCCTCGGTTCGGGTGTGATCGTGGCGCCCGAGGGCTACCTGCTGACCAACCAGCACGTGATCGATGGCGCCGATGAAATCGACGTCCAGCTGGCGGATGGCCGGCAGGCCCGCGCCCAGGTGGTCGGCGGCGATGCCGAGACCGACATCGCGGTGCTGAAGATCGATCTGCCGCAGCTGCCGGTCATCAGCCTGGGCGACCCAGCCCGGCTGCAGGTCGGTGACCCTGTACTGGCCATTGGCAGCCCGTTCAGCCTGGGCCAGACGGTGACCGCGGGGATCGTCAGCGCACTGGGCCGCAACCGGCTGCGCCTGTCCACGTACGAAGACTTCATCCAGACCGACGCGGCCATCAACCCCGGCAACTCGGGTGGTGCCCTGGTCGATGCGTCTGGTGCGCTGGTGGGCATCAACACCGCCATCTTCTCTCGCAGCGGTGGCAGCCAGGGCATCGGCTTTGCCGTCCCCGTGGACCTCGCCCGTGAGGTCCTGGCGGCGCTGCTGAAGGATGGGCGGGTGGTCAGGGGCTGGATCGGTGTCGAGATCGTGGCCCTGACGCCGGAAATCGCCGAATCGCTCAAGCTCACGGCCCAGACGGGCGTGCTGTTGAGCGGGGTGCTCCAGGAAGGGCCATCGGCGGCCGCCGGGCTGCGGCCGGGTGACGTGGTCACCAAGCTGGACGGCCAGGCCGTGGCCAGCGAGGTGGACTTCATGCGCCTGGTGGCTGGCCTGAAGCCTGGCAGCACGGTGACGCTGCGTGTGCTGCGGGGCCGCGAACCGCTGGATGTCAGCGTGCGGGTCAGCCAAAGGCCTCGAGTCGCCGCACGCTGAACGCGCCCAGCCCGTCTCTCGAACCACCCATCAGGCCGCCGGCGGCAGCGCAGCACCGGCTGAGCCGGCGGCTCAGCCGGCGTCGGGCGCCTTGGTGTGCTTGATCAGCACGCGGGCCGCAATGATGCCCAGCTCATACAGGATGCACATCGGGATGGCCAGCGCCAGCTGGGAAATCACGTCGGGTGGCGTCACCACCGCCGCGATGATGAAGCTGCCAACGATGAAATAACCCCGCCAGGCCTTCAGCTGTTCGATCGTCACAATGCCCAGGCGCGCCAGCACGATCACCGCAATGGGCACTTCGAAGGCAATGCCAAACACCATGAACAGTGTGAGCACAAAGCCGAAGTACTGCTCGATGTCAGGCGCCGCAGTGATGGCGCTGGGTGCAAAGGCCTGGATGAACTTCGACATCCCCGGGATGACGATGAAGTAGCAGAAGGCAACCCCTACCAAGAACAGCAAGGTACTGGAAATGACCAGGGGCAGCACCATCTTCTTCTCGTGGGAGTAGAGGCCTGGCGCTACAAAGGCCCATACCTGGTACAGCACCACGGGCAACGCGATCAGGAAGGCCGCCATCAAGGTGATCTTCAAAGGCACCAGGATGGGCGAGATGACGTTGGTAGCGATCAGCTTGGTGCCATCCGGCAGGTGGGCCACCATGGGCGCGGCGAGCAGGTCATAGAGGCCGGCCGGGCCGGGATACAGCGCCAGCACACCAAAGCAGACACCCACGGCAATCAGCGCACGGATGAGTCGGTCTCGCAACTCGACCAGGTGCGACACAAACGGCGCTTCGGTGCCGGCCAGTTCATCGTCCGGTTTGGGCGACACGCTCATCGGGGGGCTTTCTGGCCAGGCGGGCGAAAGCGCGCCACACGCGCGGCAGCCGACTGCGCCTTGCTGCGCACACCGTGCCGCTGCTTGTACCACTGCGGAACAGCACCGCGCTTCAGACGCCACTTCTTGCCAGGATGCTGGTAGGTGGGCGTGTCGCTGTAGGCCGCACCAGGCGGTTCGGCCAAGGGCGACGAACCCAGGCTGGACGTCGCGTCAGCCCAATCCTTCTCGAAGGCCGAGCTGGCAGCGTTCACTTCCTGGTGAACGGTCTGCTCGACGTCGCGCGCAGCCGACTCGAAATCGCTCTTCATCTTCTTGAGCTCATCCAGCTCAATCGATCGGTTGACCTCGGCCTTGACGTCGGACACGTAGCGCTGAGCCTTCCCGAACAGGTGGCCCACGGTGCGCGCCACCTTGGGCAATTTCTCAGGGCCGATCACGATCAGCGCCACAGCGCCAATCAGTGCGAGCTTGTCAAAACCAAAATCGATCATGTCACGCCGCGCGCGCAGCCTGAACGGTGCCGGCGCCCGCAGCGCCTGCCGCGCACACTCCGGGGCTCATGTCAGCTCTTGGTCTTGGCTTCGACGTCCACGGTGTGGCCATCGGTGCCATGACGGGCCGTGACTTGCGCGGGCGCTGCCGAGCCGGCTTGCGCTGCTGCCTCATCGGCGTTGTCATTGGCGCCCTTGACACCGTCCTTGAAGCCCTTGACGGCGCCGCCCAGGTCTGAACCGATGTTCTTGAGCTTCTTGGTGCCAAAGATCAGCACCACTACCAGCAGCACGATGAGCCAATGCCAGATGCTGAACGAACCCATGATGTCTCTCCAAAACCGGCGGCAGCACCCCAACGGCCTGCCCTGCCCGTCCTACAACCGGCGATTCTAGGCCGGCGCTGATTCAGCCCTTGCTCCAAGGTCTCGGGCCACCCATCACATGCATGTGGAGGTGGTAGACCTCCTGCCCGCCATCGGGGCCGGTGTTGATCACCGTCCTGAAACCGTTGTGCACGCCCAGTTCCTTCATGAGCCGCGGCGCCAGGCCCAGCATGTGGCCAAGCAGGGCCTGGTGCTGCGGCTGGACATCGGACAGCGTGGCGATGTGCTGCCGGGGAATGATCAGCACATGCACCGGCGCCCAGGGGTGGATGTCGTGGAACGCCAGCAGCTGGTCGTCCTCGAAGACCTTGCGCGAGGGAATGACGCCAGCGACGATCTTGCAGAAGATGCAGTCAGGATCAGCACTCATGGGTTGTCGGGGTGATGTGAAGGATGCGGGAAGCGCCCAGACGCCGGTCAGGCAGGGTAGACGGGTTTGCCTTCGGCCAGCTTCAGCCAGCCCTTGACCACCCGGTAGATCATCCAGACATAGGCCACCACCAGCACCACAAAGCCGATCAGGATAAAGGCCAGTGCAATGCCCAGCACCGACCACAGCAGCCCCCACCAGAAGCTCTTGATCTGCCAGTCGAAGTGGCTTTCGTAGAGCGTCCCGCGGGCGTCGTCTCGCTTGACGTAGTTGATGATGACGGCCACCAGGGCCGGCAGTCCCCAGATGAAGCTCAGGGCCTGCAGCGCATAGACCACCGTGGTGATGGTCTTCAGGGCCTGGAGCTCGTCGGGGGTCTTGGCAACACCCGTGAACGGTGCCGGCGGGGTGGGCGTGGATTCAGACATGTCAGCGCTGCTCCTGCTGTTCTCGTGTCTGCTGCTTGCGCAGGGCAAACTCCTCCAGCCCTGAGAGCCCTTCGCGGCGGCGCAGCTCATCGATGACGTCCTGCGGGTGCAGGCCGTGGGCGGCCAGCACGATCATGGTGTGGAACCAGAGGTCAGCCACCTCACCCGTGAGCTTGGCCACATCGCCATCCTTGGCGGCCATGACCACCTCGGTGGCTTCCTCGCCGACCTTTTTCAGCATGGCATCGGTGCCCTTGGCAAAGAGGCGGGCGACGTAGCTCTTGTCGGGGTCGGCGGAGCGGCGGCTCTCGATGACGGCGGCCAGCCGGGCCAGGCTGTCGTCGGAAGAAACCGCCGGTGATGGTGCGGAAGCTGTCATCGGTAGATGGCCTGAGGGTCCTTGAGCACGGGCTCGACATCGTGCCACTGACCGCCTTCCAGGCGCTGGAAAAAGCAGGAATGGCGGCCGGTATGGCAGGCGATGCCCGGTTCATGGCCGAGCTGGGTGACCTTGATCAGCACCACATCAGCGTCGCAATCGAGCCGGATGTCGTGCACCTGCTGGAAGTGGCCCGATTCCTCGCCCTTGTGCCACAGCCGCTGGCGGGAGCGGCTGAAGTACACGGCCTGTCGGCGTTCGGCTGTCAGCCGAAGCGCCTCGCGGTTCATGTAGGCAAACATCAGGACGTCGCCGGTGTGCCGCTCCTGCGCGATGACCGGCACCAGCCCATCGGCGTCCCAGCGCACGGCATCCAGCCAGTCCGCTGAGGAAGAAGGCACCGGCTGGGGCTGCGGCACAGGTGGTGAAGGCAGCGGGTCGCTCATGGTTCCGCCAGTCTACGCGCTTGGCAGCGGGCCGGTGAACCCGCGTTCCTCGGCCAGCCAGCGCAGCACCGGCACGGTACCGGGCAGCACGGGCTCCACGCTCACCGGCAGCGATTGCCAGCTCATCTGCTGCCCCTCGCGCATCTGCAGGTTGCCAGCCCAGACGAAGACCTTGCAGAAATGCAACCGCACGAGGGCGTGCGGGTAATCAAACACCGACTGCTGCCAGAGGTGCGCAGGTCCGATCTCGATGCCGAGTTCTTCCATCAGCTCGCGCCGCAGCGCCTGCTCCACGGTCTCGCCAGGCTCGAACTTGCCGCCGGGGAATTCCCAGCAGCCCGCATAGACCTTGCCGGGGGGGCGGCTCGTCAGCAGAAAGCGCCCATCGGGCTGCACCAGCACACCCACCGCCACGTCCACGGGCACGCGGGCAGCGGCAGTCTCGCTAGGCGCTGCGGTGTTTGCGGCGGTGGCAGGCGCCTGGCCGGACATCACGGCTGGCCTGTCAGGCGCGCCGCGTAATCGCGCGCAAACTGCTGGGCCACACGGCCGGAACGCGAGCCACGCTCGAGTGCCCAGACCAGTGCCTCCGGTCGGGCGGCCTCGATCTGCGACGGCTGGAGGCCCCAGGCCGACAGCCATTGGGCAACGATGGCGAGGTACTCGGCCTGGCTGAAGGGGTAGAAGCTGATCCACAGGCCGAAGCGCTCCGACAGCGAGATCTTTTCCTCCACACCTTCACCCGGGTGCACCTCGCCGTCTTCCGTGTGCTGGTAGCTGAGGTTTTCCTGCATGTACTCGGGCAGCAGGTGGCGGCGGTTGCTGGTGGCGTAGATCAGGACATTGGCACTCGACTGCGCAATCGATCCGTCCAGAATGGATTTGAGGGCCTTGTAGCCAGGCTCGCCGTCGTCGAAGCTCAGGTCATCGCAGTAGACGATGAAGCGCTCGGGGCGCGTGGCGACGAGGTCCACGATGTCCGGCAAATCCACCAGTTCGGCCTTGTCGACCTCGATCAGGCGCAGGCCGCGGGCGGCGTACGCATTCAGGCAGGCCTTGATCAGGGAACTCTTGCCCGTGCCCCGCGCCCCTGTGAGCAGCACATTGTTCGCGCCGCGGCCGGCCAGGAACTGCTCGGTGTTGCGCACCAGCCGTTCCTTTTGCGGGTCGATCTCGCGCAGTTCGGCCAGGCGAATGTCGGCCACGTGCCGCACCGGCTCCAGCCACACCGACGCTGCGCGCCGGCGGTACCGGAACGCACTGCTGGCGGCCCAGTCAGGGGCGGCCAGCGTCTGTGGAACGAGGCGCTCCAGCCGGGACAGCAGCTGTTCGACGCGGGCGATCAAGGGCTCGTAGGCATTCATGGCGGGTCAGTGTAGTCAGACGGCTGGCTGATGCTGGCGGCAGAGGTGGTACTGCCCCCGCCAGAAGGCACGTGGCCCGCCAACCAGCGGACGGCACCGTGGGCCACCACCGCCACCCCCTCGCCTGGTTCAGGCTGCACCAGGTGCAGACCGGTGAACTCACCAAAGGCTGGCAGTACCGCGTGGCGGGCCAGGAGGTGGAAACAGGGCAGGCGAAGGCGGTCGGCACCCCGCCCCAGGCGAACGCCCGGGTGGAGGTGGCCGGCGAAGGTGTAGGCGCCTGCCACGACCTGGGGGTGATGGCACAGCGCCCAGGGACCACAACGCCAAGGCTCGTCCGCGAGCTCGATGCCCCAGCGCGCGGGCGGATCACCCGCGCGGCTGTCGTGGTTGCCCCTGACCAGGCGCATGGCCACACCGGCATGGGCGTTGCGCCAGCTCACAAAGGCCTGGTCAAGCGCTGCGGAGCGCCCGTGGCGCGCATGGAGGAGGTCGCCCAGAAAGACCAGTTCTCGGGCCTGGGTCTGGGCGACCAGTGCGCTCAGGCGCTGCAGATTGCCCCAGGTCGTGCCCTCGGGAACAGGCACCCCCAGGCGCCGGAAGGCCTGGGCCTTGCCCAGATGGACGTCAGCCACCATCAGCATGCCCTGCTCGGGCAGGAAGGCCGCCCTGTCAGCCAGCAGTTGAACCGGCCCTTCCGCGAGCCCATGATTCAGTACACCCACCGACACCGGGGTTCAGCGCGTCAGCCGCTCCAGCGCCAGGTCCAGGTTCTCCAGGGGCGAGCGCCTGAAGCCGGTTCGCGCAAAGCGGTGCAGCCGCCCCGCAATCACCGCCACCAGCGCCGCAGCCAGCGAGTTGGCATCCACCGTGGGTGTGGCTGAACCCGCGGCTTCGGCCGCCCCACGCAGACACAGCCGCAGCTGCGATTCGATGCGGTCGAAGAACTGGTTCATGCGTGCCGTCAGGCGTTCGTTCTCGAAGACCAAAGCGTCGCCCACCATGACGCGCACCATGCCCGGGTTCTTCTCGCCAAACTGCAGCACCACCTGGGTGATGCGCCGGGCTTGTGCCGAGCCGTGGCCCTCGCGCTCCAGCACCTGGTTGATCAAGGCAAAGAGGCTGGATTCGATGAACTCGATCAGGCCCTCGAACATCTGGGCCTTGCTGGCAAAGTGGCGGTACAGGGCGGCTTCGCTGACCTGCAGACGGGCTGCCAGCGCCGCGGTGGTGATGCGGTCGGCGTCGGGCTGCTCCAGCATGGACGCCAGGGTTTCCAGAATCTGGACACGGCGCTCACCCGGACGTGGGCGTTTGCGCACGGGCGCTGCCGCGGCCGCGGTTTCAGCCGGGGGTTCGGCCGCCACGGCCGGAAAGTTGTCGGCAGACGCATCCGGTTCGGCCGGCTCGGCTTTCTGGATGGATGGGGATTCCTCGCTGGTCACCGTCAACTCTCATTGTTGTTGGTCATCAGGCTGCCCGAGGCAACCCCTGTTGACGGGATTCTGGCACGGGCTTTCGGCGCAGCCTGAAGCTGGTAAACACTGACTTCCCACCTTCGCTCACCCAAGCATCAACGGCGCATCGACACCGCATCGACACCGCATCAACGGCGCATGTGTCGCAACTGCCGTACCCGCTGGCCCACATAGACGGGCTTGCGGCGCAGACGCACCCGAATGGGTTCGGCGGGTGCGGCCGCGCTCAGGGCATAGCCCTGCATCCACACCGTCTTCAGCCCCACGGCGCGGGCAGCCTTCTGGTGTTCGAGCGTGTCTTCCACCAGCACGCAGTGGTGCGGCGCCACCCTGAGCCGCGCCACGAGCGACCTGAACATGCGCTTGTCGGGCTTGGGGCGCAGGTGGCCAAACATCACCATGTCCTCAATGGCGATGACGGCATCCAGGTGGCGCAGCAGGCGCAGCGCGCGCAGCACCCGCAGTGCGTACTCTCGCGGCGCATTGGTCAGCAAGACCCGCTTGCCGGGCAGGCGGGCCAGCGCCAGACGGTCGGCCAGCGGCGCGCGCAGGCGCTGCTCCAGGCCCGGCAGGCGGTGGGTGTCGTGCAGGAAGTGCGGCGCGCTGACACCGTGGTGCCGCATCAGCCCCAGCAGCGTGGCCCCATAGCGCTGCCAGTAGCGAACCCGCAGCCGATGGGCTTCCTCGTTCGACACACCCAGCTCGCGTTCGATGTAGGCCGTCATGCTCTGCTTGAGCGGCCCGAAGACGGCGTGAGACGCGTCGTGCAGGGTGTTGTCGAGGTCAAACAGCCACACCCGACGTGGGGCACTGGGGCGCTCAGCCATGGGCGGGAGGGGCAGGGCGCCGCATCAATGAGACCGAATCATGGTGCCGTAGGCCTGGTCCGTCAGGATCTCCAGCAGCATGGCGTGCGGCACACGCCCGTCGACGATGTGCACGGCATGCACGCCGCTCTTGGCGGCGTCCAGCGCACCGGCGATCTTCGGCAGCATGCCGCCGCTGATCGTGCCGTCAGCCACCAGGTCGTCGATCTGGCGCGGCGTGAGTTCGGTCAGCAGCTTGCCTTGCTTGTCGAGCACCCCGCGAATGTTCGTCAGCAGCATCAGCTTCTCGGCCTTCAGCACCTCGGCCAGCTTGGCAGCCACCAGGTCGGCATTGATGTTGTAGCTCTCGTTGTGCTCGCCGAAGCCGATGGGGCTGACGACCGGGATGAACTGGTCGTCCTGCAGGACACGCAGGATGGACGGGTCGATGGCGGTGATCTCGCCCACCGCACCCACGTCGTGCTGCTTGCTGGGGTCGTCCTTGTCGAGGAGCTTCAGCTTGCGCGCGCGGATCAGCCCGCCGTCACGCCCCGTCAGGCCGACGGCCTTGCCGCCTGCGGCGTTGATCAGGCCGACGATGTCCTGCTGCACTTCACCGGCGAGCACCCACTCGACGACGTCCATCGTCTCGTCATCGGTGACACGCATGCCCTGGACAAACCGGCCCTTCTTGCCGATCTTGTTCAGCGCGGCATCGATCTGCGGCCCGCCGCCGTGCACCACGATTGGGTTCATGCCCACCAGCTTGAGCAGCACGATGTCCTCGGCGAAATCCTGCTGCAGGGCAGGGTCGGTCATGGCGTTGCCGCCGTACTTGATGACCAGGGTCTTGCCATGGAAACGGCGGATGTAGGGCAGCGCCTGGGCCAGCACCTCCGCCTGGTCGCGCGGGGTGATGTGTTCGAGCGAGTGGTCGGCGACGGTGGGCGTGGTCATGGTCAGGACGGCACGGCTGGCGGCCGCAGGCAGGTTGCAAAAGCGCCGGAAGAGGCGTGATGTGAGTCCCCAAGGGACCTGGTGCGATGATTGTAGGAAGCAGCAGCCGCTTCAGGCTGCCGCATCTCTCGTGTCCTCCAGGACAGCCCCCCGCGCGTTGAAGCAGTACCACCGGAACCGACACACCATGCTCCTGAAGACCTTCATCGCTGCGATCACCCTCTGCCTGGCCGCGGGCCAAGCCGCTGCCCAGGCGACCGAAGGGGAGGTGCGCAAGATCGACAAGGAACAGGGCCGCGTCACCCTGAAGCACGGTGACATCAAGAACCTGGACATGCCCGCCATGACCATGGTCTTCCGCGTGCGCGACAAGTCGCTGCTGGACACCGTGAGTGTGGGCGACAAGGTCCGCTTTGACGCCGAGAAGATCGACGGCCAGTTCGTGGTGACCGTGCTTCGCAAGGCACCCTGAACCGGCTGCCCGGCGGCGCCTGAGGCACCGCCCGCGCACTGCACATCTTCAGCGCGCGCGATGGCCACGATTAGGCGGCACGCTCCACTGCCCTTGCCTATGATCAACCCCTTCAAGCCTCCCGCAGGAAGGAACGTTCATGGTCAGGAAGATCCCGAAAACCGCCGCGCGTGCCGCCGGCAAGGCCGCCGAGAAGGCTGCCGAAACGCTCAGCGCTGCCGGCCAGCTGTTCGACAGCAAGCACCTGGCAGCCAACGTCAGAGATTCTGCCCAGCAGATCTGGCTGGCAGGCATGGGCGCGTTTTCGCGCGCGCAGGCCGAAGGCGGCAAGGTCTTCGAGACACTCATCAAGGAAGGCATGCACCTGCAGCGCAAGACACAGGGTCTGGCCGAAGACAAGATCCACGAAGTCACCGGCAAGGTGAGCAGCATGGCCGGCGATGTGCAGGCCAAGGCCGGCCAACAGTGGGACAAGCTGGAGACCATCTTTGAACAGCGCACGGCCAAGGCCATGGCCAAGCTCGGTGTGCCCACCGCGCAGGACATCGAGACGCTGATCAAGCGGGTCGACGAATTGGCCGCAGCAGTGGCACGCCTGTCGGGTGAGGCCGCGCCGAAGGCGGCTCGCAAGGCCGTCATGGCTGCCAAGCCCGCGGCGCGCAAGACCAGCGCCGCCCCGTCCGCCAAGAAGCAAGCACCTGCGCCAGCAGCGGTTGCGCCCGCGCGTGCTCCGCGCAGCCGCAAGAAGGCCACGACAGCGTGAGGTCAGGCACCGCGCCACGCATCGGCCTGGCGCTGGCCGGCGGCGGGCCGCTGGGCGCGGTCTATGAGATTGGCGCGCTGTGCGCGCTCGAAGAGTCCATCGCCGGGTTGGACCTGACCGCCCTGGACGGCTACGTGGGCGTCAGCGCCGGCGCCTTCCTGGCAGCGGGGCTCGCCAACGGCATGTCACCCCGTGCGCTGTGCGCCGCCTTCATCGAAAGCGGCCCCGACAGGCCCGATGCGATGGACCCGTCGGTCTTTGTGCAGCCTGCCTTTGACGAGTTTGCCCAGCGGCTCGCCACCTTGCCGCGCCTGCTGACCGAAGTGGCCCGGCAAGCATCGGCCAGCGCGATGGGAAGGCGCCCCTGGCTGTCCACGCTGGAACGGCTGGGCCACGCCCTGCCCACCGGCCTGTTCAGCAACGCACCGCTGGAACGCGCGGTTCACCGGCTGCTCAGCGCACCGGGCCGCACCGATGATTTCCGCCTGCTGCGCCGCAGACTGGTGGTGGTGGCCACCGATCTGGACTCTGGCGAGGCCCTGCCGTTTGGTCTGGCGCAGACCGACGTGCCCATCTCGAGGGCCGCCGCCGCCAGCGCGGCCCTGCCAGGGCTGTACCCGCCAGTGAAGATCGGGGGGCGCTGGTACGTGGATGGCGCGCTGAAAAAGACGCTGCACGCCAGTGTCCTGCTGGACATGCCGCTGGACCTTGTCCTGTGCATCAACCCGCTGGTGCCCTTTGACGCCAGCCGTGCCCAACGTCCCCGTATCGGCCCGGCGGGCCAGCCAGGTATCCCGCCGCTGGTCGAGGGCGGGCTGCCGCTGGTGCTCAGCCAGACCTTCCGCTCATTGATCCACTCACGGCTGGAGCTGGGCATGAAGGGTTACGAGCACAGCCACCCCGACACCGACATCGTGCTGGTGGAACCCGACCCGCGGGACCCGCAGCTGTTCCTGGCCAATGTGTTCAGCTATGGCCAACGCCGGCGCATCGCCGAACACGCCTACCAGCAGACGCGCGCCGACTTGCGCTCACGGCGCACGGTGCTGCGCAGCCAGCTGGCGCGGCACGGCCTGGGCATACAAGACGCCGCGCTTGACGACCCCCGGCGCACCCTGGTGCGGCGGCGCCCGGCGCCAAGCAGCCGCCCGGCCCTGGCCCTGCGCCGCCTGGACGAAGTGCTGGACGACCTGGAACGCGCGCTGGCACTGCAACAGGCCCGCGTGCCACTCGGCACGCACGCCGACGCCTGACCTCGGCTCAACGGCCGAGGTAGCGCGCCTCCAGGTGCCGCCTGAAATGCGATGGGTCCAGCGGCTGGCCGCTGGCCAGGCGGGTCAGCTCGTCGGTGCTGAAACGGCTGCCCTGGTTCCAGATGTTGCGGCGCAACCAATCAAAGACAGGCCCCAGCTGGCCTGCGCTGATCTGGTCGTCCAGGCCAGGAATGTCACGGCGCATCGCGGCAAACCACTGCGCGGCATACATCGCGCCGATGGAATAACACGGGAAATAACCGAACAGGCCTTCGGGCCAGTGCACGTCCTGCAGCGGGCCGTCCTTGAAGTTGCCCCGGGTGTCGATGCCCAGCAGCTCCATCATCTTCGTGTCCCACAGCGCCGGGATGTCCTCGGCCTCGATCTCGCCATCGATCAGTGGCTGTTCGATCTCGAAGCGCAGGATCACATGCGCGGGGTAGGTCACCTCATCGGCGTCCACACGGATGAAGCCCGGCTGCACACGCGTCAGCAGCCGCTGCAGGTTGGCCGGCTCAAAGGCCGGCTGCGCACCGAAGGCCTCGGCCATCATCGGCGCCAGCTGGGCGACCACACCGGGGTGTGAACCCAGCTGCATCTCGAAACTCAGCGACTGGCTCTCATGCAGCGCCATCGAGCGCGCCTGGCCCATGGGCTGGTCCACCCACTCGCGCGGCAGGTTCTGCTCGTAGCGCCCATGCCCAGTCTCGTGGATGGTGCCGAACAGTGAACCCAGGAACTCATGCTCGGCGAAGCGGGTGGTCATGCGCACGTCTTCGGGCACGCCGCCGCAGAACGGGTGGGTGCTGACGTCGAGCCGGCCGGCGTTGAAGTCAAAGCCAAAAAGCCGCATGGCTCGCTCGCACAGGACACGCTGCGCCTGGAGGCTGAAGGGGCCTTGCGGCAGCACCACCGGCTGCTGACGCTGGCGCTCGGTCACCTCGCGGATCAAGCCGGGCAGCCACTGACGCAGCGCACCAAAGAGTTCGCGCACACGCGCCGTGGTCATGCCGGGTTCGTAGCGGTCCATCATGGCGTCGTAGGGGCTGAGGCCCGTCTGCTGCGACAGCAGGCGCGCCTCCTCGCGGCCGAGCGCCAGGACCTCCTTGAAGTTGGCCAGGAAACCCGCCCAGTCGTTGGCCGGACGCTGCTGCCGCCAGGCATGTTCGCAGCGGCTGCGCGCCAGCGACTGCCGCTGCACCAGGTCTTCCGGCAGGGCCGTTGCGGCGAACCAGTCGCGGCGGATCTCCCGCAGGTTGGCGCGCTGGTCGTCGCTGAGCGGCTCCTGTTCTGCCGCGTCTAGGTGCGCCTTCAGTGACGGTTGGGTACGCATCCGGTGCAGCAGTGCCGCCATCTCGGCCATGGCCGCCGCGCGGGCCTCCTGACCACCCGGGGGCATGTTGGCGGCCTGGTCCCAACCGGCGAGCGACTGCAGGTGGCCCAGGCGGTAGGCGCGGCGATAGGTGGCGGCAAGTTCGTCGTACGACGGGGTGTTGGTACTCAAGGTATGTCCTTCCGATCCTGGCGCGGCATTGTGACGCCGGCCCGTGGTGCGCGCAGTGGCCCGTCGTTCAGCGGCCCAGCGTGAGCTCGCCCGGAAACAGCCACAGCAAGGCCGCCGTCATGACCACGTAGCGCAGGAATTTGCCCACCAGGCTGTAGGCCATGCAAGGCCCGAACGGCAGCTTCAGCCAGCCCGCCACGGCGCACAGCGGGTCACCCACGCCAGGCAGGAATGCAAAGAAGCAGGCGCGCGGGCCCAGTTGCTGCAGCCAGCGCAGAGCCTTCAGGTCCATGGGCTTGCGGTGGGCGACGGCCTCGTAGGCGCGCTCCGCGCCATAACCCATCCACCAGCTGATGCCGCCGCCCAGCGTATTGCCCACGGTGGCCACCAGCACCGTGGGCCAGAACAGGCTGTTGTCCAACTTGACGAGCCCGATGACCACCCATTCGCTGCCCAGCGGCAGCAGGGTGGCCGACAGCACGGACACCACGAACACCGTACTCAGCCCGAATTGGGGCAGGGACAGCGCGGTCAGCAGGGATTGAAGCCAGTCTTGCATGGTGCAGTCCGTGCATCATAGGCAGGTCGGGGCGACGCCAAGCCGAGCCGTGTCGGGTGTGCCGGCAAGACCCTGCTGGCTATACTGACGTCCCGCTTTTCCGCAGCCGCTTCTGCCGCCTCCTGCCATGCACATCGGCCCGATCGAGCTGCCGAACCGACTGTTTGTTGCGCCCATGGCAGGCGTCACCGACAGGCCATTCCGTGTACTGTGCAAGCGGCTGGGGGCGGGTTATGCCGTCAGCGAGATGGTGACGTCCCGGCGCGAACTCTGGAAAAGCCTGAAGACCTCGCGACGCGCCGACCACACCGGCGAGTCTTCACCCATCTCAGTGCAGATCGCCGGGGTAGACCCGCAAGAGATGGCCGACGCCGCGCGTTTCAACATCGACCGCGGCGCGCAGATCATCGACATCAACATGGGCTGCCCGGCCAAGAAGGTCTGCAATGTCGAGGCCGGATCAGCCCTGATGAGCAATGAACCCCTGGCGCTGCGCATCGTGCAGGCCGTGGTGCAGGCCTGCGCGCCGCAGCGAGTGCCCGTCACGCTCAAGATGCGCACGGGCCGCTGCGACAGCGAGCGCAACGCCGTCCGTCTGGCCCGCTGCGCCGAGGACGCGGGCATCGCGATGGTGACGGTGCACGGCCGTACGCGCGAACAGCACTACACCGGCCAGGCCGAGTACACGACGATTGCCGCCGTCAAGGCGGCGCTGCGCGTGCCGGTGGTGGCCAATGGCGACATCGATTCACCGGCCAAGGCCCAGGCCGTGCTGCGCTGGACAGGGGCTGATGCCTTGATGATCGGGCGCGCCGCGCAAGGCCGGCCGTGGATCTTCGGCGACATTGCCCATTTCCTGGAACACGGCGTCGAGCGCACGCCACCGCACACAGCCGACGTGCGCCGCTGGCTGGCCGAGCACCTGCACGACCACTACGGCCTTTACGGCGACGACACCGGCGTGCGCACGGCCCGCAAGCACATCGGTTGGGCGGTTCGCGGTGTCCCCGGAGGCGAGCACTTTCGGACGCAGATGAACACGCTGGTGACGCCGCAGGCGCAGCACCAGGCCGTGCTGGATTTTCTGGATGACCTGGCCGACCAGTACCCGCGCTGGCCTGCTGCCAACGATGAGCGGGCCGTGGGTGCGCATTCGGACACACCACCTGGAGACCTGGAAGCCCGCCGCGCATGACCCGAAAACTGATTGAAGACAGCGTGCGTGACACGCTGGAGGCCTACCTCGCCGACCTGGGCGATGAAGCCACCCCTGAGCGCCTGTACGACATGGTGGTGCAGGCCGCTGAACGGCCCTTGCTGGAACTCGTGATGCAGCGCACCCAGGGCAACCAGAGTCGGGCCGCCGATTGGCTGGGCATCAACCGCAACACGCTGCGGCGCAAGCTGCTGGACCACCGACTTCTCTGAACACCCCCACCATGAATGCTCCGAGCTCATCGACACCCGGCCAAGGCCTGACGGCCCTGCTGTCCGTCTCCGACAAGACAGGCATCGTCGACCTTGCCAGGTCGCTCCATGCGCTGGGGGTACGCCTGGTGTCCACCGGCGGCACGGCAGCCCTGCTGGCCCGCGAAGGCCTGCCGGTGACCGAAGTGGCGCAGGTCACCGGTTTTCCAGAGATGCTGGACGGACGGGTCAAGACACTGCACCCCATGATCCACGGCGGCCTGCTGGCCAGGCGTGATGTGCCCGAACACCGCCAGGCGCTGGCCACACACGGCATCGGCACCATCGACATCCTGGTGGTCAACCTGTACCCCTTCGAGAAGACCGTGGCCCAGCCCGGCTGCACCCTCGAAGACGCCATCGAGAACATCGACATCGGCGGCCCGGCCATGGTGCGCAGCGGCGCCAAGAACTGGAAGGACGTGGCCGTGCTGACCGACGCGTCGCAGTACCCGGTGGTGCTGGCCGAACTCAGCGGCCAGGGGCAGGTCAGTGCCAAGACACGTTTTGCACTCAGCGTGGCCGCGTTCAACCGCATCGCCCAGTACGACGCCGCCATCAGCAACCACCTGTCGTCGCTGCAGGAAGACGGCTCGCAAAGCCTGTTCCCGGCGCAATCCAACAGCAGCTTTGTCAAGGTGCAGGACCTGCGCTATGGCGAGAACCCCCACCAGCAGGCGGCGTTCTACCGAGACCTTTACCCGGCCCCGGGCTCACTGGCCACCGCGGTGCAGCTGCAGGGCAAGGAGCTGAGCTACAACAACATCGCCGACGCCGACGCGGCCTGGGAGTGTGTGAAGGCCTTTGCGGAGCCGGCCTGTGTGATCGTCAAGCACGCCAACCCCTGCGGCGTGGCCATCGGCCCCAGCGCCGTCGAGGCCTACGGCAAGGCCTGGCAGACCGATCCCACCTCGGCCTACGGTGGCATCGTCGCGCTGAACCGGCCGCTGGACGGTGACACCGCGCGCCGCATGGCGGCCAACAAGCAGTTCATCGAAGTGCTGATGGCACCGGGCTTCACCGACGAGGCCCTCGCCCTGTTTGCGGCCAAGGCCAACGTGCGACTGCTGCGCATCGAGCTGCCGCCCGGCGGCGACACCGACTGGCTGCGCGGCCGCAACGCCATCGACACCAAACGCGTGGGTTCAGGCCTGCTGGTGCAGACGGCCGACAACGGCGAATGCATCCGCGAACAGCTCAGCGTGCCCACCCGGCTGCAGCCCACCGACGCGCAATGGCAGGACCTGCTGTTTGCCTGGAAGGTGGCCAAGTATGTGAAGAGCAACGCCATCGTCTTCTGCGGTGGGGGCATGACGCTGGGCGTGGGTGCCGGGCAGATGAGCCGGCTGGATTCCGCCCGCATCGCCTCCATCAAGGCCGAACACGCGGGGCTGTCACTCAAGGGTTCGGCGGTCGCCAGCGATGCCTTCTTCCCCTTCCGCGACGGGCTGGACGTGGTGATCGACCATGGCGCAAGCTGTGTCATCCAGCCGGGCGGCTCCATGCGCGACGCCGAGGTCATCGCGGCGGCCGACGAGCGTGGGGTGGCCATGGTCTTCACCGGCATGCGACATTTCCGCCACTGACAACCCTGAACCCTGCGCCCGCGTGCGTCAGCCATGAGCCGTGCCGAACTGATGGGTCTGCTGCTCGCCTTCATCGCCAGGCTCATCACTGGCGCGCAAGGGCATTGGAAGGGCAGCCCCCCGAAGGCCGAGCAGCGCATCTACTTTGCGAACCACCAGAGCCACCTCGATTGGGTGCTGATCTGGGCGGCGCTGCCGCGGGAGCTGCGCGCTACCACGCGGCCCATCGCCGCCCGCGACTACTGGACGAGCAGCCCCTTCAAGCACTGGCTGACACGTGAGGTGTTCAACGCGGTGTACGTCAACCGCCAGCGCACCGACGACCAGGACCCCCTGGAGCCGCTGCTCGAGGCCCTGCGCCATGGCGACTCGCTGGTCATCTTTCCCGAAGGCACCCGCAGCAACAAGGGCGAACCGCAGGCCTTCAAGAGTGGGCTGTACCACCTGGCCGAACAGTTTCCCCAGGTGGCACTGATCCCGGTGTGGATTGCCAACGTGCAACGGGTGATGCCCAAGGGCGAGGTGGTCCCCGTGCCCATTCTCTGCACCGCCACCTTCGGCGCACCCATGAGCCTCGAGCCGGGCGAAGACAAGCGCCGCTTCCTCGAGCGTGCGCGGGACGCCGTCGTGGCGCTGCGGCCGGCGGGTGCATGAGCGTCTTCAGCACCCGCACCGGATGAACCGATGAACTGGCTCACCAGCCTGGACGCCAACCAGCAGGTCAGCGCACTGTTTGTGGCGCTGTTCGGCGCGCTCGTGCTGGTGACGGCCGGCTGGATGCTCAGCAGCCTGCGCGAGCGCGACCATCTGCAGTCACCCGACACCCTGCAGCGTACGCAGCGCGTCAGACGCGACCTGCTGGCGGTGTGGGTCGGCGCCATCGTCTTCTGGGTTTCGTGGATGTCCGGGCCTGCCGGGGCCACGGTGGTGGTGGCCATCTTCTCGTTCCTGGCGCTGCGCGAGTTCATCACGCTGGTGCACACCCGGCGCGGCGACCACCGCAGCCTGCTCCTGGCGTTTTTCATCGTACTGCCGCTGCAGTTCCTGTTTGTGGGCACCCGCAGCTTCGACCTGTTCTCGGTCTTCATCCCGGTGTATGTGTTCCTCGCCATCCCGGTGGTCAGCGCGCTGGCGGGTGACCCTGGCCGCTACCTGGAGCGCAACGCCATCATCCAATGGGGCATCATGGTCTGTGTCTTCGGGCTGAGCCACCTTCCCGCGCTGCTGCTGCTGGAGCTGCCGCAGTACGCCGGGCGCAGCGCCTTCCTGCTGTTTTTCATGGTGGTGGTCACGGCTGCCGCCCAGATCGCCCAGGAACTGGCCAGCCGCTGGCTGCGCCGGCGCCCTGCCGCCCGCCAGATCGACCGGTCTTTCTCGTGGCGCGCCTGGGGCTCGGGCATGGCAGCGGCTGCGGTGCTGGGGGCGCTGCTGTGGTGGATCACGCCGTTTGACCCCCTGCGCGCCGCCGCCATGGCGGCCTTGGCCGGCGGCTGCGGCACCATGGGTGACCTCGTCATGCGTGCACTCAAGAAGGACGCCGGGGTCAAGCACTGGGGCAACCGCAGTTCGGTCACCGGCGCCGTGGGCCTGCTGGACCGCGTCGCCCCGCTGTGTTTTGCCGCACCCGTGTTCTTCCACTCGGTGCGCTGGTTCTTTCGGGTGGCAGGCTGAGCGGTGCCGTCCAGCGACGTGTCACGCACCACGCGCATCCTGGGCATCGACCCCGGTCTGCAATCCACGGGCTTTGGCATCGTGGACGCGCAAGGGCAGAACCTCAGCTACGTGGCCAGCGGCACGGTGCGCACCGCGGAAGCGCCGCGCGGAGACCTTCCGGCACGGCTGAAGCTGATCTTCGAGGGCGTCAGCGAGGTCATCGAGCGCTGGCAGCCTGACCAGGCCTCGGTCGAGATCGTCTTTGTCAACGTCAACCCCCAGAGCACCCTGCTGCTGGGCCAGGCCCGGGGGGCCGCGCTGGCCGCGCTGGTCAACCGCTCGCTGCCGGTGGCCGAGTACACGGCCCTGCAGATGAAGAAGGCCATCGTGGGGCACGGCCTTGCGCAGAAGCACCAGGTGCAGGCGATGGTGGCCGCCTTGCTGGCCCTGCCTGGGCAGCCCGGACGTGACGCAGCCGACGCGCTGGGCCTGGCGATCTGCCATGCCAACGCGGCCCGTGCACTCGACGCCATGGCGCGTGCCTCACCTTTGCAAAGACGCCAGCATGCGTCGATTCGCAAAGGCAGGGCTTATTGAAGAAGCACCCCCCGCGCTTGCCGGTTGTCCCCGCAATCGTGGTTCCCCTTGCTGGGGCCTTGCTGATCGACGATCTGCCCGATAGCGCTTAGTATCCCGACCAGACTGGCTGGTTGCACTGACACACCGCGGTCGTTGGGGTCGTCACCGACAGGGGTCCATTGCGAGCGCACAGCGCCACGGCCGGGTGACGACATGGTTGTTCTCCTTCGCGACTCGCCATGAAGCTTTCAGGCCACGAGACCCATGCACTGTCACCCGGCGTGTCGGTCAAGCACTACACGGTGGTTGACCTGCTGGGCTGTGACCATCAAGGCTGCCTCTATCGGGCCGAGTGCAACGACACCGATTCGTCGGTGATGCTGTACGAGTACCTGCCGGCGGGGCTTGCGGCGCGCAGTGGTGATGCTGTCCAGGCCCTGCCCGGCAAGGCGGAGGCGCTGGCCAGGGCGGTCGCGGGTTACGCCACCCGGCTGCGTGCGGCCGGCCTGGTGGGACACCCGGCACTGCCCACGCTGGACGACATCTGGACCGACAACGCCACGGTCTATGCCGTAGGCCCTTGGCGCCCCGGCCGCAGCCTCCTGACCGAACTGGCCAGCCCCGGCGGTAACGGAATGGCCGTCGTCACCTCCCCGCTCGACTCGGCGCAGCTGACCACCTGGGCCAGAACGGTGTGCGACGCGCTGTCAGCCCTGCACCAGCATGGCCTGTTCCACCTCAACCTCTCTCCGGCCATGATCCGCGTGCTGGAGAGTGGCGAGCTGCAACTGCCGCTCATCGGCTCGACCATCTTCAGCCAGGATGCGCCGGCCTGGATTGCGCCAGAGCAGCACCCGCTGAACCCGAAACCCGTGGGGTGTGGCAGCTGGACAGACACCTACCAGCTGAGCGCGTTGATCCACCAGTGGATGACCGGGCAGATGCCGCCCGCCGTGATGAGCCGCTGGGAAGGCGCCCCGCTGGAACGGCTGGCCGAGCTGGGTGAGGTCTATGCCGTCGAACTGCAGGTGGCCACGCGCAAGGGCCTGGCCATGCACGCCTCGGCGCGGCCGCAGAGCCCCGAAAAGTGGCTGCAGCTGGCGGGCCTGCCAGACCGCCGCGAGCTGCCGCGCTACGACAGTGACGCCATCGGCTTCGACGCTGGCCACCGCCGCTACCCCGCAGCGAGCGCTGTCCAGGCCGAGAAGGAACCCGATACCGGCCCGGCCAGCTTGCCGGCCAGCCGGCCCATGGAGCTGGGCACGGGCCACCAGCCCTTGCCCGCCAATGTGCAGGAGCGGCTGGACCGCCTCGAGAAGCGCAAGGACGCCGAGAAGCCTGTCTGGATGTGGGCCTTTGTGCTGATGGCCGTGGTCACCCTGATGGTGGCCATCGTGGTCAGGCCCTGACGCCCTGACGACCTGCGCCGTCTGACGCCGAACGGCGCGGCGGCGCGCTCAGAGAGACCGCGCCAGGCGGTCCAGGATGAGCACGGCAAAGAAGCCCAGCCCGGCCAGCACCGTCCACTTGACGACCACCAGGCCGCGCTGACGCCATTGCGCCTGCCCGGTGCCGATGTACATCGCAAAACACAGGATGGCCGCCAGCATCAGCAGGGCCACGACCACGCGAAACAGCATCATGGCCGGCTCACCAGGCCGGTGCCAGGGCAGCCAGCCCGGCAGGCGCGCGGCGTTCATCGTCGAAGCTCACGACCTCATGGGCGGTGGCGTCGGCCAGCAGAGCCCGCAGCAGGCGATTGTTCAGCGCGTGGCCGCTCTTGTAGGCCGTGTAGTGCGCCAGCAGCGGCTTGCCCAGGGCCTGAAGGTCGCCAATGGCGTCCAGCAACTTGTGCTTGGCAAACTCGTCGTCGTAGCGCAGGCCATCGGCGTTCAGCACACGCATGTCGTCGACGACGATGACGTTGTCCATGCTGCCGCCCAGGCCGAGCCCGCGGGCGCGCATCAGTTCAACATCTTTCGTGAAGCCGAAGGTGCGGGCCCGCGCGATGTCCCGGGTGTAGCGGCCGGAACCCATGTCGAACTCCACCCGCTGTCCGGTGGCGTTCACGGCCGGGTGACCAAACTCGATCTCGAAGCTGAGCTTGTAGCCGTTGAAGGGCTCCAGGCGGGCCCACTTGAGGGTTGCGCCCTCGCCTTCGCGGACCTCCACCGGCTTGAGCACCCGCACAAAACGCTTGGGCGCGCGCTGCACGGCAATGCCGGCGCTCTGCAGCAGGAAGACGAAGCTGGCGGCGGAACCGTCGAGGATAGGCACTTCCTCGCCGCAGATTTCCACGACCAGGTTGTCCAGCCCCAGGCCGGCACAGGCCGACAGCAGGTGCTCGATGGTCTGCACCTTGGGCGCACCCGGGTCACCACCCGGGCTGATGGTGGTGGCCATGCGGGTGTCGCAGACCGTCAAGGCGCTGACAGGGATGTCCACCGGCGTGGGCAGATCGGTGCGCCGAAAGACGATGCCGTGGTCCTCATGGGCTGGCCGCAGTGTCATCTCGACCTTCTGGCCGCTGTGAACACCCACCCCGACGGCGCGGGTCTGGCTCTTGAGGGTACGTTGCGCAAGCATGGGCTGATTGTCGCCGGGAAGGCGTATCCGCAAAAAGGGGGCGGCCCGGTCACCCGAGCCGTCCCTGCGGGAAGCGCCTGCGCGCTCCGATGCCGATCAGTCGGCCTGCTTGCGCAGGAAAGCCGGGATCTCGATCTCGTCCATGCCGCTGTTGCTCAAGGTTTCCACCTTGGCGCGGGCACTGCGCCACACGCTGGGCGTGTTGAGCGACTGGAACTCGGCGGCCGTGGTGGGCACACGCACCTGGTCCTGCAGCAGCGGGTAGTTGTCGGTGCCCGTGCGCACCACCGACTGCGCCATCGGCTGCATCTGGCCGGCCGGGCGGCCCACCGCACCGTTGACCACCTGCAGCTCAGGGGTCTGCTGACGACGGGCGTTGGACGACAGGCCGGTGGCGATGACGGTGACACGCAGCTGGTCACCCAGGCTGTCGTCAAACGCTGCGCCGAAGATGACGTGGGCTTCCTTGTCGGCGTACATGCGGATCGTCGACATCACCGCCTTGGATTCGGCCAGCTTGTAGGACTGCTGCGACGCCGCGATCAGCACCAGCACGCCACGCGCGCCGGAGAGGTCGATGCCTTCCAGCAGCGGGCAGGCCACGGCCTGCTCGGCCGCCTTGCGGGCGCGGTCAGGGCCGGTGGCCGTGGCCGTGCCCATCATCGCCTTGCCCGGCTCGCTCATCACCGTGCGCACGTCTTCGAAGTCGACGTTGACGATGGCGTCCATGTGGATGATGTCGCTGATGCCGCCGACGGCGTTCTTCAGCACGTCGTTGGCAAAGGCGAACGCCTCGTCCTGACGGACGTCGTCGCCCATGACCTCGAGCAGCTTCTCGTTGAGCACCACGATGAGCGAATCGACATTGGCTTCGAGTTCGGCCACGCCGGCGTCGGCCTGCTTGGAGCGGCGTGCGCCCTCGAACTCGAAGGGCTTGGTGACCACACCCACGGTCAGCACACCCATCTCCTTGGCGATGCGCGCGATGACGCTGGCCGCACCGGTGCCGGTGCCACCACCCATGCCCGCGGTGATGAACAGCATGTGCGCGCCGTCGATGGCACTGCGGATGCTGTCCTCCGCCGACACGGCAGCCGCCTTGCCGACCTCGGGCTTCGAGCCGGCACCCAGGCCGGTCTGGCCCAGCTGCACCACACACTCCGCCGAGCTGCGCTTGAGCGCCTGCGCATCGGTGTTGGCGGCGATGAACTCCACGCCTTGCACACCCTGGCGGATCATGTGTTCGACGGCATTGCCGCCACCACCGCCCACGCCGATGACCTTGATCTTTGTGCCCTGGTCAAACTCTTCAATCATTTCGATCGCCATCACGTACTCCTAATCCTTCAAGCAGTTGCCATTGCTACCAACACACCACAGTGCCGTCGCTGTCGATTGCGGTTTCGCCAGCCTGCTGCGAACCCGGCGCGCCGTGCACCACCCCATGAACCTGTCCTTCAAGGCCGAGGCTGACGGGTTCAGAAATTGCCCATGAACCATTCCTTGGCCTTTACATACATGCTCTTGCCCGATGCGCCCGAACCCCCGGGCTTGAGGCCCCGGCTGCGTTCCAGACGCGCTTCTTCCAGCAAACCCATCACGCACGCGGCGCGTGGGTTGGCCACCATGTCGCTCAGCGGCCCGTTGTAGAGCGGCAAGCCGCGCCGCACGGGCTTCAGGAAGATGTCCTCGCCCAGCTCCACCATGCCGGGCATCAGTGACGAGCCGCCGGCCAGCACGATGCCGCTGGACAGCAGTTCCTCGTAGCCGCTGTCACGGATCACCTGGTGCACCAGCGAGAAGATCTCCTCGACCCGCGGCTCGATGACACCGGCCAGCGCCTGGCGGCTGAGCATGCGCGGCGCGCGATCACCCAGGCCGGGCACCTCAACCTGCTCGGCAGGGTCGGCCAGCAGCTGCTTGGCCATGCCCTTCTCGACCTTGATCTCCTCGGCGTCCTTGGTCGGTGTGCGCAGTGCCATGGCGATGTCGCTGGTGATCAGGTCACCGGCAATCGGGATCACGGCGGTGTGGCGCACGCTGCCTTCGGTGTAGATCTGCACATCGGTGGTGCCGGCGCCGATGTCCACCAGGGCCACACCGAGTTCCTTCTCATCGGCCGTCAGCACACCGGCAGAGCTGGCGCTGGGGTTCAGCAGCAAGCGGCGCACGTCCAGGCCGCAGCGGCGCACACACTTGATGATGTTCTCGGCCGCGCTCTGGGCGCCGGTGGCGATGTGCACCTTCACCTCGAGCCGGCTGCCGCTCATGCCCACCGGCTCCTTGACCTCGTGGCCGTCGATGATGAATTCCTGGGGCTCGATCAGCAGCACACGTTGGTCGTTGGGGATGCTGATGGCCTTGGCGGTATCCACCACCCGCTCGACGTCGTTCTGCGTCACTTCGCGGTTGTCACGCACGATCACCATCCCGGTGGAGTTCATCCCACGGATGTGGCTGCCGGTGATGCCGGTATAGACCTCGGTGATCTTGCAGGCGGCCATCATCTCGGCCTCTTTCAGGGCCTGCTGGATGCTCTGCACGGTGGCGTCGATGTTGACCACCACACCGCGCTTGAGGCCGTGTGTGGTGGCCACGCCCATGCCGGCGATGCGCAGTTCGGCATCGGGCATGACTTCGGCCACGACCGCCATGACCTTGGCCGTGCCGATATCCAGTGCAACGACGAGATCTTTGTTGTCCTTGGCCATCAGGGTCTCCCCGCCGAGGCGGCGCTGTCGATGGTGGTCACGCCCTTGAGGCGGATGGCGTAGCCACCGTTGTGGCGAAGGTCGGCGCTCAGCAGCGGTGCACGGAAGCTGCCCGTCACCTGCGACAAGGTGCTGGCAAAGCGCTGGGTGCGCACCAGGACTTCCTCCGGTGTGCCGCGCCCGAGTTCCAGCTCGGCGCCATCACTGAGCACCAGGCTCCACGAGCCGCGGCCAGACTGCGCCAGCGAAGCCACCCGCTTGTTCAGCGGCTCGAAGACACGGTCCAGCGCCTGGCGCATCTGCAGCACCTGGAGGGCCGTCCCATCTGGGCCACTGAGTTCCGGCAGCTTGTCGGCATCGATGTCACCCAGGTTGGCGTCAAACACCTCACCCCAGGTGTTGACCAGCCGCTCCGACCCGTCAGGCGCCACCCAGCGGGCCACTGGCTGGTGTTCTTCCAGGGTGATGCGAAGCTGGTTCGGCCAGACACGCTGCACCACGGCGTGGCGCACCCAGGGTACCGAGCCAAACACCTGCTGGGCCTGGGCCAGGTCCAGCGTGAAGAAGTTGCCCTGCAGCCGGGGCAGCGTATTGGCGCGCAGTGTCGCCACGTTGACACGCTGCAGATCGCCGCGCACCTCCACACCGCGGATGGCCCACCAGGGTGAGCGCATCAGCCACACGGTGGCGGCTGTCAGCAGCAGCAGGCCGGTCAACGCGGCCAGACCGTACGCCACCGCGTTGAGCAGGCGCGGGTCCAGGGTGAGCTCAGTGGCGGCCTTGGGCGCGCGCGGCGCAGGGCTGGCACTCGAGTGGGCGCTCGGGTTGGCCCCGGACCGGTTGAACGGGCTCTTCCAGGGCAGGCTCATGGCGATGCTCCAGGCCATCAGGCGTGACCTCCCGTCGGCGACTGCTGGCCAGCCAGCGGCTTGGCATCCAACGCGGCGCTGGCCAGAACCCGCAGGCAGAGGTCTTCGTAGGGAATGCCCAGCGCCCGGGCCGACATGGGCACGAGCGAGTGGCCGGTCATGCCGGGTGAGGTATTCATCTCCAGCAGGAAAGGCTTGCGGTCGCTGGCGCGGATCATCAGGTCGGCGCGGCCCCAGCCGCGGCAGCCCAGGGTGCGGTAGGCCGCCAGGACGATGCGCTGGATCTCGCGCTCCTCGTCGGCCGGAAGCCCGCTCGGGCAGTGGTACTGGGTCACGTCGGTGAAGTACTTGTTCTGGTAGTCGTAGGCCCCTTGCGGCGCCTGGATCCGCACCACGGGCAGGGCCACGGCGTCGGCGCCGGTACCCAGCACCGGGCACGTCACCTCATCGCCGTCGATGAACTCCTCGCACAGCACGTCGGCGTCAAACTTCGCTGCCAGCATGACGGCGTCCTGCATCTGCGAATAACCCTCGACCTTGGTCACACCGATCGAGGAGCCTTCGCGCGGCGGCTTGACGATCAGCGGCAGCCCCAGTGCATCGGGCACGGTGATCACGTGTTCACGCTGCTGGCGCTCAGGCGCCAGCCAGACCCAGCGCGGCGTGGGCAGGCCTTCAGCCAGCCACACCCGCTTGGTCATGACCTTGTCCATCGCGATGGCGCTGGCCATCACGCCCGAACCCGTGTAGGGCAGGCCCATGAGTTCCAAGGCGCCCTGCACGGAGCCGTCCTCACCCTGGCGGCCATGCAGCGCAATGAAGACGCGGCTGTAGCCTTCGCCGCGAAGGGCCAGCACCGGCTGTTCGGCGGGGTCAAAGGCATGGGCGTCCACACCGCGTGCGCGCAAGGCCTGCAGCACGCCGCGCCCGGACATCAGCGAGATCTCGCGCTCAGCGCTGCTGCCACCCATCAGCACCGCCACCTTGCCCATCGCCATTGCGCCTGCGTCGACTGTCATGCCACTGCTCCCAGAGCGTTCACCAGTTGAGCGGGAACCTTCCCGATGGAGCCCGCACCCATGGTGATGACCACATCGCCGTCTCTGACGCTGTCGATGATCAGACGGGCCAGTGTGTCGGTGTCGGCCGCAAACTGCGGCTCGACATGCCCAGCCACGCGCAACGCGCGGGCCAGCGCCCGGCCGTCGGCAGTCACGATGGGTGCTTCACCCGCGGCATACACCTCAGTGAGCAGAACATGGTCGGCACGACCCATGACCTCAACGAAGTCCTCAAAGCAATCCCGGGTGCGGCTGTAGCGGTGGGGCTGGAAGGCCAGCACCAGGCGACGCCCCGGAAACGCACCCCGCGCCGCCGACAACACGGCAGCCATCTCCACCGGGTGGTGGCCGTAGTCGTCGATCAGCGTGAACACGCCGCCACCCGACGCGGCGCCGACCGGCAGCGTCCCGCAGTTCTGGAAACGCCGGCCCACCCCCGCAAAGGCAGCGAGCGCCCGCTGAACGGCGTCGTCAGGCAGCTCCAGTTCATGCGCCACGGCGATGGCCGCCAGCGCGTTCAGCACGTTGTGGTGGCCGGCCAACTGCAACGTGATCGGCAGCGGCGGCAAGCGGGAACCCGCGTCTCGGCGTTCGCAGACAAAGCGCATCTGCGCACCCGGCAAGGCTTCGATGGCCGTGGCCCTGATCATCGCGTCGGGGTGGGTGCCGTAGCTGAGCAGCGGGCGCTCCAGGCGCGGCAGGATGCTGCGCACGCCCGGGTCGTCGATGCACATCACTGCCGCGCCGTAGAAGGGCATGCGGTGCAGGAACTCCAGGAAGGCTGATTTGAGCCGTTCGACGTCATGGCCGTAGGTGTCCATGTGGTCAGCGTCGATGTTGGTCACCACGGCCAACATGGGCAGCAGGTTCAAGAAGGAGGCATCGCTCTCGTCGGCCTCCACCACGATGTATTCGCCGGAGCCCAGGCGCGAATTGACGCCGGCGCTGTTGAGCTTGCCGCCGATCACAAACGTCGGGTCCACACCGGCCTCGGCCAGCACGCTGGTCACCAGCGAGGTGGTGGTGGTCTTGCCGTGGGTGCCCGCAATGGCGATGCCACGCTTCAGGCGCATCAGCTCGGCCAGCATCACCGCACGCGGCACCACCGGAACCCCTTGCGCGCGGGCGGCGAGGATCTCGGGGTTGTCGGCCTTGATGGCACTGGAGACGACCACGGCCTGGGCCTGGCCCAGGTGTTCCGCAGCGTGGCCCAGGCAGAAAGTGATGCCCAGTTCACGCAGGCGACGGGTCGTGCTGCTGTCGGCCGCGTCGGAGCCGCTGATGGCATAACCCAGGTTGTGCAGGATCTCGGCAATGCCGCTCATCCCGGCACCGCCGATGCCCACGAAGTGGATGCGCTTGACGGCGTGTTTCATCGCACCCCCGCCAGACGCTCGAGTTCATCGGCCACCCGCTGCGCCGCATAGGGCCGGGCGAGGTTGCGGGCCCGGATGGCCATGGCCAGCAGCCCGACCCGGTGCACCGATCGCAGCAGCTCGGCCAGACGTTGCGGCGTGAGCTCGGCCTGCGGCACATGAAAGGCCGCTTCGTGACCCGCCATCCACTGGGCGTTGTCGCGCTGGTGCGACGTGGTGCTGATCACGAGCGGCACCAGGATGGCCGGCACACCGGCCGCGCAGAGTTCGCTGATGGTGATGGCACCCGCACGGCAGATGATCAGGTCGCACGCCGCCAGCTGCTCGGGCATGTCGTCGATGAAGGCACGCAGCTGCAGCTGTTCACCTTCGCTGAAGCCCGCCCGTTGGTAGCCGGCCTGCACCGCGGCCAGGTTCCGTTCACCCGTCTGGTGAACGACGATGGGGCGAAGTTCAGGCTCCACCAGTGCCAGCGCGTGCGGCAGTGTCTCGTTGAGCACCTGTGCGCCCAGGCTGCCACCCACCACCAGCAGCCGCAGCGGCCCACGGCGCGTGGCCCAGCGTTCCGGTGGAGGGGGCAGCTGTTCGATCTCCAGGCGCACGGGATTGCCCGTCACCACGCCCTGGCGCGTGCGGCTGGCCGCCTCGCCCTCGAAGCCAAAGGCCACCTTGTCGGCCACGGGCATCAGCGACCGGTTGCTCAGCAGCAGGGCTGCATCGGCGTTGACCAGCATCAACGGCTTGCCCAGCAGGGAGGCCATCAGCCCACCCGGAAAGCAGACATAACCGCCCATGCCCAGCACCACGTCGGCGCTGCGACGGCGCAGCACCCGCAGTGAATCCCACATCGCCTTGAGCAGGCGAAGGCCGCCGGTCAGGGTGTGCACGAGGCCCTTGCCCCGCACGCCGTCAAAGGCGATGGTGTCGAGCACGATGCCCGACTGGGCCTGCGGCGGCACCAGGCGGTTTTCCATGCCGTGGCGCGTGCCCAGCCAGCTGACTGACCAGCCGCGCCGCTGCATCTCGCGCGCCACCGCCAGCCCCGGGATGATGTGCCCACCGGTACCCGCCGCCATGACCACCAGGCGCTTCATTGCACACCCCGGCGCATCAGCTGCTGGTTTTCCATGTCCACGCGCAGCACCAAGGCCACGGCCAGCGCATTCAGCAGCAAAGCCGAACCGCCATAGCTCATCAAGGGCAGCGTCAGCCCCTTGGTGGGCAGTACGCCCAGGTTGACACCCATGTGGATGAAGGCCTGGAAGCCAAACCACATCGCCACACCCTGGGCAAACAGACCGGAGAAGACACGGTCCAGCTGGATCGCCTGGCGACCGATGGCCACCATGCGGCGCACCAGCCAGAAGTAGGCCACGATGATGGTCACCACGCCCACCAGTCCCAGCTCCTCGCCGATCACCGCAAACAGGAAGTCGGTGTGCGCTTCCGGCAGCCAGTGCAGTTTCTCCAGGCTGCTGCCCAGCCCCTGGCCAAACCAGGAGCCCATGCCAAAGGCAATCAGCGAGTTGGTCAGCTGCCAGGCCTTGCCGCGTTCCCACTGCGGGTCCCAGGGGTTCATGAAGGCCAGGATGCGCGTGCTGCGCACCGGGTCAAAGGCCAGGAACAGGCCAATGCACAAGGCCACCACAGCCACCATCAGGAAGAACATGCGGGCGTTGACGCCGCCCAGGAACAGGATGCTCATCGCCACGGTGACGATGACCAGGAATGCGCCGACGTCGGTCTGCCCCAGCACCAGCATGCCCATGAAGCCCGTGGCCACCGCCATGGGCCAGACCGCCTTGAAGAAGTCCTCCTTGACGTCCATCTTGCGCACCATGTAGCTGGCTGCATAGAGCGCCATCGTCAGCTTGGCCAGCTCGGAGGGCTGGAAGTTCATCAGTCCCATCGGCAGCCAGCGGCGCGAACCATTGACACGGATGCCGATGAAGGGAATCAGCACCAGCATCAGCAGCAGCAGCGTGAAGATGAACAGCTTGGCCGCATGCTTCTCCCAGAAGGCCATGGGCAGTTGCAGCGCCGCAAAACCCAGCGCGACGGCCAGGCCCACGTACAGCAGGTGCCGCATCAGGAAGAAGTTCTGCGACACATTGGCGTACTTGGGGCTTTCCGACAGCGCAACCGAGGCCGAATAGACCATCACCACGCCCATGGCCACCAGCGCCATCACCATCGCCAGCAACGCCTGGTCAAAGCCCGAACGCACGCTGACACCGCCCGCGCTGCGAGAGGGGTCAAGGCGGTCACGCACCGGCAGACCGCGCTTGAGCGCGCGGCTTTCCTGCTGCTGAACCCACAGGGCACGCAGGCGCTGCAGCGGGTTGCGCGAGGCCTGCGTGGCGGAGCTGGGGCTGTCTTTCATCAGGCCACCGCCCCCTGTTCGGCCGCCAGCGCGTGCACCGTCTGCACAAACACCTCGCCGCGGTGAACGTAATTGCGGAACATGTCCAGGCTGGCACAGGCCGGGCTGAGCAGCACGGCGTCACCCGGGCGCGCCTGCTCGAAGCACCAGCGGGTGGCGGCTTCCAGGCTGCCGTGGTCCTGCATGGGGATACCGGCCGCCAGCGCTGGCCGCAGTGCCTCGCGGATGACTGGCGCGTCGCGGCCGATCAGGGCGACGGCCCGCACATGCTGCTGTACGGGGCTCAACAGCGGGTCGAAGCACTGCCCCTTGCCGTCGCCACCGAGGATCAGCACCAGCCGGTTGGGCGCACGTTCAGCGCCCAGACCCTGGATGGCGGCCACCGTTGCACCCACGTTGGTGCCCTTGGTGTCGTCGAAGGCTTCCACACCACCGATGCCGGCGACAAACTCGACCCGGTGCGGTTCACCCTGGTATTCACGCAGACCGTGCAGCATGGGTGCCAGGGGGCAGCCGATGGCGGTGGCCAGGGCCAGCGCCGCCAGCGCATTGCCGGCGTTGTGTCGGCCGCGCAGGCGCAAGGCGTCGGCTGGCATCAGGCGTTGGAGGTGCAGCTCGTCGGCAGGGTCACCCTTGCGGCGCCGCAGCGTCTCGTCGACGGGCAGCGCCCTGACCAGCCACGCCATGCCGGCCTCTTCGATGAGCCCGAAGTCACCGGGCCGCTGCGGTGCATCCAGACCATAACGCACCACCACACGAGGCACCGGCCGGGGTGCCCCCTTGGGCAACTTGACGGCGACCTCCGCAGGTTCCATGGCACATACCAGCGGGTCATCCCGGTTGATCACCATGGTGCCCTGAGGGCCGAAGACACGGGCCTTGGCCTGGCCGTAGCGGGCCATGTCGCCGTGCCAGTCGAGGTGGTCCTGCGTCAGGTTGAGCACCACCGCGGCCGACGGCGCAAAGCCGTTGTCCACCACCGGGTTGCTGGCCATGTCGGCCAGCTGAAAGCTGGACAACTCCAGCACCCAGACCTGCGGCAGCGCTTCTGACGTGATGCAGGCCAGCAGGCTGTCGAGCAGAGACGGTCCGATGTTGCCCGCCGCCACCGCGGTGCGGCCTGCGCGCTCCACCAGCAACGCCGTCAGCGCCGTGGTGGTGGTCTTGCCGTTGGTGCCGGTAATCGCCAGGATCTGAGGCGCATAACCGGTCGAGGCCTTCAGTTCGGCCAGGGCCAGCACAAAGATGTCGAGCTCGCCGCCCGTGCGCAGGCCGCGGGCCTGCGCAGCTTCCCAGAGCGCCGCCAGACGGGTATCGGCAGGCGCGAGACCGGGGCTCTTGAGCAGCCACTGCACACCGTCCAGCACGTCCAGGCTGAGATCTCCCGACAGCCGCTCGGCGGCCGGGCAATCCTGCGCCAGCGCAGCGGACTGTGGCGGGTCTTGACGGGAGTCCCAGACGCTGACCTGCGCGCCTTCGCGGCTGCACCACCGGGCCATGGCCAGGCCAGAGGCGCCCAGGCCGAGGATCAGCACGCGGGCGCCCTTCAGCCGGCTCACGGCAGGCGCAGCGGGTGTGGCGGCGATGTCGGCGTCAGTCACAGGGGTCTCGTTGGGGCTGTTCACACGGTGCCTCAGCGCAGCTTCAGGCTGGACAGCCCGATCAGGCACAGGAACAAGGTGATGATCCAGAAGCGGATCACCACCTGCGATTCGGCCCAGCCCTTCTTCTCGAAGTGGTGGTGCAGCGGCGCCATCAGGAAGATCCGGCGGCCTTCGCCATAACGCCGCTTGGTGTACTTGAACCAAGTCACCTGGATCACCACGCTCAGCGCTTCGGCCACAAAGATGCCACCCATGATGCCCAGGACAATCTCCTGGCGCGTGATGACGGCGATGGTGCCCAGCGCCCCGCCCAGGGCCAGTGCGCCCACATCACCCATGAACACCTGCGCCGGGTTGGCGTTGAACCACAGGAAGGCCAGTCCTGCACCACCCATGGCGGCGCAGAAGATGAGCAGCTCGCCCGCACCCGGGATATGGGGAAACAGCAGGTAGCGTGCAAACACCGCATGGCCGACAACGTAGGCAAACAAGCCGAGCGCCGAGCCCACCAACACCACCGGCATGATGGCCAGGCCATCCAGGCCGTCGGTGAAATTGACGGCGTTGCTGCAGCCGACGATGACGAACCAGCTGAGCATGATGAAGCCGAACACGCCCAGCGGGTAGCTGACACTCTTGAAGAAGGGCACAAAGAGGTCGGCCTTGGGCGGCAGATCGGCCGAAAAGCCACTGCCCACCCAGCGGAAGAACAGGTCGATCACCCGCGGAAAAGAGGTCTCCGACACGCTGAACGCCAGGTACACCGCAGCCAGCAGCCCGATGATGGTCTGCCAGAAGAACTTCTCGCGTGAACGCATGCCTTCGGGGTCCTTGCGGACAACCTTGCGGTAATCGTCGACCCAGCCGATCAGCCCAAAGCCGAAGGTCACGACCATCACCACCCACACAAAGCGGTTGCTCCAGTCGAACCACAGCAGCGTCGCCACCGCGATGCCGATCAGTATCAGGACGCCACCCATGGTGGGCGTGCCGCGCTTGCCGAGGTGTGCCTGCACGCCATATTCACGGATGGGCTGCCCAACCTTCATCTCAGTGAGCTTGCGGATCACCCAGGGGCCAAACGCCAGGCCGATCAGCAGCGCCGTCATCGCAGCCATCACGGCGCGGAAGGTCAGGTACTGAAAGACGCGCAGGAAGCTCAGGTGCTCGGGAAAGAGCCCCATCAGCCACTGGCTGAGTGTCAACAACATCAGGTGTTCCCTTCGACATCGGCCTGCGCTGTGTCGCGCAGTGCCTGAACGGCACGTTCCATCGCCATGAAACGTGAGCCCTTGACCAGCACCGACGCCGACGCCGGCCAATGGCGAACGCCTGACATCAGCGCCTCGACCAGCATCTCGGTGCTGGCGAAATGGCGAGCGCTGCGGCCGTAGGCATGGGCCGTCTGCACACTCTGGATGCCGGCACACCACAGATGGGTGATGCCCCTTTCCTGTGCACGCTGGCCCACTTCGCGGTGAAAGGCAGGCCCTTGCTGGCCCACCTCACCCATGTCGCCCAGGATGAGCCACTGGGGCGCCGGCAGGCTCGCCAGCACGTCGATGGCGGCCAGCATCGAATCGGGGTTGGCGTTGTAGGTGTCATCGACCAGCGCCACTTGACGCCCGGCCCAGCGCAGCGTGTTCAGCTGTGAGCGACCACTCACCGGCTTGAAGTCAGCCAGGCCCTGCACCACGGCCGCCATCGGGATGCCGGCGGCCAGCGTGGCCGCTGCCGCACCCACGGCATTCTTCAGGTTGTGCCGGCCCGGTGCCGCCACGCGGACGCTGGCGCTGCCGTGCGGCGTGATCAGCTCGGCCTCCCAGGCGCCATCACTGGTGACACCCTCATGCCGCGCGGTCACATCGGCCGGTGCACCCACGGCAAAGGTCAGGCGCTGACGACGGCCGGCCATCTGACGCCAGGTGACGGTGTGCGCGTCATCGGCCGGAAACACCGCCACACCATCGGCTGGCAGGGCTTCGATCACACGGCCGTTTTCCTGCGCCACGGCAGCCACCGACGCCATGAACTCCTGGTGTTCACGCTGCGCGTTGTTGACCAGCGCCACCGTCGGCCGCGCCAGGCCCGCCAGCAACGCGATCTCGCCGGGATGGTTCATGCCCAGTTCCAGCACTGCCACGCGGTGGTGCTCACGCAGCCGCAGCAGCGTGAGCGGCACACCGATGTGGTTGTTCAGGTTGCCGGTGGTGGCCAGCGCCGCATCGCCGTGGGCGGCACGCAGGATGGACGCAGCCATCTGCGTGACCGTCGTCTTGCCGTTGCTGCCGGTCACTGCCAGCAGCGGGCCGGCAAAGCGCTGGCGCCATGCGGCGGCGAGTGTCTGCAGGCCCTTCAGGCTGTCGGCCAACTCCAGTCCCGGCAGGCCGGCACGGCTGAGGCCACGTTCGGCCAGCGCGGCGGCTGCGCCGGCACTGCGTGCCTGGGGCAGGAAGTCATGGGCGTCGAAACGTTCGCCGCGCAGGGCCACAAAGAGGTCACCGCTGCGCAGGCTGCGGGTGTCGGTGTGCACACGCTCGAAGCGCACGTCAGGGTCACCCACCAGGCGTGCGCCAGGCAGGCAGGCCAGGGCTTCGTGCAGCGTCATCATGGGCGTGCCCCTGCTGGGCGTACGCCGAGGCTTTCGGCGGCCACCACCACGTCGGAGAACGGCAGCCGCTGGCCGCGCACCTCCTGGTAGTCCTCATGCCCCTTGCCCGCCACCAGCACCACGTCCTGTGGTGCGGCGTCGGCGATGACCTGGGCGATGGCCTGGCGCCGGTCTTCCAGCACCACCACCGCCGCGCGCTGCGATGCCGGGACACCGGCGAGGATGCCGTCCAGAATGTGGTGCGGGTCTTCGCTGCGCGGGTTGTCGCTGGTCAGGATGACGCGGTCAGCGCCGTCTGCCGCCACCCGCCCCATCAACGGGCGCTTGACCGGGTCGCGGTCTCCGCCACACCCGAAGACACACCACAGGCGGCCAGCGCGTTGCGTGGCCCAGGGACGCAGGCTGTGCAGCACCTTCTCGAGCGCATCGGGGGTATGGGCGTAGTCCACCACCACCTCGGGCGACATGCTGGCATCGACACCTGGCGGCAGCGGCACCCGCTGCAGCCGGCCGGGTACCGCGTACAGGCCGGACAGCGCGGCCGCGGCCTGTGCCAGGCCGATGCCCAGGGCACGCAGCCCACCCAGCACCAGCAGCAGGTTGTCGACGTTGAATCCACCGATGATCGGCGTGCTCACGCTGACCGTGCCACCACCGGCCCCCGATTCGGTCACGCTGAAGCGCAAGCCGTCTGCGGCGTGCACCACATCGTGGGCCACCAGCCGCGCCTGCGGCAGTGCGCCATCCCCGCGGTGCTGCACCACCGTCCACAGCGCCAGCGAGGCCAGCGCATGGGTGGGCTCGGCCAGTTCCTGGGCCAACGCGGCCAGCCGCGTGTCACCGACATTGAGCACCGCCGCTCGCAGGCCGCTCCAGGCAAACAGGCTGCGCTTGGCTTCCCAGTAGGCCTGCATGCTGCCGTGGTAGTCGAGGTGGTCCTGGGTGAAGTTGCTGAACAGCGCCACGCTGATCCGTGTGCCGTTCAGCCGGCCCTCCACCAGGCCGATGGACGACGCTTCCATCGCGCAGGCGACTGCACCCTGCGCCCGCAACTGGGCCAGGCATTGCTGCAGGGCCAGGGCGTCTGGGGTGGTCAGGCCGGTGGTGTCCAGGGCCGGCAAGAGGCCCACGCCCAGGGTGCCCGCCACGCCGCAGGGCCGGCCAAGGGCGCCCAGCGACTGCGCCAGCCACCAGCTGGTGCTGGTCTTGCCATTGGTGCCGGTCACGGCCAGCATGTCCAGCTGCTGAGAGGGCTGCCCCCACCACAGGTCGGCGAGCGGGCCCGCCAGCCACTTGAGCGACGGCAGCGTGGCCACGGGCGGCAGCCCGGTATCCGCGCCATGCAGGGCTTCCTCGGCCGACACCAGCCACACGCTGGCATCCTGCGAGTCGATCAGCGCGCAGGCGGAACCCGCGCGCGCAGCCTGCGCCAGGAAGCGGCGCGCATCGTGCTGAGCGCCCGGCCAGGCCAGAAAGGCATCCCCCGCCTGCAGCTGCCGGCTGTCGCTGACAAGCCGGCGCACACCGTGCGCGCGCAACCAGACCACGGCCTCGGCCACACCGTCGAGCGCCAGGCAGGCGCCGACCGGTCCAGCTTGCGAGGGGTGCTGTGCCAGGGCGTTCACGGCGTCTCCTGGCCTGCACCGTCAGGCTTCATGCGCCAACGCGGGCGCACCTCCAGATCGGGCTCCACACCCAGCGTGCGCAGCGAGTGCTGCACCACCTGGCTGAAGATCGGGGCGGCCACCGCACCGCCGGTGTAGACGTTCTGCGCACGCGGGTCGTCCACCATCACGGCGACGATCAGGCGCGGGTCGCTCAGGGGTGCGAGGCCCACGAACCAGGCCCGACGGCGGCTCTTGTCATAGCCTTCCTCGGTATGGGCTTGGGCCGTTCCTGTCTTGCCGCCCACTGAATAACCTTCAACATAAGCCTTTCGGGCCGTGCCACCTTCCTGGGTGACGCCGCCCAGCATCTGGCGCATGCTGCGCGCCACGTCCGGCGTGAACACGGGGCTGGACGGCAGGGGCTGCGCCTGCTTGCGGATGCTCAGCTCCGACAGCTGCCCGTCCCGCGCAAACACCGTGTAGGCGCGCGCCAGCTGCAGCAGCGACGTTGAAAGGCCATAGCCATAGCTCATGGTGGCCTGGTCGATGGGCATCCAGCTGTCGGCCTTGCGCAGCTTGCCGCTGATGGCGCCGGGAAACTCGATCTCCGGGCGACGGCCAAAACCCAGGCTGGCCAGCATCGTGTGCATCTCGTGCTTGTCCATCTTCATCGCCAGGCGGGCGGTGCCGGCGTTGCTCGAGCGCGCCACCACCTGGGCCAGCGTGATGGTCG
>JAJTDE010000332.1 GCA_021298085.1 Rubrivivax sp.
CAAGAAGGCACCCTTGACGTGATTCGTTCGCAACTGTTGCAGCAGGTAGGAGTTGCATGGCTGCTAAGAGTGGCAGCGCTCAATGGCCAAGAGCAAGGGCAGATCAGAGAGTCTCAAGATGCCGAGCAGGCGAGGTTTCTGGGCGCTGTGGCAGGGCACTGGATCTCTCACCAGCGAAAGATCATGCCCCTGGAAAGGCTGGCTGAAGCTGTCAGCGTCCTCGAGTCTGTGGCGGAGCGCTGGTTCAAGGACTATGAGTTCGAGATCGTCAACTACACCAATCCAACTCCCGAATTGCGCTCATTCGCCAGGGGACTGGCCTTGCAGATGCAAGCCCATCAGTGCGTGCGCAGGTTGGCGGGCGTGCAACCTGCAACGGCGTTTCCCCGCCATACATGCAGCGCCGAGCAGCTGGAGCGCGCGCGCCGCGTCGTGACTTTGCTCAATGAGGACTTGAAGCCGTGAATCGGACCGCCGCCTTCTGCGTGATTTCGACACTGACCTGTGCCGCATTCGCCAATGAATTGACTGGCACACCGTTTTCACTCGTGTGGCGCGGCTCGGCGGGTTCTCAGCCCGCGCAAGCAGCCCAGTGGGATAGGCGTTACGCCGATCCGAGATATCCGCCGGCCGCTGCGCCAGCGCCACAAATCGTCCGCCTCTTTGACCTCCAAGCACGGCGAGAGATTGCGCGCGCTGCCTACGACGCACGCATAGGTGGGTGGATGTTTCAAATGCCACTGTCGGGCATCGATGCCAAGCCCAATCGCTGCTTGGGCCTGGTCGACATGCGAAACATGTTGATTCCGGTGCGCCGCCCCAGCCACATCGATAACGGCGGAGGATTTCAGCACCCCGCATGGGAGCTTGAGCTTTCGCGCGCAACTGAGTTGGCGAGCTTGCGCCAGGAGAGGTCAGCCGTAGATGGTCAGATGCGTTCGGCAGATGCCGAGCTTGCGCGCATCCAGGTCGAAACAGGCCTGCCGCTAGGGTCCACGGCGGCACAGTGCCCGCTCCCAGCAGAGCCACCCGCACCCGCCCGGCCCGCTGCAGCGGTTGAAGAGAGTAACGTTGCGTCCATATCTGGCGCTTTGTGCGCATGGCGATGGTCGATTGACATCGGCTCAAAGGTTGATCTGGGCCGCTTGTTTGACGACGCCGGCGTGACAGCCGATTGGCGCGCGCGCTCCTCCGCACAAGCCCATTCCGAGGCCTTCGGCAGCCTGCGAATCCGGCTATCTCCGCAAGATGCAAGTTTGGTTGTCGATGCAGCCACCAAGGGAAAGACCTTTCTTGAGCACTCCGACGGCATACGGGTAGTGCGCAGAGCCCACGCGGCTTGCCGTGACGAAGTGGCCCGCATGGCTTCCGCAGCACGAGAGGCCTGGGGCAAAGACATCGAAGCCGCCAAGCACTTTCCGCAACGCGCGCGCCAGGCGTGTGCTGAAAAGCTGGCGCGCGCGGCGCAGCTGCAGGCCGGCAAGGCAGCAGCACCAGCCTTGCTCGCGGCATTGGACAACCGGATTGCACAAGCCGAGAGGCCGCCTGCTGTCTCAGACCCTTCACCACTCAGCCAAAACCTTTGTCAACCATGAAAACTCTCCAGTCCGCTTCTACCTTCTTTCGCGCAACCCGGGTCAGCTGCGCCGCGTTGGCCGCTACGGTGTCGTTGGTGGCTTGCAAGACTTCTCCTCAGGCCGGGCCCACCAGTTCAGCCCAGCAGTACATCAGCAGCTGCCTGACGGGCGCGCTCGTTGGCGCGTTGATCGGCACAGTCATCCAGAAGGCTGCCGGCAAAGGCGGCACAACACAAGAACGAAACGCAGACTTGGCCAAGGCTGCCTTGGGCGGTTGCGTGGTAGGCGTGGCGGCCACTGCTATCGGCCGCTTGATGGACGAACGCCAGCAGGCCAAGCACGAAGAGGCCATGCAAGCCGAAGTACGCCGCCGTGCGCTCGAGCAACAGCAATTTGCCATGGCCAGCCAGCGCGCTCAGACCATGCCCGCTGCGACAGCCCAACAACGCAACGCCCGCGACGCAGAGCTCGAGCGCGCGCGCGCAGCGTACCAAGCCAGCCTGAACAAGCCCGTTCAAGTTGATTTGGGCAATGGCGGCACCACGGTAATTCAGGTGCAGCAGCCGCAACCAGCGACTCCTGGCACAACCACCGTCGCCGCCTCACCAACAGGGCAAGGTCAGTGCCAGACCTATTCGGTGCTGGTGCGCACACCGGCTGGTCAAGCCCGCCAATTTGAGACTTGGTGCCCGAACGCCTCTGGGCAGCTAGCACGGGTAGACGTTCGAGACGCTGCCTGACCATGGCACTGCGCACGCTGCTTCCGTTGGCGGCCTTGCTGTGCTGCTTCGTCATGAGTGGCACTACGCACGCTGGCCAATGGGGCTGCCGGGAAACCTCAGCTGGCGCGCGCAGTCTCATATTTCGAGGCGGTATTGACCAAGGCGAGTTTGATCGCTTCAGAGATGCTTTTCGCCGATGCTTTCCAGAATCGTTCGCTGGCCAGAGAACTATCGATCTCGATTCTGGCGGCGGCGTTGTCACCGAAGCCTTGAGTATCTCGAGATCCATTATTGACGCCAGCCGAAATGGCC
>JAJTDE010000162.1 GCA_021298085.1 Rubrivivax sp.
GCAATGGCCTCGTCACGCTTTTCAGGCGTGCGCATCAGCATGGCATGGCGCGTTTCCAACGACGCCCGGATGATGTTCATTTCCAGGTCGGCGATGCGCTGCGCCTGGGGAATCAGCTTGGCATTGGTGGAGACCAGCTGGTCATCAATGGACCGGATGCTGGCCCAGACAAACACCGCCTGCAGCACCACGATGGCGGAGACCGCACCAAAGGCTGCGATCAGCTTGCGGGACAGCGTCCAATGCGACAAAGTCATTGCACTCTTTCATCGAGAGGGTTGATGAGCGGGTGGTGTGCGATCTGTGCCGCACCATGACACGCCGGCCAACCCATATCTTCGGCAATGACGTCTGCCAGAGAGCGAAGGAAAAGGCAGCCTGAAAACACCCAGTTGGTGCTCCAGGCGATGCCTTCGTCACTTCTGAGGACTCTTCTTCTCGTCGGGCTTGGCTGCCTTGGCCTCGGGCTTCACCTCGGCCTTGGGCGCGGCCTTGGGCTCAGCCTTGCTGTCCTTCTTGGCATCCTTGCTGACGTCTTTCTTGTCGTCCTTCTTCTCGTCCTTCTTCTCGTCCTTCTTGTCGTCCTTCTTGGCCGGCGCAGCGGCCACGCCCTTGAAGGGCTGGCCATTGACCGTCAGGCCGGCCTCGCTCAGCGACGCGGCCTTGGCTTCGCCAATACCCTGGACGCGGGCGATCAGGTCGTCCCAATCCTTGAAGCGGCCCTTCTTGCGGGCCTCCAGGATCTTGCCGGCAATGCCAGGGCCGATGCCGTTGACACCGTCCAGCGCGGCCGCATTGGCCTTGTTGACGTCGACCGACGCAAAGACGGAAAAGGCCACGAAGGCCATCAAGGCCGCCAAAATCTTCTTGAACATGGGTTGACTCCTGGTGAGTTGTCGGTGAGTGCGGGTGGTGCCGAGCGCGCGCCAGGACCTGGGCGCACTGGTACTCCCACCGGTTGATGCCAACCGGCAGAGGCTCAACGCTGAAGGGGCCCGTGGCGTTGACCCTACACCCTATCAGGGTTTGGGCCGGGCCCGGCGCGGGCCGGCCGGGCGCGCCGCGGTACCTTCGCGCGGCGGCAGCCCGGTGTGCTGCGTCAGCAGCGTGCCGCGGCGCACGGCCGGTGCGCCCGGTGCCTTGGGCGCAGGTGTCGAATTGGCACGCCGTGGGCTGGCGTAGCTGCCGTCGGTCACCGGCTGGCGGCTGGGAATCAGCTGGTGCTTGCCATTGCCGATGAGGTCGGCCCGGCCCATGGCCTTGAGCGCCTCGCGCAGCAGGGGCCAGTTGTTCGGGTCGTGCCAGCGCAGGAAGGCCTTGTGCAGGCGGCGGCGGCGCTCGCCGCGAACGATGTCCACGCGCTCGGCCCTGCGGCTGTCGCGGCTGATGCCTTTGAGCGGGTTGAGGTTGCTGTGGTACATGGCCGTGGCGGTGGCCATGGGGCTGGGGTAGAAGGTCTGGACCTGGTCGGCCTTGAAGCCATTGCGCTTGAGCCACAGCGCCAAGTTCATCATGTCTTCGTCGCTGGTGCCGGGGTGCGCGGCGATGAAGTACGGGATGAGGTACTGCTTCTTGCCGGCGGCCGCCGAGGCCTGCTCGAACATCTGCTTGAAACGTTCGTAGGTGCCGATGCCGGGCTTCATCATCTTCGACAGCGGCCCGCCTTCGGTGTGCTCGGGGGCAATCTTGAGATAACCACCGACATGATGGGTTACCAGCTCCTTCACATACTCGGGCGACTGCACGGCCAGGTCATAGCGCAGGCCGGAGCCAATCAGGATCTTCTTCACACCCTTGAGCTGCCGCGCGCGGCGGTAGAGCTTGATCAGCGGGCCGTGGTCGGTGTTGAGGTTGGGGCAGATGCCGGGGTAGACGCAGCTGGGCTTGCGGCAGGCGGCCTCGATGGCGGTGCTCTTGCAGCCGATGCGCCACATGTTGGCCGTGGGGCCGCCCAGGTCGCTGATGACGCCGGTGAAGCCGGGCACCTTGTCGCGGATGTCCTCGATCTCGCGAATGATGGAGTCTTCGCTGCGGCTCTGGATGATGCGGCCCTCGTGCTCGGTGATCGAGCAGAAGGTGCAGCCACCAAAGCAGCCGCGCATGATGTTCACGCTGAAGCGGATCATCTCCCAGGCCGGGATCTTCGTCGGGCCGTCGTGGCCACCCGTGGCGTCGGCATAGGCCGGGTGCGGGCTTCGGGCGTAGGGCAGGTCGAACACCGTGTCCATTTCCGGGGTGCTCAACGGGATGGGTGGCGGTGTCACCCACAGGTCGCGTTCGCCGTGCCGCTGCACCAGGGCACGGGCATTGCCGGGGTTGGTTTCCAGGTGCAGCACGCGGTTGGCATGGGCGTAGAGCACCGGGTCGCTCTTCACGGCCTCGTAGGCCGGCAGGCGGATCACCGTCTTGCTGCGCTCGGGCAGCTGCAGCGCCCCGGTCTTGCGGCTGACGGGCATGGCCACCGTGGCGACCGCCGGTACCGCGGGTACGCCGGCTGACGTGGCCCCCGCGGGCGCAGCAGCGGCGTCGTCCTTGGCGCAGCTCTGCCCCTGCTCGGCAGCCGCCTCTGAGGTGGTCAGGTAGGGGTTGATGTGCTCGTCGACGCGGCCCGGGCGGTCGACGTCGGTGGAATCGAGTTCGAAGTAGCCCTGCGGTTCATGCCCGCGCTTGACCATGAAGGCCGTGCCGCGGATGTCGGTGAGTGTCTCCACCGGTTCGCGGCGGGCCAGGCGGTGCGCAATCTCGATGATGGCGCGTTCGGCATTGCCGTAGAGCAGAAGGTCAGCCTTGCTGTCCACCAGCACCGAACGGCGCACCTTGTCCTGCCAGTAGTCGTAGTGGGCGATGCGGCGCAGGCTGGCCTCGATGCCGCCGATGATGACCGGCACATCCTTGTAGGCTTCCTGGCAGCGCTGGGTGTAGACGAGGGTGGCGCGGTCGGGCCGCTTGCCGGCCTCACCACCGGGCGTGTAGGCGTCGTCGCTGCGGATCTTCCGGTCGGCCGTGTAGTGGTTGATCATCGAATCCATGTTGCCGGCGGCGACGCCAAAAAACAGGTTCGGTTTGCCCAGGGCCTGGAAGGCAGCCAGATTTTGCCAATCGGGCTGGGCCAGGATGCCCACCCGAAAGCCCTGGGCCTCGAGCGTGCGACCGATCACCGCCATGCCGAAGCTGGGGTGATCCACATAGGCATCGCCGGTGACGATGATGATGTCGCAGCTGTCCCAGCCCAGGCGCTCCATCTCGGCGCGGCTCATGGGCAGGAAGGGTGCGGGCCCGAAGCGCTTGGCCCAGAAGGGCTTCCAGCTGGTCAGCGGTTTGACGGCGGGGCGGGCAGGCGGGGTAAGGGTGGTGCTTGACACGGGCGGTATTGTCCTTGGGCACCTAGGCGCCTGGGCTTGGCCCCTGGGGGCGTGGGGCCAAAGCCTGTGAAGTGGGGTCAGTTCGGCGCGCCCGGTGCGCCCGGTGCGGCCGGTGCGCCCGGTGCGCCGCCCCCCTGCCCTGCCGGGGCCTGGGCGGCTGGGTCGGCCTCATCGGCCTCTTCACCCAGGAACCCGCCGCTCTGGTGCGCCCAGAGCCGGGCGTACAGGCCGCCGGCCGCCAGCAATTCGGCGTGGGAGCCCTCCTCCACCACGCGGCCCTTGTCCATCACCAGCAGGCGGTCCATCGCGGCGATGGTGCTCAGCCGGTGGGCAATCGCCACCACGGTCTTGCCCTCCATCAGGCGGTAAAGGCTCTGCTGGATGGCCGCTTCCACCTCGGAATCGAGTGCACTGGTGGCTTCGTCCAGCAGCAGGATGGGCGCGTCCTTCAGCATCACGCGTGCAATGGCCACCCGCTGCCGCTGCCCGCCTGACAGCTTCACGCCCCGTTCACCCACATGGGCGTCATAACCCTGGCGGCCTTTCGGGTCCACCAGGGCATGGATGAAGCCGTCGGCCTCGGCGCGTTCGGCGGCGTGGCGCATCTTTTCTTCGGTGGCGTCAGGCCGCCCGTAGACGATGTTGTCGCGCACGCTGCGGTGCAGCAGCGAGGTGTCCTGCGTGACCATGCCAATCTGCGCACGCAGGCTGTTCTGCTGCACCTGCGAGATGTCCTGCCCGTCGATCAGGATGCGGCCCTTCTCGATGTCGTAGAAGCGCAGCAGCAGGTTGACCACCGTGCTCTTGCCGGCGCCAGAGCGTCCGACCAGGCCGATCTTCTCGCCGGGCTTGATCACCAGGTTCAGGCCCTGGATGACCGGCTCGGTGCCGCCATAGGAAAAGGTGAGCCCCTCGATGCGCACCTCGCCGTGCCGGACCTCCAGCGGCGGTGCGCCCGGCTTGTCCAGCACGGTGGGCGCGCGCGACAAGGTGGCAATGCCGTCCTGCACCGTGCCAATGTGCTCAAACAGCGAGGCCATTTCCCACATCACCCAGTGCGAGATGCCGTTGAGCCGCAGCGCCATGGCGGTGGCGGCGGCGATGGCGCCCACCCCCAGTTCACCGCGCATCCACAGCCACAGGCTCAGGCCCACGGTGCCGCCGATCAGCACCACCGACAAGGCCTGATTGACCGTCTCGAAACCGGTGACCAGGCGCATCTGGCGGTAGACGCTCTGCAGAAACTCGCTCATCGCGCTGCGGGCGTAGCTGGCCTCGCGCTGCGAATGTGAAAACAGCTTGACGGTGGCAATGTTGGTGTAGGCGTCGGTGATGCGACCGGTCATCAGCGAACGGGCATCGGCCTGCACCTGCGCCACACGGCCCAGCCGCGGCACGAAGTACCAGCAGGCCAGCGCATACAGACCCAGCCACAGCAGGAAGGGGCCCATCATGCGGACATCAAACCCACCCAGCACGATCGTCAGCGTGACAAAGTAAATCAGCACATAGACCAGCATCTCGGCCAGCACAAACCAGGTGTCGCGCACCGCCAGCGCGCTCTGCATCACCTTGGTGGCGATGCGGCCGGCAAACTCGTCCTGGTAGAAGGCCATGCTCTGGCTGAGCATCAGCCGGTGGAAGTTCCAGCGCAGCCGCATCGGAAAGTTGCCCGACAAGGCCTGGTGCTTGATGGCCGACTGCGCCCAGGCCAGGCCGATGCTGGCCACCAGCACGGCACCCAGCGCCCACAGCGCCGGGCCGCGCTGCGTCAGCAACTGCGCCGGCGGCACCTCGGCCAGCCAATCCACCACCCAGCCCATCATGGCAAACAGCGCGCCTTCAAACGCACCCACCAGTGCGGTCAGCACGGTCATCATGGCGATATAGCCGCGGGTGCCGGCACTGCAGGCCCACAGGAAGGGAAACAGGCCCTTCGGGGGCGTAGGAATGGGGGAGTTCGGGTACGGGTCGACGAGGCGTTCGATGAAACCCAGCATGGGGATGCGCTCTGAGGGTCGGCTGCACTGCACAAGCGGCCGATACACAGGCGTGATAGGGATGGGGCGCGCAGTGTAGTCAATGCGCGCTTGTCCTGCTGCCGGCGCGCCGGGCGGGCACCTACCATGCGGGTTCCATGGCTCTCTCGGCAAGCGCCCTGCCCTGGCACGGCGCCACATCAGCATGCATGACTACGTGATCGTGGGTGGTGGCTCCGCGGGGTGTGTGCTGGCCGCCAGGCTCAGCGAGGACCCGGCAGTGAATGTGCTGCTGCTGGAAGCAGGCCCGCCGGACAATAACGTGTTGATCCACTGTCCAGCCGGCCTGGCCTTGCTGGCCAACCCGATGTTTCCGGGCTACCGACGCCTGAACTGGGCCTTCGAGACCGTGCCCCAGCCCGGGCTGAACGGACGGCGCGGCTACCAGCCGCGTGGCAAGACGCTGGGTGGCTCCAGCTCGATCAACGCGATGATCTACGCCCGCGGCCACCGCAGCGATTACGACGCCTGGGCCGCCGCCGGCAACCCCGGCTGGTCTTACGACGACGTCCTGCCGTACTTCAAGCGCGCCGAACACAACCAGCGTGGCGCCGATGCCTTTCATGGCGATGCAGGCCCGCTGCACGTGATGGACCTGCGAAGCCCCAACCGCCACACGCAGGCCTTTGTCGACGCCGGGGTGCAGGCCGGCTGGCCCGCCAACCCCGATTTCAACGGCGCACAGCTCGAAGGGGTGGGCGCCTACCAGGTCACCCATCACCAGGGCGAACGCTTCAGTGCGGCCAAGGCCTACCTGCAGCCGAACCGGGGGCGCCCCAACCTGGAGGTGGTGACGGGTGCGCAAGCCACCCGGGTGCGCTTCGAGGGGCAGCGCGCGGTGGCTGTCGAGGCCCTGGTGGGTGGCCAGGCGCAGGTGTTCAACGCGAGGCGCGAGGTGCTGCTCTGCGCCGGCGCGCTGCAGTCGCCCCAGCTGCTCATGTTGTCAGGCGTTGGCCCGGGTGAGCATCTGCAATCGATGGGCATCCCGGTGGTGGCCGACAGCCCGGGAGTGGGCCAGAAGCTGCACGACCACATCGACGTCGTCCAGGTGGTGGACGCCCCCGAACAGACCGACTTCTTTGGCATCAGCCTGGCCGGCATGCGGCGCGCCTGGCAGGGCGTGCGCGAATGGCGGCGTTCGCGCAGCGGCATGCTGACCACCAACTTTGCCGAGGCCGGCGGCTTCATCCGCAGCCAGCCTGAAGAAGCCGTGCCTGATCTGCAGCTGCATTTTGTGGTGGGCAAGCTGCTCGATCATGGCCGCCAGGTGGTGCTGGGCCACGGCTATTCCTGCCATGTGTGCCTGCTGCGCCCCAAGAGCCGGGGCCAGCTGCGCCTGGCCAGCGCCGACCCGCTGGCCGCGCCGGCCATTGACCCTGCCTTCCTGAGCGACGACGACGACCTCCCTCGCCTGGTGCGTGGCTTCAAGGCCATGCGGCATATCCTGTCGCAGCCGGCGCTGGCGCGCCTGGGTGGCCACGAACTGCCGGCCTCGGCCAACGCGCAGGATGATGAGCAGATCGCCCGCTTCATCCGCCAGCACGCCGACACCATCTACCACCCGGTGGGCAGTTGTCGCATGGGCCCCGGGCCACGCGACGTGGTCGACGCGCGCCTGCGGGTGCGGGGTGTCGACGGTCTGCGTGTGGTTGACGCGTCGATCATGCCCGACATCGTCAGCGGCAACACCAACGCGCCGACCATCATGATTGCCGAGAAGGCGGCCGAGATGATCAAGGCCGACCACCAGGCGGAAACCCTGGCTGCCTGACAGGCCAGGGGCCCGACCAACGCAAGTCGCCCCCTCAGAAACGACAAACCCCTTCGGCCAGAAAGCACGAAGGGGCGGGTGGCTGACGCCACCAGTGGGGCTTGGGAGAGTGTGTCCCAGGCGCCCGAGGCACAGAGACTGCACCTTTTCAAGGACCTGCCATTCGGCAGGCAATGCAACCATACACCTGCGCCGCGACGCATGCAAGCCCACACAGGCCACCGCGGGCGAACAGCCCGCAGCACCCGGCCGATGGTGCGCCGGATGGTGATGTCAGGGTGCCAAGGCCGCCGCCACGGCAGCCTTCAGAGCCTGTTCGCGCTCCACGCGAACCGGCAAGGGCGCACCCTGCGCCATCAGCGCCGCGGGCAGTGCATGGGCTGACACCAACAGCCCGTCAGGGCTCATGCCCAGCGCCAGCCAATCCGGGCCGTTGCGCGTGAATGCCGGCGCCCACTGGGTTTCTTCCAGCAGCCCGTTCAGGCGCTCGCGTTCGGCGACCTGCAGCCGGTAGGGTTCCTGAAGGGCCGCGGAAACCGCCCTGCGCAGGGCCTGAGGCCCGGCGGTGGCGACGGAGTCTGCCGCCTGAAGCGAACGGGTTGGCGCCCGCCAGCCATCCACCGCCGGTCGCCAGCCCAGGGCTGCCGCAAACGCCGTGATCGCCAGCACCCCCAACGCCATCCAGCCAATCTTGGCGGTCCAGTCGGACGTCACACCCATGCGGTAGGGCCCGGCCCGCTCCCGCACCGGCCCGGGCGGCCGCGACACCAGGGTCAAGGACGAGCGTTCCCCGGCGCCTGCCGCGCCCGAGGCAAAAGCCCTGGAAGACGGCTCCACCACGGCGGCCTGCAGCAGCGTACGCACACGGTGCGCAGCGAGGTCCAGTGCGTCCAGGTCAACCGGCTTGGGCACCCACACCGTGCCCGGCAGCGAAGGATTGCGCTGGGCCAGCACGATGGCCGGGCGCTGGTAGCGGGCGCGGAAGCGCTGCAGTTCATGCCGAGCCGCGGGATGGTCGTAGTCGGCAATGAGGCACTGCGCGTCATCGGTGTCGGCGGTTTCGAAACACGAACGCCCGCTGCCGTTCAGGTATGCCCTGAGCAGGGTCTGTGTGCGATGCCCGTCGCACGCCACGGCCACCCGCACACGTTCACCCAGCCATGACAAACGTGACACTGTCACCCAGCCGTCTCCGGCACAGCGCTCGCGCAGGGAGACCACCGGCCCGGAGAAGCCCGCATGCGGCGCGAGTATGTCAGGGCACTCGGG
>JAJTDE010000333.1 GCA_021298085.1 Rubrivivax sp.
CCATCAACTCCAGCTTGGCGCGCCGCGATGCCGTCAGGCACCCAGCGTGGTAGATCTTGCAGACTTGGTCCTCGAACTGCGTGCGGTAGATGGTGCCCTCTCCGCCGGAAGCGAGCTCCTCGATGAGGCGCACGGGGCCTGTCTTGCGCCCCTGGACGGTGGCGCCGACCTGCGGGTGGTCGGTCAGCGGCATGGGCTGGTTGTCCAGGCGTGCCACCGTCGCGCTGAGCATGAACGGCCTGGTTGGTGCCTGCGCAGGCTGGCGGCGAGTGGAGGCCGGTTGTTGGTGGGAGTGGTCACGCGGGGCCCCTTGGCCCGATGCCTCCTGCATCTGTGCCTTGGCCGCCATGTCCGCAAGCCGGTTTTCCCAATGGGCCAGCCGGCCACCATGGCGCGCAACGTAGGCCACGAAGAAGCGCCCTTCGTTGCCAGCTGTCCGGTTGGCCAGCAGCCCCATGGCGAGCTTGCGGTCCTGCGTGATGAAGCAAATGGGGAAGTCGCGCTGAAAGCGGACGGCCAGCAGCAGGAACACGGCATCAGCAAACCGGTCGCCCGTGCCCAGCACTTCGTTCTGGTCTTCGCCACGGATGAGAAGGCCGGCCGATTCGAAGGCCTGCAGCGCTTCGCGCCCGGCCCGGCTTTGCAGCCGCGGGCGCTCCAGGGCTGAGCGGCTGTGGTTGTCCAGTTCGCGCATCACGCGTTCAGGCACGATGAGCCGGTTGCCGCGGGCCTGCATGGCTGGCAACAGGCGCTCGATGAAGAAGGGGGCGCCGAGCAGTTCCCCGGTGCGGTCGTCGCCCTCCATCAAGGCGCTGGTGTCGGCCACCACCTTGAAGCCCGCGGCCAACTCGTTCTCGTCGACGTGGCGACGAGGTCGTGGCATGTAGGGCGCCGTGGGGGTCGCCAGCAGGCGCGGCACCCAGTTGCAGAACTGGCCGTTCTCGATGAACGCAACGTTCACGCCCTTGACGGTGCTGCGCCCCTCCTTGTTGTCGAGCGCACCGAGCCGGCCGTTGCGCACCACCTGCAGGGCAAGCGGCTCATTCGACGTGATCAAGCACAGGGGCTTCTTGTGCTGGAACCCGATGAACAGCTCCGGGTAGAGCACAGCGGTGTCATGCGGGTCGCCGCTGATCGGGTGCGGGTCGTCTCCCGTCAGCAACCGGCCCTTGGACTCCATCGTCCCCAGGATCTCCAGGGCTTCAACAGCCCGTCGCCGAGCCTCGGGGCTTCCAGCTGCAACCTCATGTCGCAGGAAGTTGGCCGTGCGCACCGACACGAGTGCCACGGATCGGCTGGTCTCCATCTCGGGGAGAAGCGAACCGATCAGGGCGGCGCGGGCTGTAGGTGCGAGCACGCACGATGTGTCGAGGAAGAGCTTGTTCTCCCGGGCCAGCCACGCTGGCGAGTGCTTAAGCAGCTGGTCGCCCGGTCGGACTTCAAAGGGCGGCGGACCCGGAGGTGTACCTTGCTGACGGCCAGCACCCGGCGAGCCGCCTGGACTTCCTTGACTCAACCCTAACTCCCTGACTTCTCTGATTAGGTCGCAGCATAGCCCGGACACGTGGCCCCCCACCTGCCGCCTTGGCGCGCTACAGGTCGTAGATCTGCAGGGCTGTAAGTGCGCCTGGATTGAGGCTTTGGATGAGGCGTGTATCGAAGTCGACGATCACCGGATGGAGTGCAGGGTCGCAGGGCATCGACACCGAGCCAGCCTGGTTGCCGCCTTCCACGGTCAGCGACACGGCGCTGACCTGCGGCGGCTTTGTGGTGCTGAAGTTGCTGGTGCCGATCGCCACGGCCAAGTCCGTGGCCAGGTTCATGGGCGCCAGGTTGGCCGGCACATTGCGCACGCAGATGAAGTGGCGGAAGTACCGGGCCCTGCCGCCAGGCAGCACGTTGTTGAAGCCAGCGTCGAGCGTCAGCTGCCGGATGACGAAGGCACGGTCGCTGGGTGTGCCCGTGGCGCTGGAAGACAGGTCGATCAGGCGCTGGCCGACGGCCAGGCAGCCCAGCCGGTTGTTGATCCAGATGTCCGACTGCTGCGTGCGCGGGCAACCTGTGGCGGCTGCCGTGTCGGATGCTTCGTCACCGCCTCCACCACAGGCGGCCAGCGAAGTCATCGCAACCACGCAGAAGAGGAATCGGAAGAGTTGGGTGTACAGGGTGGGCAAGAGGGTCGAGTGCATGAATGATCCTGTCAAGGCGGCGTGCTGACCGCGGGCCGAAGGGGGGTGGAGAGCATTGGGTGGGGCTCAATGCGGGCGGGTGGTGTCGGTCAATTCCAGCCCGAGCCGGTGCAATCGAATCCGCTCGCTCCCCCGAAGTCGTTGCTGCCCAAGGATGTGGCGTGGCTGCTGCTGTCGAAGGCGCCGCCAAAGTCATCAGACATGCCCATGTGTGACAGTGAGCCGTCAGAGATCGGCTCGGTCACCCCGTATGGGTTGCCATGAATGTCGAAGGACCCCAGCATGGGCGTGCCGTCGATGTTGAAGGCGGGTTCCAGCATGTGGGTCGTGTCAGTGTCGTCAAAGGACGAGGCTGGTTCCGCCATCGCAGGAACGTCGAAGTCCGTCGCCGGCGAGGTCGACGAGGC
>JAJTDE010000036.1 GCA_021298085.1 Rubrivivax sp.
CGCGCACTTCGGCAGCCACCTGGCCCACCGCCTGGCGGTCAGCACCCTTGATCAGGATTTCTGTTTGTGTCGGGCATTCGACCTTCACACCGACCGGCATCTCCTTGACCACCGGGTGAGAAAAGCCGACCTGCAGATTCAGTTTGGTACCCTGGGCTTGGGCACGGAAACCCACGCCCACGAGGTTGAGCTTCTTCTCGAAGCCCTTGCCCACACCTTGGACCATGTTGGCCACCAGTGCGCGCAGCGTGCCGCTCATCGCGTTGGCTTCAGCGCTGTCGTTGGCGGGTTCGAAACGGATGGTTCCGTCTTCATTCTTGACGTTCACGAGGGCGTTCAAAGGGCGCGACAGCGAGCCGCTGGCACCCTTGACGGCGATCTGGTCAGCCGTGATCTGCACGTCCACACCCTTGGGGACGGCAATCGGCATCTTTCCGACGCGGGACATGGTTCTTGCTCCTCAATCAGGCCACGTAGCACAGGACCTCGCCACCGACACCGGTAGCGCGCGCCTTGCGATCGGTCATCACGCCCTTGGGCGTGGTCACGATTGCCACACCGAGGCCATTCATGACCTGAGGAATTGCGTCGCGACCCTTGTAGACACGCAGGCCCGGGCGACTGACGCGCTCGATGCGCTCGATCACCGGGCGGCCAGCGTAATACTTCAGGCCGATCTCGAGTTCGGACTTGCCAGACTCGTTGCGAATGGCATAACCATCGATATAACCCTCGTCCTTCAGGACCTGGGCGATGGCCACTTTCAACTTTGACGAGGGCATCGTCACGACTTGCTTCTCCACCATCTGCGCGTTGCGGATGCGGGTCAGCATGTCGGCGATGGGATCACTCATGCTCATGGAATTCTCTCCTGCTGTACCGAGGCCGCGCGCTTACCAGCTCGCCTTGACGACACCAGGGATGTCGCCCTTGAACGCCAGGTCACGGATCTTGCTTCGGGCCAGGCCAAACTTGCGGAAGGTGCCGCGCGGACGCCCCGTCAGCCCGCAGCGGTTGCGCAGGCGGGTGGGGTTGGCGTTGCGAGGCAGCCGCTGCAATTCCAGACGGGCGGCGTAACGCTCTTCTTCACTGCGCTTGGCGTCATCAATGACCGCCTTCAGTTCAGCGTACTTCTTCGCAAACTTTGCGACAAGCTTTTCGCGCTTTTCTTCACGCTGCTTGAGTGAGACTTTGGCCATGCGTTTCGCCCGTTAGTTCTTGAACGGAAACTTGAAGGCGGCGAGCAGTGCCTTGCACTCGTCGTCGGTCTTCGCGCTTGTCGTGATGCTGATGTTCATGCCCCGGGTGGCATCGATCTTGTCGTAGTCGATCTCCGGGAAGATGTGCTGTTCTTTGACGCCGATGTTGTAGTTGCCACGGCCATCAAAGGAACGGCCAGACACACCACGGAAGTCACGAACACGCGGCAAGGCAATCGTGACAAAGCGGTCGAGGAATTCATACATCCGCACACCACGCAGCGTCACCATGGTGCCGATGGGAACACCATCGCGGATCTTGAAGCCGGCGATGGCCTTCTTGGACTTGGTGACCACCGGCTTCTGGCCGGAGATCTTGGTCAGGTCGCCAACGGCGTTGTCCATGACCTTTTTGTCCGACACCGCCTCGCTGACGCCCATGTTCAGGGTGATCTTCTGCAGACGCGGCACCTGCATCACCGTCTTGTAACCGAACTTCTTCATGAGTTCGGGCACAACTGCGTTGCGGTAGTGCTCCTGCAGACGCGACTGCAATGCAGCGTTGCCGGTGGTTTCGCTTTTTGCGACCATGTTGTTTCCTCTGAGACGCCAGATCAGGCCTTGGCGCCCTTGATCTCTTCGCCGCTGGACTTGTAGACGCGGACCTTCTTGTTCTCGGCCAGCAGCTTGATACCCACGCGATCAGCCTTGCCGGTGGCAGGGTTGTAGATCGCGACATTCGACTGGTGGATGGGCATGGTCTTGTCAACCACACCACCCGTCGTACCCTTCATGGGGTTGGGCTTGACGTGCTTCTTGACCATGTTGACGCCATCGACAACGATCATGTCGTCGTCCACGCGGCGCGCGATGGTGCCTTTCTTGCCCTTGTCGCGGCCAGCCAGCACGATGACTTGGTCGCCGGTGCGCAGTTTGTTCATCTTGAGTTTCTCCGCAGCAGCTCGGTCAGAGCACTTCAGGCGCCAGTGACACGATCTTCATGAAGCGCTCGGAGCGCAGTTCACGCGTGACCGGCCCGAAGATGCGGGTGCCGATAGGCTCGAGCTTGGCATTCAGCAAGACGGCTGCGTTGCCGTCAAACTTGACCAGCGAGCCATCCTGACGACGCACACCCTTGGCCGTGCGAACCACGACAGCGTTGTAGACCTCGCCCTTCTTGACGCGGCCACGCGGCGCGGCTTCCTTGATGGACACCTTGATCACATCGCCAATACCGGCGTAGCGACGCTTGCTGCCACCGAGCACCTTGATACACATGACGGACTTCGCGCCCGTGTTGTCCGCGACGTCAAGCCGCGATTGCATTTGGATCATGGATCTGTTTCCCCAACTTGAACCGTTGACGCGCCGCTCGTGCGGCTTCGTCAGCGCTTCAGTCTTGGGCCCGTCAGTGTCAGTTGCTCAGCTCGGGCACCCTTGGGTGGCCTATCGTTGCTGAACCCCTGCCCCTGGTTGGGCGGAACCGGCCCCCGTGAAGTTCCCGCTGGTGGAACCCTCAAGTGCCGGAAAAGCCTGCGATTATGGCGCGTTGTTTGGCGCCCCGTCAAGTGTCTTTTTGCTGGCAACCTGAAGCCTCTGCGCAGGCATCAGGCTCAGGTTGCCCCTGTGATATCAGGCTTGCGACTTGAGCTGGCCCAACAGGGTCTGCGCGTCGCTGACCTCGAACTTGCCCGGACCCTCGACGTTCAGGGTAGCGACCACGCCATCCTTGACCAGCATCGAGTAGCGGTTGGACCGCAGGCCCATGCCACGCGCTGTCAGGTCGAGGGTGAGTCCCAAGGCCTTGGTGAAGTCAGCACTGCCGTCGGCCATCATGCGCACCTTGCCGGCGGTCTTCTGGTCTCGGCCCCAGGCGCCCATCACAAAGGCGTCGTTGACCGAGATGCACCAAACTTCGTCAGCACCAGCCGCCTTCAGTGCGTCAGCGTGCTCAACATAACCCGGCACATGCTTGGCGGAACACGTGGGCGTGTAGGCGCCCGGCAGCGCAAAGATGGCGATGGTCTTGCCGGCCACCAGCTGTTCGACCTCGAAGGCATTGGGGCCGATGGAACAGCCGTTGCCCTCCACCTCCACGAATTCCTGCAGCTTGCCCGCAGGCAACTTGTCACCGATCTTGATCATGCTCCACTCCAATGAAAAAACCGAGCCGCCTAGGTTATCGGCGTCTCGGTTCGTCTGCTGCCCGTGCGATACATGGCCCCGCCCGGCGTTTGGTTTCGGCAGAGCGGCGGGCCGCTGCTCGCCAAGCCCCTGATCAGACCAGCTTGGCCTTCTCGACCAGGCGGGTGACCGCCCACGCCTTGGTCTTGGAGACCGGGCGGGTTTCGCTGATTTCCACCAGGTCGCCTTGCTTGTACTCACCCTTTTCGTCGTGGGCGTGGTACTTGCGGCTCTTGGCGACGATCTTGCCGTAGAGCTCGTGGGCTGTGCGCCGCTCGACGAGGACCGTCACGGTCTTCGCGCGCTTGTCACTGACCACTCGACCGATGAAGGTACGGGTGTTGCTTTGGGCGGTGCCTTGGGTGTCGCTCATTTGGCGGCCTTTTTCTTCTCGGCCAGGACAGTGCGCGCGCGTGCAATGTCGCGCCGCGTCTTGCCCAGCTGTGAGGTGTTGTTCAGCTGCTGCGTCCCTTTCTGCATGCGCAGGCCGAAATGGGCCTTGAGCAGATCGGTGACTTCCTTCTCAAGCGCAGCCACATCCTTGGCGCGCAGTTCGGAGGCTTTCATCAGAGGTCTCCTTAAGCGCCGACCTGGCGTGCGACAAAGGTGCAGCGCAGCGGCAGTTTGGCGGCAGCCAAGGTGAAGGCCTCGCGCGCCAGTTGTTCAGGGACGCCGTTGATCTCGTAGAGCACCTTGCCCGGCACGATCTCAGCCACGTAGTACTCAGGGTTGCCCTTGCCGTTACCCATGCGGACTTCGGCTGGCTTCTGAGAGATCGGCTTGTCCGGGAAGATGCGGATAAAGATCCGTCCACCGCGCTTGATGTGCCGGCTGATGGCACGACGGGCGGCTTCGATCTGACGCGCCGTGATGCGGCCGCGTTCGGTAGCCTTCAGGCCAAACTCGCCAAACGAGACGTTGGCGCCACGGGTAGCCACACCGGTGTTGCGGCCCTTTTGTTCCTTGCGGAACTTGCGGCGATTGGGTTGCAGCATGTTTATTCTCCTTTGGCGTCACCGCCAGCAGGGCCGCCAGCGGGCGGGCCTGCGCGGCGCACACGCTTCACAGCGGGTGTCTTGCCGGCGTCAGCGGGGGCTCCAGCGGCCGGCGGGGCAGCGTCGCCACGTGGGCCACGGTCACCGCCAGGGCGTCCGCCACGGCCGCCAGGTGCACCACCCGGCCCGCCAGGGCGAGGACCACGGCGAGGACGGCGGTCTTCAGTGTTCTCGTCGGCCTTGTTGGTGCCCGGCGCTTCGCCACGACCCAAATAGTCGCCGCGGTAGACCCAGCACTTGACGCCGATGACGCCGTACGTGGTCTTGGCCTCCGAGAAGCCGTAGTCGATGTCGGCCTTCAAGGTGTGCAGCGGGATGCTGCCTTCCTTGTACCACTCGCAACGGGCGATCTCGATGCCGTTCAGGCGCCCCGACGACATGATCTTGATGCCGCGCGCACCCAGGCGCATGGCGTTCTGCATGGCGCGTTTCATCGCGCGGCGGAACATGATGCGCTTCTCGAGCTGCTGCGTGATGGAGTCAGCGATCAGCTGTGCATCGATTTCGGGCTTGCGCACTTCCTCGATGTTGACGGCCACCGGCACGCCCAGACGACGGCCGAGTTCAGCCTTCAGGCTTTCGATGTCCTCACCCTTCTTGCCGATCACCACACCCGGACGGGCAGAGTAGATCGTGATGCGGGCGTTCTTGGCAGGACGCTCGATCAGGATGCGGGAAACGGCCGCGCTCTTCAGCTTGGCCTTCAGGAATTCGCGAACATCCAGATCTTCAGCCAGCATCTTGCTGAAGTTGCGGTTGTTGGCAAACCAGCGGCTGCTCCAGGCCCGGGTAACCGGGAGGCGGAAGCCGATCGGATGGATTTTTTGTCCCATGGTCTTCCTTCGCGCTTCAGTTGCCAACCGTCACATAAATGTGACAGGTAGGCTTGCTGATGCGATTACCGCGGCCCTTTGCACGGGCAGAGAACCGCTTCAACGTGGCGCCTTGTTCGACGTAGATGGTCTTCACCTTCAGTTCGTCGATGTCAGCCGCGTCGTTGTGCTCGGCGTTGGCGATGGCGCTGTCCAGCGCTTTGAGGACAATGCCGGCGGCCTTCTTCGGGGTGAAGCGCAGGATGTTTCGAGCTTGCTCGACTTTTTTGCCGCGGATCATGTCGGCCACCAGACGACCCTTGTCGACTGAGAGGCGGACGCCGCGGACGCTTGCAGAGGTTTCCATCGTGGGCGCCCTTACTTCTTGGCCTTCTTGTCGGCCGGGTGGCCTTTGAACATGCGAGTCATCGCAAATTCACCCAGTTTGTGGCCGACCATCTGGTCCGTCACGTAGACCGGCACATGCTGCTTGCCGTTGTGCACGGCAATCGTCAGGCCGATGAAGTCGGGCAGCACGGTGCTGCGGCGCGACCATGTCTTGATGGGCTTCTTGTCCTTGATGGCAGCCGCCTTCTCGACCTTGACGAGCAGGTGGTGGTCAACGAACGGGCCCTTTTTGAGAGAACGGGTCATGGCGCGCTCCTCTTACTTCTTGCGACGCGAGACGATGAACGTCTGCGTGCGCTTGTTGTTGCGGGTACGGTAACCCTTGGTGAGCGTGTTCCACGGCGACACCTGGGGTTGGCCTTCGCCGGTACGACCTTCGCCACCACCGTGTGGGTGGTCGACAGGGTTCATAGCCACACCGCGAACCGTCGGGCGGATACCCTTCCAACGAATCGCGCCAGCCTTGCCGTATTGGCGCAGGTTGTGCTCTTCGTTGGAGACCTCGCCGATGGTGGCGCGGCAGTCGATGTGCACCTTGCGAACCTCACCCGAGCGCAGACGGATCTGCGCGTAGGTGCCTTCGCGGGCCATCAGCGTCACGCTGGAGCCCGCGGAGCGCGCAATCTGCGCACCCTTGCCGGGCAGCAGCTCGACGCAATGGATGGTCGAGCCCACCGGAATGTTGCGGATGGGAAGGGCGTTGCCAGCCTTGATGGGCGCCTCAGAGCCGCTCATCAACGTGGCGCCGGCCTCGACACCGCGGGGCGCGATGATGTAGCGGCGCTCGCCATCGGCGTAGCACAGCAGCGCGATGTGGGCGGTACGGTTGGGGTCGTACTCGATACGCTCGACCTTCGCCGGAATGCCGTCCTTGTTGCGACGGAAATCGACAACGCGGTAGTGGTGCTTGTGACCACCACCCTTGTGGCGCATGGTGATGTGGCCGTTGTTGTTGCGGCCGGCGTTCTGCATCTGCGGCTCGAGCAGCGGGGCATAGCCCTCGCCCTTGTGCAGGTGCTTGTGCACCACCTTCACCACGGCACGGCGGCCAGGCGAGGTCGGTTTGACTTTGACGATGGCCATTACGCGGCCTCCCCGGAGAAGTTGAGCTCTTGCCCGGCCTTCAGCGACACGTACGCCTTCTTGACGTGGTCACGACGGCCGATGGACCGCCCGAAGCGCTTGGTCTTGCCCTTCTGATTGACCGTGGTGACACCCGCCACCTCGACCTTGAACATCAGCTCGACAGCCGCCTTGATTTCGGGCTTGCTGGCGTCGCGCAGCACCTTGAACAGGACCTGATTGGTCTTTTCACCCACGCGCGTGGCCTTTTCGGACACGATGGGGGCCACGATCACGCGGGCCAGACGACCCTCGTCGAATTTCTGCGGCGCGCTCATGCAAACATCTCCTTGAGCTGTTCGATCGCACCCTTGGTCACCAGAACCTTCTTGAAGAAGACCAGTGACAGCGGATCGGCATAACGCGGCTCGACAACCAGGACGTTGGCCAGGTTGCGCGATGCCAACGCCAGGTTCTCGTCGATGGTGTCGGCGATGACCAGGACCGAATTGCTGTGGTCGGTGCCCAGGCCCATGGCCTTGAACTTCGACGCAAGCAGCTTGGTCTTGGGTGCATCCAGGCTCAGGCCTTCAACAACGGCCAGACGGCCGTCGCGGGCCAGCTGCGACAGGATGGCTGCCATCCCGGCGCGGTACATCTTCTTGTTGACCTTGTGCGAGAAGTTCTCGTCGGGCCGGTTGGGGAAGATGCGACCACCACCACGCCACAGTGGCGAGGAGGTCATGCCTGCACGGGCGCGGCCGGTGCCTTTCTGGCGGAAAGGCTTCTTGGTGGAGTGCTTGACCTCACCGCGGTCCAGCTGGGCGCGGGTGCCTTGGCGCGCATTGGCCTGGTAGGCAACAACGATCTGATGGATCAGCGCTTCGTTGTAGTCGCGGGCAAAGACAGTGTCAGGCGCATCCACCTTGGCGGTTGCCTGCCCTTGTTCATTCAGGAGCTCCAACTGCATGTTCAGGCCCCCTTCTTGGCTTTGACCTTGATCGCCGGACGGACCACGACGTGGCCGTTCTTGGCACCCGGTACCGCACCCCTGACCAGCAGCAACGAGCGCGCTTCGTCGACACGAACCACATCCAGGTTCTGCGTCGTCACGGTTTCGTCGCCCATGTGGCCCGTCATCTTCTTGCCGGGGAACACGCGGCCAGGATCCTGGGCCATCGAGATGGAGCCAGGCACGTTGTGCGACCGGCTGTTGCCGTGTGACGCACGCTGCGAGCTGAAGTTGTGGCGCTTGATGGTGCCGGCGAAGCCCTTGCCGATCGACGTGCCCTGCACATCGACCATCTGGCCGGCGGCAAAGAGGGTCACGGGAACCGTAGCACCCGGCTTGTACTGGGCAGCCACGTCAGCCGGGACGCGGAACTCCCTGAGGAGTTCGCCCGCCTCGACACCCGCCTTGGCCAGGTGACCGGCCTCGGGCTTGGTGACGCGGGATGCCTTGCGCGAACCAAAGGCGATCTGTAGCGCGTGGTAGCCGTCGGTATCGACGGTCTTGACCTGGGTCACGCGGTTGTTGGACACATCCAGCACCGTCACGGGAACGGCATCGCCGTCGTCCGTGAAGATGCGCATCATGCCCACCTTGCGGCCCAGCAAACCGAGCCTGTAGCTCGACTCTGCGGTCGTCATGAATGTTCTCCAGCCCTGGCAGCACCAACTGCGCCACGAGAGCCTTGTTGCACATGCCCGGCATCGATTGGTCGGGCTGACTGAAGTACCTCACATCCAAGGCTGTAGGCCATGGCTGTGCGGCGAAAAGCCTGCGAGTATAGCAGCCCCGGCCGCTTGTGCGGCAAGGGCTGCTGCTCGCGCTGCAATTACTGCAGCTTGATCTCGACGTCCACGCCCGCTGGCAGATCCAGCTTCATCAGCGCGTCAACCGTCTTGTCGGTCGGGTCAACGATGTCCATCAGGCGCTGGTGGGTGCGGATCTCGAACTGGTCGCGGCTGGTCTTGTTGACGTGCGGCGAACGCAGGATGTCAAAGCGCTGCATGCGCGTCGGCAGGGGCACGGGGCCCTTGACGATGGCGCCGGTGCGCTTGGCGGTTTCGACGATCTCGAGGGCTGATTGGTCGATCAGCTTGTAGTCAAACGCTTTGAGGCGGATGCGAATCTTTTGCTTTTGCATGGTAGCTACCGCCTCACTCGATGATCTTGGCGACGACGCCGGAACCCACGGTACGGCCACCTTCACGGATGGCAAAACGCAGGCCTTCTTCCATCGCGATCGGCGCGATCAGCTTCACCGTGATGCTCACGTTGTCGCCAGGCATCACCATTTCCTTGTCCTTGGGCAACTCCACCGCGCCCGTCACGTCCGTCGTGCGGAAATAAAACTGGGGACGGTAGTTGTTGAAGAACGGCGTGTGGCGACCACCTTCGTCCTTGCTCAGCACGTAAATCTCAGCCGTGAAATGCGTGTGCGGCTTGATGCTGCCCGGCTTGCACAGCACCTGGCCACGCTCCACGTCTTCACGCTTCGTGCCGCGCAGCAGAATACCGACGTTGTCGCCCGCTTGACCCTGGTCCAGCAGCTTGCGGAACATCTCCACGCCCGTGCAGATCGTCTTCTGCGTCGTGCGGATGCCCACGATCTCGATTTCGTCGCCAACCTTGACAATCCCGCGCTCCACACGGCCCGTCACCACGGTGCCACGCCCAGAGATCGAGAACACGTCTTCCACCGGCATCAGGAACGCACCATCCACCGCACGGTCAGGCGTGGGGATGTAGCTGTCCAGCGCATCGGCCAGCCGCATGATCGCCTGCTCGCCCAGCTCGCCCTTGTCGCCTTCCAGCGCCAGCTTGGCCGAACCCTTCACGATCGGCGTGTCGTCGCCCGGGAAGTCGTACTTGCTCAGCAGCTCACGCACTTCCATCTCGACGAGCTCCAGCAGCTCGGCGTCGTCCACCATGTCGCACTTGTTCAGAAACACGATGATGTACTTCACACCCACCTGGCGCGCCAGCAGAATGTGCTCACGCGTCTGCGGCATCGGGCCGTCAGCGGCCGAGCACACCAGGATCGCGCCGTCCATCTGCGCCGCGCCCGTGATCATGTTCTTCACATAGTCAGCGTGCCCGGGGCAATCCACGTGCGCGTAGTGACGGTTGGCCGTCTCGTATTCCACGTGCGCGGTGTTGATCGTGATGCCGCGCGCCTTCTCTTCCGGCGCCGCGTCAATCTGGTCGTACGCCTTGGCTTCGCCGCCAAACTTCGTCGACAGCACCGTCGTGATCGCCGCCGTCAGCGTCGTCTTGCCGTGGTCCACGTGCCCAATCGTCCCCACGTTCACGTGCGGCTTGGTAACGTGGTGCCCATGGCGGGAATCGGACCCGCGACCTCTCCCTTACCAAGGGAGTGCTCTACCACTGAGCCACATGGGCATCGTCACCGGACTGGGCACACGCTGAACCCAGACCGCTGGCGACGCTGGCGCAACCACGGCGCCTCACCACCTCAACTCTGCACACCCGTCACCCAGCCCACACAACCCAAGGCTGGAGCGGGAGACGGGAATCGAACCCGCGTCAACAGCTTGGAAGGCTGAGGTTCTACCATTGAACTACTCCCGCGGGACCGGCGCACCCACCACCCCGGACGCATACAACGCGCTTTGCAGGACGGCTGGTTCTCACTGGTGGAGGAGGCTGGATTCGAACCAGCGTAGGCGTAAGCCAACAGATTTACAGTCTGCCCCCTTTAGCCACTCGGGCACCCCTCCACGGAGAACCCGGGAGTATAGCGTGATTCCGGAAGACTGCACCTGACCTGATGTTGCCGTCGGGTTCGTGCAACGTCGACAGTGTTTCAGCCGAGCTGCGTGGCCACCCCTTCACACCAACGCTGGATGCGGCCCGGCGTGTCGGACGCGCCGGGAATCATGTTGACGGAACGCTGGCTGAGGTGCCTGGCGTAGGCCACAGCCACCGACGCGGCCGGCAGCCGGCCATCGGCCACCAGCGCCCGCACGGCCGCCTGCGCCTGCTGCCCGCAGGCCACCACGGTGCGCAGGCCCTGCAGCTCAGCGGCCAAGCGGGCCAGGTTGTCGGCCACCAGCACCTCGGATTCCAGCGGCACCGAACGCCCGGAGAGCGCTGGGTACTCCACCACGGGCCAGGCGTTGGTGACCACGTAGTCGTTGCGGGAGGCGCTGCCGAAGCGCTGCGCTGCCAGGGTGTGCAGCTGGGCCAGCACCCGGTTGAGGTTGGCGCCCGTGCCGGCGGCGCAGGGGTAGCCCCGGTTGGCCTCGTGCCGCCCCGGGCAGATGAAGACAAAGCCGGTGAGCGCACCCGGGCAGGGTTGGTGGTGCGGCGAAGCCTGTCGCGCCGGCAACGGCGCGGCGGCCTTCGGTCGGGGAGTTGCTGGCATAAAGGTGAGCGCCCGCTCTCAGTGCAGGCCTGATTAGCCAGGCGCGCTGCCAAACAGCTGGGCCAGCGCCAGCCCTGGATCGGGCGCGCGCATGAAGGCCTCCCCCACCAGGAAGGCACTCACGTGCGCGCTCAGCATGCGCTGCACATCGGCGGCCGTCAGGATGCCGGATTCCGTCACCACCCGCTTGCCAGGCGGCACCTGCGCCAGCAGGCCCAGCGTGGTGTCCAGCGAGACCTCGAACGTGCGCAGGTTGCGGTTGTTGATGCCCAGCAGCGGGGTGCGCAGCCGCAGGGCACGCTCCAGCTCCTGGCCATCGTGCACCTCCACCAATACGTCCATGCCCAGCATGTGAGCGCACGCTTCCAGCTCCGCCATCTGGGTGTCGCTGAGGCAGGCGGCGATCAGCAGGATGGCGTCGGCACCCATCACCCGCGCCTCGTAGACCTGGTAGGCGTCCACCATGAAGTCCTTGCGCAGGGCCGGCAGCGGGCAGGCCTCACGCGCCTGGCGCAGGTAATCGGCGTGGCCCTGGAAAAAGCGCTCGTCGGTCAGGACGCTCAGGCAGGCCGCGCCATGGCGAGCGTAGCTGGCGGCGATCTCGGCCGGCACGAAGTGTTCGCGCAGCACGCCCTTGCTGGGGCTGGCCTTCTTGACCTCGGCGATCACCGCGGGCCGTCCGGCGGCCACCTGAGCCTCCAGCGCGGCTGCAAAGCCGCGTGTGTCGCGGCACGCTTCGGCGTCGGCGCGCAGGGCCACCAGGGGCACACGCTGCTGCGCCGCGGCAATCTCGTCGTGCTTGACAGCGACGATGCGCTGCAGGATGTCGCTGCTCACGGCCGGCCTTTCAGGGTGCTCATGTGCCCGCCAGCGCCTGGGTGCGGGTCACAAACTGATGCAATTTTGCCAAGGCCTTGCCGCTGGCAATGGCCTCGCGCGCCTGCGCCACGCCCTCGGCCATGGTCGCGGCCAGGCCGGCGGCGTACAGCGCCACACCGGCATTCAGGATGACGATGTCGCGCGCCGGGCCACTGTCGTTGCTCAGCACGGCCTGCATCAAGGCCTTGGATTGCTCGGGCGTCTCCACCTTCAGCGAGCGGCTGCTGGCCATCGGCATCCCGAAGTCCTCGGGGTGGATCTCGTATTCGGTGATGGCGCCGTCCTTGTATTCGCCGACCATCGTGGCCGCGCCCAGCGAGATCTCGTCCATGCCGTCGCGCCCATAGACCACCACCGCGTGCTCGGCGCCCAGGCGCTGCAGCGCGCGCACCTGGATGCCGACCAGGTCAGGGTGGAAGACACCCATCAGGATGTTGGGGGCGTCGGCCGGGTTTGTCAGTGGGCCCAGGATGTTGAAGATCGTCCGCACACCCAGCTCACGGCGCACCGGGGCGACATTCTTCATGGCCGGGTGGTGGTTGGGCGCAAACATGAAGCCGATGCCGGTGTCGGCGATACAGCGCGCCACGGCCTGCGGGCTGAGTGTCATCGGCACGCCCAGGCTTTCCAGCACGTCGGCGCTGCCGCTCTTGCTGCTGACACCGCGGTTGCCGTGCTTGCTGACCTGCGCACCGCAGGCGGCCGCCACAAACATCGAGCAGGTGGAAATGTTGAAGGTGTGGGAGCCGTCGCCCCCGGTGCCGACGATGTCCACCAGGTAGCGGCGGTCGGCCACATGCACCTTGGTGGAAAACTCGCGCATCACCTCGGCGGCGGCCGTGATCTCGCCGATGGTTTCCTTCTTCACGCGCAGGCCCATCAGCAGGGCCGCCATCATCACCGGCGACATCTCGCCGCTCATGATGCGGCGCATCAGCGCCAGCATCTCGTCGTGGAAGATCTCCCGGTGTTCGATGGTGCGGGTCAGGGCTTCGGTGTTGGTGATGGGCATGCTGAGCGCCTCAGGTGGGGTTGTGCGGCGGGCGCGACAGGCATTCGCGCACGGCCGCCACGGTGGTGTCGATGGCCGCGTCGTCGATGCCCAGGTGGGTGACCATGCGCATCCCGATCAGGCCGGTGGCCAGGATGCCGCGCTCGGCCAGGAAACTGAGCAGTTCGCGCCCGCGGCCGTCGGCCACGTCGATGAACACGATGTTGGTGGCCGCCGAGCGCACCCGCACACCCGGCACGGTGCGCAGGCCTTCGGCCAGCCGGGCGGCGCGGGCGTGGTCATCGTGCAGGCGCTCCACGTGGTGGCTCAGCGCGTGGTCGATGGCGGCGGCCAGCAGGCCGACCTGGCGCATCCCGCCGCCCACCACCTTGCGCCAGCGCCGCGCCTGGGCGATGAAGGCCTGGCTGCCACACAGCAACGAACCCACCGGCGCGCCCAGCCCCTTGGAACAGCAGACGGACACCGAATCAAACGGGGCGGTGATGGCGCGCAGCGCCGCGGTGATGTCGCCACCCGGCCCGGCGGCGTGGGCCGCCGCGTTGAAGACCCGCGCGCCGTCCAGGTGGGTGGCCAGGCCCTGGCCCTTGGCCCAGCCGAGGGCGTCGGCCCGGTAGGCCGCCGGCAAGGGGTGGCCATTCCAGGTGTTTTCCAGGCACAGCAGCCGCGTGCGTGCAAAGTGTTCGTCGTCGGGTTTGACGGCAGCGGCCAAGTCGGCCAGCGCGATCACACCCTGCGCGTCCTGCGGCAGCGGCTGGGGCTGGATGCCGCCCAGCACGGCAGCGCCGCCGCCCTCGTAGCGGTAGCAGTGCGCCATCTGGCCCACCAGGTATTCATCACCCCGGCCGCAGTGCGTCAGCAGCGCACACAGGTTGCTCTGCGTGCCCGACGGCATCAGCAGCGCGGCTTCGTGCCCGGTGAGGGCCGCCATCCGCGCCTGCAACGCATTCACCGTGGGGTCGTCACCAAAGACATCGTCGCCCACCTCGGCGGCGGCCATGGCCGCGCGCATGGCCGGTGTGGGGCGGGTGACGGTGTCGCTGCGCAGGTCAATCATGGGTGTCTCCAGCGGGGTTCAGGCCAGCGCCGGGGCGCGGCCCATGGCCAGGAAGTTGCGCAGCATGGCGTGGCCGTGTTCACTGAGGATGGATTCCGGGTGGAACTGCACACCTTCCAGCGGTGCGGCGGTGCCGGCCAGCCGGCGCGAGCGCACGCCCATGATCTCGCCGTCTTCAGAGCGCGCCGTGACGTCCAGGTCTTCGGGCAGGCTGGCCTGTTCAATCACCAGCGAGTGGTAGCGCACCACGCTGAACGACGTGGGCAGGCCTTCAAAGACACCCTGCCCGTCGGTGCTGAGCGTGCTGCTCTTGCCGTGCATCTGCCGCTGCGCGCGCACGATGCGCCCGCCGAGCGCCGCCCCGATGGACTGGTGGCCCAGGCACACGCCCAGGATGGGCAGCTGCCCCACGAAGTGCTGGATGGCTTCCACGCAGATGCCGGCTTCGGCCGGTGAACAGGGGCCTGGTGACAGCACCAGCTGGTCAGGCCGCAGGGCCGCGATGTCGGCCACCGAGACCTCGTCGTTGCGGACCACCCGGACATCGGCTCCGAGTTCACCGAAATACTGCACCAGGTTGTAGGTGAAGCTGTCGTAGTTGTCGATCATCAGCAGCATGTGCGCTCTAGCCCTTGTGTGTCAGGGGATGCGGTGGAAGGCATCCCGGTTCGGTACCCGCTTCAAAACCCGGTGCATCTGGCGCGGGTGAAGCCGGCGCGGCGTGCGGGGTGGGGACGGAAAGCGCCGGTGGGGCGCAGGGGGGGTGGTCAGGCGGATGGCTTGCGCCAACGCCAACCGGAGCGTGCTGCGGTGATCGGAAAGATCGCGGACATGCCCTGGATTATGAACGAGCCCACGCACAGGCCCGCGAAGCGGTGCGCCCCGGCCATCGAAGCGGCAAGGTGCCTGCGCCGCCGCCACGGCCGGTTCATGCTCAGGCCCAGGCTCAGGGAATCATCTCGGTCATCTGCCCCGGCGCTACCACCTGGATGACACCGCCAAAGGCACACATCAGCTTGCAGCTGTTGTTCAGGGCCGGCTGGTTGCCCACCATCACCGTCACGGAGCCTGGCACCCAGGGGGCGGGCGTGGCAGGCATGCAGGGCATGGGTGTCAAGGCCCCCATGGCGGCGGCCGTGGCCGCTGCGGTGGCCGGGTAGGCCAGGCTGCGGCACACGCCAAAGGGCATGATGTTGACCAGTGGCTTGTGGTCCATGATGTTGGCCGCGGGCTGGTTGCCAGACATCACGCGGTTCAGCGGCAGCACCACCAGGGCGCTGGGGGCGGCGCCCATCGAACACCTCAGCGGGGCGCTGTTGACGACTTGCTGGGGCATGGTCGGAGGGTCATGGTTGAAGGGACAGAGCCGGTGGATGATCTCGACGCGTCAGGGGTTATCACGGGCTGCGGGTGCGGACGCCATACGGCGCCGAAGCCAACGCCCCAGCGGGCTGCGCTCCCGCTCTGCGGCAAAGGCCATGGCACGCGGATGGGCCAGCCGAACCCCGCTGCGCCGCTCCCAACCACGCAAGACCCAGGCGCGGGCCAGCGCGCGCGACAGCAGGCCGGTGGTGAGCCACAGGCACATGGCATTGGCCAGCACAAAGACCACCGCATAAAGCATGTGGGCGGGCAGCCAACTCTTCAGCGCGGCGAAGATGCCGACGCTGAGAACCCCGGCGGCGGCCGGGCCAACCACCGCCAGGCGCCCTGCCCGCGGCGGTGCTGAACCGGGCGACGGCTCCTCCAGCGACCAGGTGCCACGCCCGGGGTGAAGCCGCAAGCCGGCCCAGACGGATCCCTTGCGGGCGGTGGCATCCAGCGCGGGCAACGGCCCATACCGACGCAGGTGCCATGCGCTGGCGGCGGCCAGGATGGCGGTGTGTGCGGCGGCCAGGCCACCTGCAGCGACTGCCACGCTGCCTGAAGCCTGCAGTGCCGGCCACACGGCCGGCAACAGCATGATGGCGATCGGCAGCGGCACCAGCAGGTAGAGGAACGCCACGGCGCACCACGCATGCCGCGTGCCGAAGGCGGACAGCCAGACCGCCACGGCCGACACCACGGCCCCCAAGGCCACCAGCAGCCCGACACCCGCCCAGGCCAGCCCAGGCGGCACACCCAGCACAGCCGTGACACCCCAACCGGACAAGCAGGCCATCACCGGGCCCGCCCACAGCAAGGCGCGCAGTTGGTGAAAGTCTTCGGGCGGGGCCAGCATCAGCGCAAGACTGTCGCACATGCGGCCAAGGTGCGGGTGGCAGCAGGCCAGGCCGTCGCGGCCCACGCCCTGGTCACTGCAGACCCCGCTGGACGGCCTGCGCAGCCGCCTCGTCGGCCCCTGACCAGCCCCACAGCGCCTGGGCCACGAGCCCGGCGCCGAGGCCGATCAGGATCACCGGCGCACCCACCGCGGAGACCGCGCCGAGCGCCACCGCCGCGGCGCCAACCGCGGCGCCGCTGGCAAAGCCGACCAGGTTGCCGCTCTGGCTCTTGGCCGAGGCCACGGCAAAGCCTTTCCAGTTGACTTCCAGGCCGCTGCCCGTCCAGCGCGCGCTGTTGTAAAAGTCATTCGCAGCGCTCGGCCCGAACGCCAGCACCCCGCCTCCGGCCTTGCTGGACAGACCCCGAAGCAGCCGCGACGACTGCACGCGGGTATGGGCAATCGTCTGCGCGGCGCTGTTCAAGCCGGCCATGTCGCGCGCGCCGACCCTTATCGAACCGACGCTGCCTCGGGCCTTCAGCACCACGGGCGATGGCAACTGCTGGATCACCGCCAAAGGCAACTGCGTGATGCGCACCTGCAGCCGGGCGCCGGCGCGCAGCACCCCACCCTGGCCGATCTTGCGCGCCTCGATCACGATGTGCCGCCCGATGCGGACGGACGGCGCCTGGGCACTGAGCAGGGCCTGAAACCCCGCTTGGGCCTGGCGGCGCCAGGCAGCGCGCAAGGCGGCCTCGGCCGCGGCCTGTGCGTTGCCCGGCAGATTGGTCCAGTCGGTGGCGCTTTTCTTCAGCTCCTGCAGCGCGCGTTCGAACTCGGTATCGAGGTTGGGTCTCGCTGGCGCGGCGGGGGTGGCGGCCCGGGCGGGACTCGCGGGGGTGCTCGTGCCGGCCGACACCACCATCAGCTGCGCCGCCGCGTCAGGCTGGGTCAGCGCCAACTGGCGAAACCAGCCTATGCGCAAGGGCTCATCCAGCAGGAATTCGCCCGACAAGGTGGTGTCAAACGCATCCAGCGTGTCGACGACATTGCAGGCGTTGCCGTAGGGCACACGGCTGAAAGGCGCCGCCGGGCGGGCAAACAGGCTGTCGAGCACCGTGCATTGGCGGCTGGCCCAGGCCTCAGCGGGCGTGGGCGGCAGTGACATCGGACGACAGGTTTGTGGCATCGATCAGCCCACCGTCAACCCACCATGGCGTCGCTGCGCGAGGCCGCCACCTGCAGGGTGCCGTCTTCCAGCATCACCAACGCGGCCGCGAAGGGGCCCAGAAAGGCCTGCCGCCGGGTGTCGTCGAACGAGGCCAGCACGCCGGGCAGGACCCGTGGATCGTAGTAGCGCCAGAACAAGGGTTGGCCATTCGGTCCGTAGACCACATTGAACTTGCGCAGGTGGCGGTGCAGGTGGGTGAAGCTGGTGGCAGATGCGGCAGACGACGCGCTGCCTGCCCCCGACGCCGCGTCGTCATCACCCGCCGACGGCATCACCAGCAGCACGGCCAGCTGCCCGCGCATCAGGTCATCCACCACCTCGAAGACCGGTGGCTCCCAGCCGCCCAGCTGCGCCAGGTAGCCCCCGACATCGGCCAGCTCCTCGCCCAGGTCGCCCGAAAACAGGCACTCGAGCGCCGAGCAGGCCTCGCGCGGCAGCGCCGCCTGCCCGCCTTCCAGGCCGGCGCAATCGATGAGCAGGCAGGGCGGCGGCAGTCCCTCGTCTCGCGCCTGTGTCCACCAGTCGAGCAATGTCTTCATGGAGTGCGTCAGCCGGGGCAGATCTCGCAGAACGGCGTGGCCGATGCCCGCGCGGCCACCAACGCGGCGGCTTTCTGCGTGATGGGTTGGTCCTTGCCGCCCTTCGAGCCCGGGGCCTGCGCGGCGTTCTTGGGCGGCTTGGGGCTGGCGCCGCTGCCGCTGCCGGCCGAACCGCCGGAGTTCACCATCACCAGCGTGCCCTTGATGAACACGCCCCCGGGGTTGATGTCGATGAAGTTGCCACCCACCTTCAGCGTCAGCTGAGCGCCGGCCTCGATGACCACATTCATGCCAGCCTTCAGGTGGATTTCCTGGCCCGCCTGGGCCGCCATCTTGGTGCCCATCTTGGCCTGCCAATCTTGCCCGACGGTCAGGTGGATGGCGCCGCCGGTCTTCATCAGCTGGTCGCCAGTGAGATCGATGTGCTGATCACCGCCGAGCTGGGCCAGGCTGTCCTGCTTGACCTTCAGGTGGCTCTCGCCGCCGACAAACTCCGTGCGGCGGCTCTTGGTGTAGACGGTATGGTTTCGTTCGGCGTGCAGGTAGAGCTCCTCGCTCCCCTTCTTGTCGTCGAAGCGCAGCTCGTTGAAGTTGCCGGGGCCGCCGCCCTTGCTGCTGCGGCTCTTCAGACCCCAGCGCGTGTGCTCGGCCGGAAGCGTGTAGGGCGGGCGGTTTTCGGCGTTGTAGACGCTGCCGGTGACGATGGGCTGATCAGGGTCGCCTTCCAGGAATTCGACCACCACCTCCTGGCCGATGCGAGGCAAGGCCCAGGCGCCGTAGCCATTGCCAGCCCAAGGCTGCATGACGCGTATCCAGCAGCTGGACTCTTCGTTGGCGCGGCCATAGCGGTCCCAGCGGAACTGCACCTTGATGCGGCCATGCCCCTCGGGGTCGGTGTAGATCTCTTCACCGGAGGGGCCGACAACGGTGGCGGTCTGCGGCCCTTGCACGATGGGTTTGGGCGTTTGCCGTGCCGGGCGGAACTGTTGCGTCAGGTACTGGGCGGTGATCTGACAGCGGAAGGTGAACTCGGTGCCCGAGCTGCTGCTGTCGCCGGTGTTGGTGCTGTGGTAAGCCGCCTGCACCACCAGCAGCTTGTCGTTGAAGGCGGGCACCGGGTGGCGCGCCAGCGTGAAGCTGCAGCCCGGGAAGATGCCGCGCACATTGCCACTGCCGGTGAAGACCTGGTAGCGGCTGTGCAGCTCGTCCAGGCGCACCTTGGCGGCGGCCAGGGCCTGGGCCGGGTTGTCGACTTCGGCGGGGTAGTCGAACTGGCTGAAGTGGCCGTAGGGGTGGGGCACCGAACGCTCGGCCTTGTTTTCGACCAAGGTGCGCGGCGTCAGGTAGTTGTAGTCACGGGCCACAAAGGTGCCCGACTGGATCTCGTGCGTGGACTGCCAGGCGTCGATCTGGTCGGAGCCGCTGCGGTCTTCCTCGTCAAAACGCAGCTCCTCGTAGCCGGGCGCGGGGACATGCGCGCTGCTGGCATCGACCAGCACGATCTGGTGCTTGCCGTTGGCGTGCTCGACAAAGTAGTAAATGCCTTCCTGCTCCATCAGGCGGCTGACGAAGTTGAAGTCGGTCTCGCGGTACTGCACGCAGTAGTCCCAGCTGCGGTAGCTGCCTGTGAGCTTGTCCTGCACGCTGGCCAGGGCGCCATGCGATTGGAAGACGGCTTTGACGATGTCCGGCACGGTCTTCTTCTGGAAGATGCGGCTGTTGGCCTGCCGCGTGAGGAACCACAGCCAGGGGCTGATCGTGGCCTGGTACAGGTAGGCCTTGGTGCCCTTGGGGCCGTCTGTCGAGTCACGCAGCTCTGACACACCCGTCCAGCGGGTCACGTAGCCGTTGATGTGGCGGGGTTTGTCCCGTGCGCCCACCACCCGAACGGTCACGTTCTGGCCCAGCATCTGCTGCGGCTGGATGTCGTGGCGCTTGCTCTTCAGGGTCAACTCGAAGCCCCCGATCATCGACAGGCCTTCACGGCCGTCGAGGCTGACGAGCGTGAAGACGCCGTCACCCAGCGGGGTTGCGATGTCCAGCGATTGCGGCATGGTGTGGCTTCGGCAGTAGGTTCAGGCCCGCACTCAACGGGCAAGGTGGACAGGGTCAGGCTGCAGTGCCGCCTGCATCGGCACGACCAGATCGGCCGCTGGGCGGGGCGTGCGCGGCCGGCCCAGCCAGGCGGTGTGGCCAAGGGCAGCACCTGCGCCTTGGGCCGGCGTCAATCGCGCGGCGGGGATGGCCTCATGCGCAAGCAGTGGCACCAGCTCCCAGTGCCATGGCGCGCCCAAGGCGGTGGCCACCAGGTCCCGCGCACGGCGCCAGCCGGGGCGGCCGGGCAGGAAGTCCTGGTAGCGCGCGGCATCCATCGGGCCCAGCAGCACTCGGAAGCTTTGCCGGGCGTCCCAGGAGCGATCGCCCAGCATCGCCTGCTGGCCCAGCCGGGCATGGGCGCGGCCCAGGCGGGTGCGGTCGCGCCGCTCCAGTCGGATCCAGCGCGGGGCAAACTCCTCCACCCGCGCGGCGACATCGAGGTGGCGGGACAGCATGGCAGCCAGCGGCAGCGGGCTGCGCACGCGGCGCGCCATCACACTGGCGTAGGCCCGCTTGAAATCGTCAGGGATGCTGTCGCCGGCCAGGGCATCGGCCGGGGGTGCGCGGCCTTCCAACGCGAGCGGCAGCCCCGCCAGCGCCGACAGGCGTTGCGAGAGCGGATGCGCACCCGGGCTGACGCCGGGGTCAAACGCGGTTTCGGCGCGCGTGTCCATCCAGGCCCGCACGAAGAGTGCCAGGTGCCGCCGCTGCAGCAGGTTGATGAAGGCCAGGAAGCTGTTCGCACGTTCCTGGGCCAGACGGCTGGTCAAGGGCGCAGCGGATTCGCCGTGCCGGGACGCACCATCCGGCGCGTCGGGCCGGCTCAGCTCAAAGAGGTACTGCGTCCACGCATAGGGCAGCGGGCCGTTGGGACCGAGCAAGCCCACGGCATCCTGCATCAGGATGGCGCGGCCGCTGGAGCCCTTGCCGCTGGCCGCGGACACCGCCGAGACCTCGCGCGTGGCAAAGCCAAAGACATGCGTGTGGTGGACGGCCAGGGCATCTTCGTCAATGCGCACCCCTTGACCCAGCGCGTGGCGCTCCGGCTGGGCTGCCTGCAGCAGGCGTGCGACGGCAAGCCAGTGCAGGCGCGTACCCTGCCGTTGCTGCGCCTGCAGCGCCTGCAACGCCTGCTCCAGGCTCCAGCCGCTCGACGGAGGGCTGTCAGGGCGGGGATGCGCCGGTTCCATGATCACGCTCTGCATTCAGATGGCCGGCCGCTGCCCAGGCGCAGCCGCCCAGCGCAGCGGCTGCGCCCAGCCAGCCATGCCGAGTTCGGTCTCCACAAAACTGTTCACGCCCACATGGGACTGCAGATAGGCAGCCAGCATGGCACCCAGCACAAACGGCGAGCCGCCTTCAAAGCCGCGCTCAGACACGGCCAGGCTGACCCGGAAGCCATGGGCCAACAGCAAGGCCTGTCGACCGCGGGCACGGCTGCCCATCGCACTGCGGGACTCTGCCGCCTCGGCAAGTGCGTCAGGGTCAGCCACAGCCGGCGCAGGGGGCAGCCTGCGCACCACCGGCTCGGTGTGGATGGCTTGCAGCGCATCGGCCTGGGCTTTCAGGAAATGGTCGTCACCCGGGCAGAACAGGCTCAGCAAACCGCGCAGGGCCTGTGCAGAAGGACGATCGCCCCCGTCGACCAGCGACAGGTAATTGGTGGACAGCCAGCTCAGCGCGACCCACGGGTCAAAGCCATCGGTGGTGGTCTCGGCTGGCTGGGTCGGTCGCAGCACACACTGCACGACCCGCTCGGCCGGCAAGCTGTCCTGCAGCTCGTACTGTGCTTCAGCCGGATGGGCCCGCAGCCAGCGGGGCGCTTCTCGGTCCATGCACAGGGCCCGGATGGACAGGTAGTGCACGGCGGGTGCGGGTGGCCCCACACCCCGCTCGGCCAGGGCCATGAAGACCTCGGCGCCGCTCTCGGGCGGGCGGTTCAAGGCGGCGTCATCCCGATCTCGGCCGATGGTGTCAACCCCGCGCGCCCAGCGGCGACGCGCTTCGGCCTCACGCTCGGTGATCAGGCGCCGGGTGCGGCGAAGCGCATAAAAGCTGCCGGTGGCCAATCGGCCGTTGGCCGCCACCTCGTACAGTGGTGCAAAGCGACGGTCGATGCCGGGCCCACCGCCGCGCACGTCCAGCACCTGAACGATTTCCTGGGCCTGTACACGGTGCTTGTCGACAACGATCTGGTAGTCCATCTGGCCGGGCACCACGTCCAGTCGCTCCAGCGCGCGCTCACGAAGATTGACGGCCGGCGTGCAGTACAGCTTCAACGCGTCCGCCTTCAGCGACTTCTCCAGACGGGGGTAATCGGCCGAGAAGAACAGCTGCAGGAAACACCGACGGCCCGGCATGCCGCGCAAGGCAGCGCGCAGGCCGCAGACATCGATGAACTGGAACTTCTCGCGCACGGCCGCGTACTCGCGCAGCAGCCGGAAGCCCACATGGCCTCGCACGGGCATCGGCATCAGCGCATCGGCATCGGACAAGCCCGCGTGACGCACGGCGGCGGCCGGAAGCCACCGCGTATGGCGCTTGCCATCGGCATCGCTGGACACACACACGCCCAGGCACCGACCGCCCAGCAGTTCCATCAGTTGGCTGGCCTGCGGCTCCTCGGAGCCCACATAGAACCGCAGGCGCTCCAGCGGCAATTGCCCCAGCGTCAGCTCGTCGGCTTGCAGTGCCAGTTCCAGACGCAGCAGCGCCTTGGCCTGACCTGCGGCCGGTGGCCCCACGGCCTCCGGATCGACCTCATCAGCCTCATCAGCATCGTCTGCGCGGGCAGCGGCGCGGGTGGCCAGTGCCGGTGACGGGCGCCATTGCCGCTCGTCGGGCCGGCTGCGGTACTGCAGGCCCGTGAGCTGCAGCGGCCAGAGGTCCACGGTCGAGGTGGTCTCGAACTCGCAGCGCACATCGGCCGCGGGCAGCGAACCCACCACCAGTGTCTTGCGCGGCACCGGCCAGCCGCGATGCAGGCGCGGGTCGTCCAGCAACGGGCGCAGCTGCACGATACACACCGATGGCACGGGCGCCTGCCAGCCGGGGAAAAGCACCTCCAGCAGCTGCTGGGTGAAATCGGGAAACTGACTGTCCAGCTTCAGTCGCACCCGCGCCGAGAGGTAGGCCACACCCTCCAGCAAACGTTCGACGTAAGGATCGGCTACCTGACCGTCCTGGAGCTTCAGCATGCCGGCGGCCGAACGGTACTCCTCGGCAAACTCCACGGCCTCACCGCGCAGGCGCTGCAGCTCCTCGTTGTAGAAGTGGATCAGGCGCGGGTCCATCGGAGCGTGTCCTTCAGGGCAGCAGACGGGCTTCGCCGGTCTCCAGATCGATCTCGGTGCGCACCTGAAAGTCCCTCACCGGATTGGAGAGCAGGAAACTCACGACCTCGAAACGGAGCGTATTGAAGTGCGGGTTGCTGCCGTGGGAAACCGGCCGCACCTCCAGGTGGGCAGGGTGCAGCCGGGGCTCATACCAAAGGATGCGCTGGCGGATGTCATCTGCCATCTCGGCCGGCTGGATGGTGGATTGCGGGCGCCCGGAGTAGGCCGGCACCCCGAAACACAGCGTGCTCGAGCGCACCGTCGACGGAAGATCTACCCGGCCGATACGGTGTGGCGCTTCGGTGTTCAGCAGCCACTCGAGATTGCGCAGCACATCGTCACGCACGTCAGACCAGCTGGCGTTGAGCACGCGCTGCCCGGTGCCGTCCACACCGCTGCCCCAACGCTGCAGCAGACAGGGCAGAAACAGGGTCATGGGCGACGCAGCCTCACGCGGCGGGCTGCAGCGTCAATTCGCGGATGTCCAGCAAGCCGAACTCCCCGGTGTCGGTGATCAGTGTCTTCTGGCCAAACCCCCGAAAAGCGGCCGCATCGGGCGCGTCGGCCTCGGCCAGCGGCGCCCAATGTGTCATCTCGCCAAGGTGCTCGGCATCGTCGCGCGGCCCCGGGTAGCGGGCCGGCAGGAAGGCCTCGATGGCATTTTCATCCTCGAGCGTGACCAGGGCATGCAACCACAGGCGGTCTCGCAGCTCCGTCGGCGGACGGGTGCTGATGGCACGCAGACGCGACCAGGGCACCCAGAAATACTGGCCTCGCACCATCAGCTCCAGGCACGGGCCCAGCCGCGCATCGCCGTCGCAGACCCAGGCAAAGGGCTGGCCGTTGACCAAGCCGGCGCAGGCCTGGCTGGCCTGCTGGGCCTTGAGCAGCCGTGCCGCCCCCGAAACCTGGCCCACCGGGCCGGCCGGCAGCTCTGCCAGCCCCGCCACCAGATCGGCAAACCAGGGTGGCGGCTCGCCGAGGCAGACCGGTGCGCGTCGGCCAGCCAGTACCTCCAGCCGCGTCTCTTCAGCCTTCAGCAGTGCTTCACAGGCCTGGGCTTCCAGCGTCCAGCTGCTGTCGATGGCCACCATGGCATTCAGCTGGGTGCGGGCACGGGCAAACTCGCCGCGTGAGGCAAAGATCTGCCACAACGCACTGCGAGCGCCCAGGTCATTCGGGCGCACCTGCACGCGTTGACGCGCCTGCTCGAAGTGGGTGTCCAGGGCCATGATGGGCGGGCGAAGGAGACGCGAATGAGATGGGGAGGGGACAGCCGATCAGGCGGTCTTGGCGTTCTTCTGGACGTTGAAACCGGCAATCACTGGCCCACCCTTCTTGGCGCCCTTGTTGTCCTGCTCCTGGTACTCGATCTTGTACTCGGCAAAAGACAGCGAGACCTGTTCCATCACCGTGTCGTCGCTGTTGGAGCCTGCGGGGCTGACGCCAGACACCAGGATGTCGGTCAGGGTGATCTTCAGGAAAGCGACATTCGCGTCACCGCCCTCCTTGGTGCAGGTCAGCTCTGCCTTGGGAATGTGCTGGCCGGTGCAGCAGGCGGTCATCAGCTTGGGCGTGGCCTTGTCGACCATGTGCGTGAAGGTCAGGGCCTGGATGTTGACCTTGCCGGCCGAGCCGCCCTGGCTGACGGCAAAGTTGGTGGTTTGCGTCATGCCCCAGCTGAAGGACATGACCTGGATCTGGTCTTCAAAGCCCTTGACGGCTGACATGCCGGGGATGGTGTCGATCTTGATGTGGATATTGACGGCCATGGTTGACTCTCCTGAGCGGACGGGTTGGGAAAACAGTTGAATGGAAGCTTAGGGTCAATGGAGGATCGCGCGCTCGCGGTGTAGTGCGGCCTCAGGCCGCGCCACGCTGCGACGGCAGCTCGGACACCAGCCTCAAGCCCACGTTGAGGCCCTCCAGCTGGTAGTGGGGACGCAGGAAAAACTGGGCGTTGTAGTAGCCCGGGTTCGCCTTGTTCTCGACGACGGTGACCTCGGCGCCTGCCAAGGGCCGGGCAGCCAGGGTCTCGATGGGCGCAGAGGTGTCCTCGTACACGTAGTTCAGTATCCAGTCCTGCAGGTAGCGCTGCATGGTGGAGGCGCTGGTAAAACCGCCCACCTTGTCACGCACCATGCACTTCAGGTAATGGGCGAAGCGGCAGGTCGCAAAGATGTAGGGCAGGCGCGCGCCGAGGCGGGCATTGGCCGTCGCACCGGCGTCGTCGAACACCGGGGGCTTGTGCACCGAATCACCGGCCATGAAAACGGCTTCGTTGCTGTTCTTGCGGTGCACCAGCGCCAGCATGCCGTTCTTGGCCAGCTCGCCTTCGCGGCGGTCGGTGATGGCGATCTCGGTGGGGCACTTGATGTCCACACCGCCGTCATCGCTGGCAAAGGTGTGCATCTTGAGCTTGTCGACGTTGCCGCCGGACTCCACACCACGGATGGCGGTTGTCCAGCCGTAGAGCTTGAACGCGCGCGTGATGTTGGTGGCCATCGCATAGGCGGAATTGGCCCAGGTGTAGCTCTCGTGGTGGCCCTGCTCAACCTTCTCCTCGTAGGCCATGTCGGTGGCCGGGTTGGTGGAGGCGCCATAAGGCAGCCGCGCCAGGAAGCGCGGCATCGCCAGGCCCACGTAGCGGCTGTCCTCGCTCTTGCGGAACGCGCGCCACTCGGCGTATTCGGGCATCTCGAAGATCTTGGTCAGGTCGCGCGGGTTGGCCAGTTCCTGCCAGGACTTCATCTGGAACAGCGCCGGGCTGGGCGAGCTGACGAACGGCGCGTGCGCCGCCGCGGCGATCTTGGCCATGCCACTCAGGATCTCGATGTCGGGCGGGGTCTGGTCAAACTGGTAGTCGCCCACCAGGCAGCCGTAAGGCGCGCCACCCAGCGTGCCGTACTCGGCCTCGTAGATGGCCTTGAAGAGGGGCGACTGGTCCCAGGCGATGCCCTCGAACTTGCGGAACATCTTGCCGAGCTCGTCCTTCTTGACGTGCATCACGCGGATCTTCAGCGTCTCGTCGGTCTCGGTGTTGTCGACCATGTACTTCAGGCCGCGCCAGGCCCCTTCCAGCTTCTGGAAATCGGGGTGGTGCATGATGCTGTCGAGCTGTCGGCCCACCTTGGCGTCAATGGCGGCAATGATGGCGTCGATGGTCTGCACGGCGTCGCCCTTGCGCAGATCGACACCGGACAAGGCCTGCTGCGCGAGCGACTGCACGGCCTTCTCGATGGTGCTCTGTGCCTCCGCGGTGGGTGGGCGGAAATCCTGCTCGAGCAGGCGCTGCAGGTCAGAGCCTTCTTCCACCTGGACGGCGGCAAGGGGGCTGGCGGAGGTGTGTGCTTCAGTGGCCATGGATGGGTGTCCGATCAAGGGTTGCTGGAGGCCGGCGGTTCAGGTGGGCGCCTTGGGGTTCGGCGCCTCGGCGATGGCCTTCAACAGGTTCTCGTCGTCGAGGATCTTGTTGATCAGGTCTTCGGCCTTGCCCTTGCCGTCCATGTAGGTCTTCAGCGCTGCAAGCTGCGTGCGCACTTCGATGAGCTCCTTCAGGCCATCCACCTTGGAGGCGACCTTCAACGGCTGGAAATCGTCCATGCTCTGGAACTCGATGGACACGGGCAGCGTGCCCTCGCCGCTGAGCGCGTTGTCGACCTGGAAGGACACCTTGGGCTTGATGGCGGCCATCCGCTTGTCGAAGTTGTCGATGTCGATTTCCATGAACTTGCGGTTGTCCAGCTTCTTCGTGGCTTCCTCGCTGTCGCTCTTGCCCGCCAAGTCAGACATCACGCCGACGATGAACGGCAGCTCCACCAACTTCTTGGCACCATTGGTTTCCAGCTCGTACTGGATCTGCACGCGCGGCGCACGGTTGCGGCCGACAAACTTCTGACCTTCACTCATAGGGGCTCCTGCACATCAGGTCGTGACAAAGGGGTAACGCCAAAGGCTCATGTCTCCGGCGGCTTGGCACCGGTCAAGGTGCTGATGGTGTCCACCGGGCTGCCCGGCAACAATTCCTGCACGATGTCAAAGAAGCTCTTGGCCTGCAGCAGCTTGGCGGCACGGTGCAGGAACAGCGATGACGGGTGCGAGGGTTCGGTCTGTTCGAGGAAGGCGGCGATCGCCAGGATCGCCAGGCGGGCATCCTCTCGCGTGCGCAGCATGCCCACCGGAGTGGGCATGACCGCAGCCGCCGACGGTGCGGCACTTGCACCGACTTCAGCACTGCCGGCGGCAACCAGCGGCGCCAGCGCGGGCGGTGCGACACGGACCGGTGCCAGCACCAGACGCGCCCGCAGCAGGCTCACATGGGCTCGCTCCACCAGCGCCAGCACGGGTGCCGCTTCTGCAGCGACACGGTAGGTTCGCGCGAGCGCGCGCAGTGCGTCGAGGCTCGCAGCCACGGGCACAACCAGCGCGTCCAGCCGCGCGAGCTTGTCGTTCACATCGACATCGGCGGGCTCCACCTGCTGTTCAGCGGCCAGGACAGCCGCCAACTCGGCGAGCAGGTGGTGCTCGGTCGTCAAGCCGGCACCCGGGCTGCTCTCGGGCAGCGGCTGCACGGTCGACGCCAAATCGCCCAGGGTGATCGTGGCCGCGCCCTTGGCGAACACCGGCGAGCCGCGCAGCAGCAGCAGCATCCGCTCGCCTGCCAGCAGTTCGTAGAGCGGCCGATTGCGGTCAAGCGTGTCGCCTTCGGCACCCAGCAAGGGCTCCACCAAGGCGATCGACGCCGCCAGGCCGCCAACCCCGGTGGTCGAGACATGGCTCAGCGGAAGCACCAGGCGCGCGGCCTGCAGGACCTTCATGGCACGGTCCAGCAGCCGGAACACATGTGCGCCCGGCCCCATGGGTGCACGGAACTTGCGGGCCAGCGATTGCAGGCGGGCCACGGCCTGCACAATGGGCGCCAGCTGGGCCTCGATCCACGCCCATTGGTCCTGGGCACTGACCTCGTCGCGTCGGATCCCCTTGTCCACCACCACTGCGCCCGCGAAGGCCTCCAAGACCTCCAGGTCGTTGTTCAAGCCGGCGACGGGGTCCTTCTGGTCCTTGGGAATCGTCAGGCCCTCGCGGCCCTCGAGGTCGCGCAGAGTCAGCCGGGTGTGACTGGCAGCTGCCAGAACAGCCTGGCGCAGCAGGGCCTGGAGGTCCTGGCCGGACAGCCATTCGGTGAGGAGCTTGTTGCGCTCAAAGCTGTCACCCTCCTCGTCGGGCTGCGGGTGTACCCGCTGGCCGTGCTGATCAAACAGCGCCTCGAAGAGCTGAGCGGCATCGGCCAAGCCGGCCACCCCACGCGAGGCAGTCTCGGCCAGTGCCAGCTTGACGACCACGCCCAGATCCTTGCCATGGCTTTGCAGCAGCGGCAGTGCTCGGCTCTGGATGCCCTGCACGACCGAGCGGACGGTGGCGTCGGCACCGCCAAGTACCTCGCTGGCGGCCGGCACGATGCGCTCCTTCAAGGCGCTCTGGACGCGCTCCAGCATCGACTCCACCATCTGCTTCTCAGCGGCTGCGGAGTCGCCCCTGAAGGGCTCACGCAACTGCCGCTCCAGCTCCCTGGCCTTGGCCTGCTCCACCAGATATTCGCCCAGCAGCTTCATCTCGCGAAAGGCCCGCTCGTCCTGACAGCTGCGGCCTTCAGGCAGGTCGCCAGGGATGGGTGCAAGCAGCGGCTGGAGATCCATGTCAGCGGCAGTTCAGAGGGTGTGGCCAGGGCAGCGCGTGGGCAGCCCATACTTTCGACACCAGCGTCGCCCGCATGAAGCCGGATGTGGTGCTCGGCTCAAAAAGCACGCAATGTGTGGCGTCAGGCACGGCGTCAGTCCCTGTCTTTGATGATGCCGTCATGACCGGGTGGGCGGGTGTCGAGGTCGTCACCATCGGTTACAACGGTGTCGCCGTTGCAGGCTTCCAGGGCCCAGCCCCAATGTGCCCAGCGGCCGTCAAACAAGGCCGCAAAGGCAGGACCGTTCTGGGCGCTGCCATCGGCAAACCAGATGTGGTGAGCGCCGTCCTCGGCCAGCACGACGCCAAGCACCCCTGCCAGTGCCGCGGCCTGCAGGGCGTGATTGCACTGGTCGTCCGTGAGCTGTTCCCAAGGGCCTTCAAAGGCCACCTGGACGGCGCCCCGCCGCTCCGATGCGCCAGCCGGAAGGCGGTCAGGCCTCGGTGTGCCCTCGCACCAACCCGTCAGCCAGCGGGCGGGTTCCGGCAAGGCCTCCATCAAGGCCTGCGCGCCTTGCGCGTCGACCTGCACGCGCAGCACACGCTCGAGCAGTTCATCGGTCCAGCGGCGTGAAGGCCAGCCTGGCGTAAGCAGCTCGGCGGGGTCCTGCGCATCGGTCTCCAGGCCGACGCAGATCGGAAAGTAACGCCCGACGCGGTCTTCACTCGGGGCCAGCAGACCCATCCAGCCACTCGTGCTGACGATGCCAGGGCGGATCACCAGGGCCACCGCGCGCCCCTGTGACTCCAGCACGGGAGCCGGGGTTTCGGCGTAGGCCGCGGCCATCGCAGTCTGCACAAACCGGTCCAGCGCTTGGCTGAATTCCGTTGACCAGCCGCGCGAGACAAAGTCGCCCAGCGCGGGCAGCTTGCCGTGAAAGCCCAGGCGCGCCATCAGGCCCTCACTCCACCGGGCAGCCGAAGGCCGCGAGTTCGGGCAGGCGCAGCGGGTTGAATGCGCCGCTGCCGCTGCGCCATTCCAGCAGCGCGCTGGCACTGCCCGCTTTGGCGGTGTAGCGCACGCGCACCACACTGCCGCCGGCGGTTTCGTCGCGCTGGCCCTGGTCGAGCAGGCGGAACAAGGCCCACTCACCCTCCGAGCGTGCCGCCGGGCTGCCGGCCAGCATCAGCTGCGCGGTCAGGCGCGGCGAGGGCCACTTGAGCGTGAGGTCAGCGCCCAGCGGCATCGGCTGCGGCCGGCCATCGACATCGATGCTCACCTCACCGGTGGCTTCCAGCACGCGCACGGTGACCGACACATCGGGCTGGGCACCACCCGCCAGAAAGGCATTGCGAATGGCGTCGGCACGCTGAAACTGCGCCAGCGTGCCGGGCTTGAGAGGCACGGTGGATTCTGCGCCGGCACGCAGCTTCCAGACTCCGGCGCTCTTGTCCACATAGGGCGCCAGACGGGTGTTGAAGTGCTGGTCGAGCTCGCCGCCCGCACGGAAGACGGCCGCAAAATCCTTGATGCCGATGTCCTTCTGGCTGGCGCGCTGGAACGGGTATCCGCCACCGGCCAGCACCCGCCGGCAGGTCGCCGATGCGTTGGCCACGCCCATCTTGGCCTCGGCCGCCAAGCCTTCCTTGGCGGCTGCCTGGCCCTGGCCAGTGAGCGCCTTGAGGATGCCAGGCACCGGTTCGGGGAACTCGCTGGCACGCTGTTCAGTCAGGGCCACCGCGGCCGGCACTTCCATCACGGCCTGCCCGGAGGCGCGGCGCTGCTGCAGGGCCGCGAGGTCGATCGCCAGCATGTCCAACAGCTTGCGCAGGTCGTCGACGCCGCCCTGGCCGGGCGCCGCAAAGCGCCGAAGATCCTTGAAGCGGTCCTCGGCCTGCCGCTCGAGGCGTCGCATCTGCTCATCGGGTGATGCCAGGGTCGGCAAGGTGACACCCACGCCGCCGAAGATGCTGGAGACCTTGGACACCGCACGCGAGGCCACGGCTTCCGCGGCGGCCTTTCTGAACTCCGCAGCAGCCGATGCCGCGGCAGCGCCAGCATCGGCCGGCCGCGTGGCAAAGCGTGTCTGGTTGGCCACCGCATCGGCCAGGCCGCGCAGCGGTGTGTTCGGGGATGCCAGCGCCCTAGCCGCCTGCACCGTCTCGGCCGGTGTGGCCAGCCGCCGCAGACGGATGTCGCGCAACAGCGTTTCCCAGTAGCCGGTGGCGTCGATGAAATACTGGCTCAAGACATCGGCAGCCAGCTGGGAGGGGTCGGTCGCACGCGTGGCCGCGTAGGGGCCCAGCACCCAGCGCTCCTCTTCTGTGGACGCCGCCACCAAGGACATCAGCTCGGGCTTGACCGCCGCGTGGTAGCCCTCGGCGGTGTAGGCAAACGGAATGGGTTCGGCCAGGTGCGCGCCACTGGCCCGCTCCAGCCACTGCTCCCCCGACGGGCCGAGGATGTCCACCAGCGGCGTGCCCACGCCCTGCCCGGCCAGCTTGAGCTGCGCCGCCAGCCGCCGGACCAGCGGGGTCGCCGCCGCCCGCTGCTGGGCGCTCTTGACGAGCGACAGGTTGGCCGGGTGGAATTCCTGGGCCTGCAAGTCGCGGGACTTCATCAGCTCCAGCAGGTGCACGCGCGCCCGCTTGACCAGGACAGGGTCGAGCTGCCGAATTCCCCACAGGCTGTCCACCGCCGAGGCAAACCACTCCGTATTCAGGTGTTTGTCCGCGTCGTACATCATCCGGTAGGCCTTCAGGGCCTGGTAGAGCTGATCCGGGGGCGTCGAGGGGTCCTGCAACATCGATTCCAGCTGCAAGGCAATGCGCGGCAGCAAGCCCTTCTGCAGGGCCGGCCGGTAGCTCTGGCCACCCACCTGTTCATCGAGCAGCTGGCCCTGGTAAAGGCCGGCACGGTAGCTGGCCGCAGGCTCGCCCACCGGGTTGTAGACAGCAGGGCCCACCTGGCGCATGGCGTCCAGCGCATCGACCAGCCGCTCCAAATCCGTGCCCAACTCTTCCTTGAGCGTCGCTGGCGCGCCGGCCTGGTTGACCAGGGCCACGCGTTCTGCCGCCCTGCCCACCTGCGCCAGTGCGCGCTGAAGGCCTTCGTGGTTGTTCCAGGCGCTGATGCCCATGCCCACCAGCCAGACGGCGCCCAGCACCCCGACGGCACCGGCGGCCACCCAGGCGCCCAGGCGCCGGCGTCGCTCGCGGGCCTCGCTGTGGCCCGCGAGGCCTGCCTCCCGAAAGATCACATCGGAGAGCAGCCGCTGGATGAAGTAACTCTTGGCCACGGCGGTGGCCTGCGGCCGTGCCCAGCCAGCGCTGGCGCCAGCCACGTCGAGCGACTGCGCCAGGCCCTGTATCAGGCGGTCGATGGGCACCCCGAACTGCGTACCGCTCGTGAAGTACAGGCCGCGTACGACCAGCGGCTGCGCATAGCGGCTGTCGCTGAATGCCTGCTCGAGAAACCCGCTGATCAGGGGGCCAAGCGCGGCAAACTGCTGCGGAAATGCGTACATCACCGCACGGCGTTCGACATCACGCTCTTCCTGCAGCCTCACCAGCAGCAACTGGTTGATGCGCTCGACCAGCCCCGGAAAGGCGGCGTCGAAACCCGCACGGGCCGGCTGGGCGACACGCGTCTCCAGGTCGAAATCAAAGGTAGAGCCCCAGACCTGGGCGCGTTGTTCGGGATCGAAGCTCGCGAAGAACTCGCTGAAGCCCGCGACCAGGTCCATCTTGGTGACCATCACATACACGGGAAACTGCAGCCCGAGCTCCTTCTGCAGTTCCTCGAGCCGCTGCCTGACTTGCTGCGCGTAGGCAGCCCGGCGTGCAGCGTCGTCATTCAGCAGGTCATGGATGCTCAGCGTGACGATGACACCATTGATCGGCTGACGCGGCCGGTGGCGCTTCAGCAGCCCCAGGAAGGTCTGCCAGGCGCGCTGATCCACCTTCTCGTGGCTGTCCTGCGTGACATAGCGGCCGGCGGTGTCGATCAGCACCGCCTGTTCAGCAAACAGCCAGTCACAGTTGCGAGTGCCCCCGACACCCTTCAGCTCGACATCGGCAGCCCCTGTCCCTCCGGCCTTGCCCGCCAGCGGGAAGCGCAGACCGCAGTTCAGCAGCGCCGTTGTCTTGCCCGAGCCTGGCGCACCGACAAACAGGTACCAGGGCAGGTCGTACAGCAGTTGCCGCCCGGCCGCACTGCGCCCGCTGCGCAAGGTGGTCAGCGCCTGGGTAAAGCGCTGCTTGAGCTGTTCACTCTCAGCGGAGGCTGCCCTGTCCGCTTCATCGGCTTCGCTGCCGGCCGCCAGATCGGCCATCAGACGGCGCTCGCGACGCTGGGCCAGCCAGCGCAGCAGCCCTTCCACGCCGACCCAGATCAGGACCAGCAGGAGGACCACGACAAGGCGGTTGGCCACCGGCGCCAGCGGCCGCCAGCCCTCGGAGCCCAGACGAGGCCCCAAGAGCAGCACGATCAGCGCCAGTACCAGCACGACAAAGCCGCCAGCCAGCAGACGTGGGTGAGCGCGGACCCAGTTCATCGGGCCTCCCCTGCCGTCAGCTCGCCGGGCACCCGCAGGGTGATCTCGACACGCCTGTTCTTTGCGCGGCCCTCGGCCGTCTTGTTGTCAGCCACCGGCTCGGCCTCGCCACGACCATCGTCGCGCACACGGTCAGGCTGCTTGAGCCGCCCACGGATCATCTGTGCCACCCAACGTGCGCGGTCACGAGACAGCTCATAGTTGTTCTCGTGGGCCAGCGTTCGCAGGGGCACGTTGTCGGTGTGGCCGACCACCATGACCTGGCCGTCGACCTTGTCAAGTTCCTCGGCGATGCGCGCCATCAGTTGCTGCGCATCCCGACGCGGCACCGCGCTGCCGGAGTCAAACGCGGCTTCACTCAGCAGCGTCACCTTGGACATCCAGCGGTTCTCCTCGACGGCCAGCTGACCGGCCTTAATTTCTTCGCGCAGGTAGTACGCCAGGCGCGGCCTGTTGGCCGGCAGGGGCGGCGCGGGCTGCGCCTTGACCGGCGCCAGATGCAGCTTGGAGAGCTCCAGCGCATCGCGCTCAATGCCCAGCCAGGTGCGCAACCCGATGAACACCAGCAGGCACAGCAGCACGACGCCGCCGGCCACTGCCCACACCGCCGCAAAGCCCTTGAATTGGCGAGCGGCCATGTGCAGGCCCTGCCACTGCGTCGACAGCACACGCTCGGGCTCGCGTTGGCCCTGACGGATCAGCTGGTAGACACGCTCCCGCAGCTCATTGACGGCCGCGCGGCCCTCGGCGCCGTCCAGCCAGTAGCGACCCATGAAACCGAGCGCCAGACACACGTACATGAGCTGCAGCAGCCACGGGTGGCGGTCAGGCGTCTGCATCAGTCGGTCGAGGATCTGAAAGAACTTCTCGCCGCCGTTGTGTTCCCGAAAATGATGCACCAGGAGGCCTTGGCGCGCCCACTCGATGTTGCCGCTCCAGGGCGTGCGCTGCACGGCCTCGTCGACCGCCGTGCACAAGGCATAACGCGCCAGGTGACGCTGCTCGGTGGACACGGCTGCGCGTTCACAGGCGGCATCGAAGTCGGCCACCATGGCCAGCAGCTTCTCACGCAGTGTCTGCGCACTCGACGGTGCCGACGCAAAGCGCAGCGAGCTCATGGTCAGCAGCAGTGGATTGGCGGCCGCCACCAGCGGATTGATGGCCGCCAGCGCACCAATCTCTCGCGCATCGACCGGCAGTGCGGCCGACGCCTCCGGCTGCGCGCGGCGCTTGAAGATGCGGGTCTGGCCGTCATCGGCCGGTGGGACGGGCGTGTTCATGGCTGGGAGCGAATGAACCAGAGTTCAAGCTCCAGCCCGGGCACCTCGCGCTCACCATGCGCCAGCAAGGCCATCTGCCGCGTGGTCTGCACCGGGGACCAATGCTCGCTGCGCGGGTCCAGCTGGAAATACACAAAGTGGGCATGCCAGCGCACCTCGGCCGGCGTGCCCGGCAAACCCTGCAGACCGATACCCTGCACCAAGGCCTTGGTGAGCTCGGGCAGCCGGGACGGCTCGCAGATGCGCACCAGGGCCGGCAAGGCCTCTCGCAGGCGGCGCTCATCAACCCGTGCCGACGCGCCCAGCACAAACCGCCCGGTGCTGAACATGCGCGGATCCGGTATCTCGGCACTGTAGAGACCGTTGCCCCTCAACCGGATCGGAATCTGCACCGCCGTGAGCTCGCTGACATGCGCCATCGTGCGCCGGATCAACTCGATGGGGGGCAGCAGGACCTCCTGAAGGGCATCGTGACGGTAGGCCGGGAAAGCCGGTGCGACCCGGCCCAGCGCGGTATCGAAGCTGCAGCACTCACCGGCAAACTTCAGCAGTTCCTGGTGGAGCGCATACGGGTGCAGCGGCACGCCCTGGCACCACTGATCAAGCAGCGGCGCATAGCGGTTGCACAGCTGCAGCAGCAGCATGTCGGCCGGGCCCTTGCTCTGCCCTTCCCCCAGCCGGCCGGCCAGCATGCGTGAGCGTTGCTGCACGGCGCCCTTGAGCTCCATCAGCCAGCCGCGCACCACGCTGTGCTGCAGTGCGTCGAGCATCGGCGGCAGGAAGTCGGCATCCAGCACGAGCTCGCCGTTGGCCTTGCGCTCGCGGATCCGCGCCACCGGCAGGCTGGTCATGGTGCCGTCGAGGTCATCGTCGAGCACCAGGGCCAGGCGCAGGCGGCCCAGCTGCAGCTCGGCCGGGCCGTCAAAGCCGAAGACCTCGTCGTCGGCCTCCGGCTGAGCCGCCACATAACGTGTCATCTGCTGCGCCGCTGTGGCCTCGTCGAGGGCAACCGTCTTGACATCGGCGCGCTGCACAAACGCGCGCAGGTGCACGGTGCGTTCCCGAACGTCGGCGCCCACCGGCAGCGCCGCCAGTGGGCATTCAGGCGAGGGGGCGCTGAACGGTGTGCCGTCAGGCAGCACACCTGCGGCGCGGCGCAGGGCGAGCCGGCCGCCGCGCAGCTGCGCCTCGTCGATCTCGATGGCACGCAAGCCCCAGCCGAACTCGAATACCGAGGCCAGGCGCTCCTGCACCAGCCACTCGACGTGGCGCTGTTGGTGCTGAAAATGCTGGGGACGCAGGAACAGGCCTTCGGTCCAGACCACGCGTTGTGAAGGTGATGCCGATGCGCTCATACGCGTGTGTCACTCCACCCGGTAGCTGAAATCGGCGCCGTCCACACCCATCTCGATGCGCCGCACCGGCTGGTTGTCCAGCATGCGCTCCAGCACGGCCTGGCTGATGCGGGGCAAGATGGTGTTGGTGAGAATGGCGTCGATCATGCGGCCGCCACTCTCCACCTCGGTGCAGCGTGAGGCGACCATGGCCACCACCTCGGGCGAGTAGACAAACTCGGCCGCATGGTTGTCGCGGATGCGCCGGGCAATGCGGTCCATCTGCAGCCGGATGATCTGCCCCAGCATCGCGTCCGACAACGGCAGGTAGGGGATGGTCACGATGCGCCCGAGCAGGGCCGCCGGAAACACCTTGAGCAGTGGCTCGCGCAGCGACTGCGCCAAGGCCTCGGTGGTCGGCATCAGATCAGGGTCTGCACAAAGCTGCGCGATCAGGTCGCTGCCCACGTTGGAGGTGAGCAGGATCAGCGTATTCTTGAAATCGATGTAGCGGCCTTCGCCGTCCTCCATCCAGCCCTTGTCGAAGACCTGGAAAAACATCTCGTGCACATCGGCGTGGGCTTTCTCGACCTCGTCGAGCAGCACCACGCTGTAGGGCTTGCGGCGCACCGCCTCGGTGAGCACACCACCCTCGCCATAACCCACGTAGCCCGGCGGCGCGCCCTTCAGCGAGGACACCGTATGCGCCTCCTGGTACTCGCTCATGTTGATGGTGATCAGGTTGTGCTCGCCGCCGTACAGCGTGTCGGCCAGTGCCAGCGCCGTCTCGGTCTTGCCGACGCCCGACGGACCGCAGAGCATGAACACGCCGATGGGCTTGCTCGGGTTGTCCAGCCGGGCGCGGGCCGTCTGGATACGGCGGGCGATCATCTCCAGGCCGTGGTGCTGGCCGATCACGCGCTCGCTGAGCGTTTGCGCGAGCGCCAGCACGTTGCGCACCTCGTCGCCGACCATCTTGCGCAGCGGGATGCCGGTCCAGTCCTGCACGACGGCCGCCACGGCCAGCTCGTCGACCACCGGCAGCACCAGAGGCGTCTCTGACTGCAGAGTCTGAAGACTTTGCAGGGCCTGCTGGAGCTGCTGCTGGAGGGCAGCGAGGTCTTCCGGCGTGGGAGTGGCTGCCGAGTTGTCGGTGGCAGGGGCCTGCGCGGGCTGGGCCGCTGCGTCAATGCGGGCACGCAGGGCGTGGATGTCCTTGACCAGCGCCTGCTCCTGCATCCAGCGCGCCTGCAGTGACTGCAGCAGGGACTGCGTCTGCGCAAGCTCGACCTCGATGGCGGCCAGGCGCTCGTCGTGCGCCTGGCCATAGCGGCCCTCGCGCTGCAGCAGTTCGCGCTCGGCACCCAAGACCTCGATGCGGCGCTGCCGGTCCTCGATCTCGGCCGGCGTGGCGTGCTGGCTGACCGCCACGCGGGCGCAGGCGGTGTCCAGCAAGCTCACGGCCTTGTCGGGCAGCTGACGCGCCGGGATGTAGCGGTGCGAGAGCTTGACCGCCGCCTCCACGGCCGAGGCCTGGATGCTGACCTGATGGTGCGCCTGCAGCACGGGTACAACCCCACGCAGCATCTGTACCGCGCGGGCCTCGTCAGGTTCGCCCACCTGCACCACCTGGAAGCGGCGTGTCAGCGCCGGGTCCTTCTCGAAGTACTTCTTGTATTCGGCCCAGGTGGTGGCGGCGATGGTGCGCAGCTTGCCCCTCGCCAATGCCGGCTTGAGCAGGTTGGCGGCGTCGCCCGTGCCGGCCGCCCCACCGGCGCCGATCAGCGTGTGGGCCTCGTCAATGAAGAGGATGGTCGGCTGGATGGAGGACTGCACCTCGTCGATGACCTGGCGCAGCCGGTTCTCGAACTCGCCTTTCATGCTGGCGCCCGCCTGCAGCATGCCCAAGTCCAGCGAGCAGACCCGCACCTTGGCCAGCGCCGGCGGGACATCGCCCTTGACCACGCGCAGGGCAAAGCCCTCGACCACCGAGGTCTTGCCCACGCCCGCCTCGCCGGTGAGGATGGGGTTGTTCTGACGGCGCCGCATCAGGATGTCGATGATCTGGCGGATCTCCTCGTCGCGGCCGAGCACCGGATCGATTTCGCCCGCGCGGGCACGCTGCGTCAGGTCTTGCGCATACTGGGCCAGGGCCGAGGCGCCGCCGGGCGATGCACCCGGCTCTGCCGACGCTGCGCCGGAGGCCGCGGTACCCGAAGCCGCGGCAGGCTTGGCCTGTTCGGCCTCTTCGCTGGAGCCCGCGGTCAGGTTCGCCAGATTGCCGGCCAGCCATTCAAAGCTGATCTTGCCGAACTCCGGCGAGATCAACAGCAGCGCCTCACGGGCGTGCCGCTGCCTCAGGATGCCCAGCAGCACATGGGCCGTGCGCAGCGACGTGGCGCCGTACATCACCGAGGCGTAAGTCCAGGCTTGCTCAACCGCGCCATCGATGTGTTCCGACAGGCCTGCCAACGCACTGTGGCCACGGGGCAGCTTGTCCAACGCCGCGACCATGTCGCGATCAAGCCGGGCTGCATCCAGCGGGGCCGCTGTCAGCACAAGCGCAAAGTCGGCCCGATCAGCCTGCTTGAGCTGATGCAGCCAATGGACCAACTCGACAAAGGCATTGCCGCGCAGCTTGGCAAATGCGGTGGCACTGTCCAACGCCTTCAGTGCCGTCGGCCCCAGCCGGGCAAAGAGATGCTTGCGCGAAATGTCCGTGGTCATGTGGGCCCTCCCCCCGAGGTGTGAAGGCGCGCCAGCCGCCCTGAGGGCGGTGTCTGATGCGTCTTTCCCAACAACCGAATTTCGTCTTCTGTCGGTCTGGCGCTCATGGCACCCAAAACCGCGGCGGAAGTCTAGCGCGCGATTCAAGCCACACCGGCGCCATACTTGCCCCCAGATACATTAGGTTGCGCATGTCCTGGCAAGTTGGGGGGGCCGCGTGGGCGACACTGCTGTCCCAGACCACGGTGCGGCGAGTGTGTGAGGATGGGCAGCATGTTGTTACGTGTCGACGGGCCTACGGGGCATCGCAACTTCATCCTGGAACCAGGCGCAGCGCCGCTGGTGGCGGGCCGCGGTACCGATACCGACATCCGCCTGCCGGATTCGTTGCGTTCAATCTCACGCCGCCATCTCAGCTTCGCGCTGGAGGGCGAAGGCGCCCGCGGCTGCGTGCGCGTGCTCGTCATATCCGAAGCCCTGGGCGCTTGGAGCACGCAGGGTGAGCTTCCACCCGCGAGCAATTGCCTGCTGGCCGCGGGCGACCACCTGGTGATCGGGGAATACCGGATATCGGTGCAGCACAGCGAAACCACGCCCCATCTCTTAACGCCGACACGATCACCAGGCCCGGCTGGACCATCAACGCCGCCCGCGCCAACGCCGATCCACCCTCTCGGTACCGCACCAGGCGAGGCCGAGGCCTCGCCGCTGAGCCTGGACGCGCTGTTGTCTCAGCCTGCCGGGCCGCCTGCGCGGGAGGGTGATCCTCGCGCACCCGGCCCTGCGGATCCGTCCCTGGATCTTCTGGACTTGATCATGCCGCGCGAAGGCGCCCCGCTTGCGCCACCTGCGCAAGCAGCAACGGCCTTCCTGGGCCATGCGTTCCATGTCCAGCCTGCAGCGGCAGAACCCCCGCGCAGGGACACGGCAAAACCAACCCGATCGCCGGCCGGGAGCGCTGAGGCCGAAGGCCGAGCGGCTGTGGCGCACGCGAGTGGCGAGGCGCCCGATGCGGCATCGCCGCACGACGCAGTGCTCGACTTCCTTTCCCGCGACACCCGCACAGGCAACGCCGACACATCGGCGCCGCTCGACACGCCACCGGAAACACCGCTGCTCATCCACATGGCTGCGCCGGACCCGCAGGACTGGTCAGAGCCAGCGTCATCAACGGCCGCTCCGGCAGCGACCCCTTCCACTGCGGCGGATGGCTTGGCTGGTGACATCTGGAGCCAGCTGGATCACCTCGCCGCCAGCGTGCAGTCCTTGCCGCCAGGGCCCCTACCAGCGGCCGCTACCGATGGTGAAACGGCCGCGGCTGCGCCCAAGACGATCTCACGAACGGAGCAGAACCCGGCCTGTCGCGCGCTGGCCCAGGGGTTGGGCATCGACCTGCCCGAAACCCTGAGTGAGGCGGATTGGCAGCATGTCGGCGCTACGCTGAAGGCGCTCGTGGAGGGTTACGCCAACTTGCTGCACGCGCGCGACAGCGTGCGCAGTACGCTCGGTGTCCCGGGCCGAACCGAGGTGTTCAACCACGACAACAACCCGTTGAAGCTGCGAGCCACACCGGCCATGCGGCTGAACCTGATGGCACTGCCGCAGCCCGACGAGCGCCGCTACCTGCCGGCAGCCCGGGCCATCGCCGAAGCCACCCAGGACTTGCAGGATCACAACATGGCCATCATCGCTGCGTGCCGGGTGGCCATGGAGGAACTGGTGCACAGCTTCGATCCTCAGCGCTGGGAGAGCGCGGAAGGGGGTGGTAAGCGCTTGCCCATCCTCGGTGAAGCCCAGCTGTGGCGGCGTTACCGTGAACACTATCAACAGCAGACACAACACATGGCCGACTTGATCCAACGCCTGTTCGAACAGCACTTTGTGAATGCTTACTCACGCGGCCTGGACCGCCCGCGTGGACATGACGGCGGCGCAAGGGGCTGATCAGCCGACGGCGCTGCCACGCTGCGTGAACTGCAACGGGGCGGGTCACGCAGTGCACGCCCCCCCCTTCAAAACCCCTCTTCCACCAACTCCGCCGCGCGCAACAACGCCCGCGCCTTGGCCTCGGTTTCCTTCCACTCCAGCTCGGGCACGGAATCGGCCACCACGCCGGCGGCGGCCTGCACATACAGCGTCGAATCCTTGACGATGCCGGTGCGGATGGCGATGGCCACGTCCATGTCGCCGGCAAAGCTCAGGTAGCCGCAGGCGCCGCCGTAGATGCCGCGCTTCACCGGTTCAACCTCGTCGATGATCTCCATCGCGCGGATCTTGGGCGCCCCGCTCAGGGTGCCGGCCGGGAAGGTGGCGCGGAAGACGTCCAGGCTGGTCTTGCCCGGCTGCAGCAGGCCTTCCACGTTGCTGACGATGTGCATCACGTGGGAATAACGTTCAATCGCAAAGGCTTCCGTCACCTTCACGGTGCCTGTCTGGGCAATGCGGCCAATGTCGTTGCGCGCCAGGTCAATCAGCATCAGGTGTTCGGCGCGTTCTTTCGGGTCAGCCTGCAGTTCGTCGGCCAGGGCCTTGTCTTGCTCGGGGGTGCTGCCGCGCGGGCGGGTGCCGGCCAGCGGGCGGATGGTGACCTTGGTGCCCTCGGGCGTGGCTTCCTGCCGCACCAGAATCTCCGGGCTGGCGCCGACGATCTGAAACTCACCCATGTCGTAGTAGTACATGTAGGGCGAAGGGTTCAGTGAACGCAGCGCGCGGTACAGCGACAAGGGGCTTTCGGTGTAGCGCTTCTGCAGGCGCTGGCCCACCACCACCTGCATGCAGTCGCCGGCGGCGATGTATTCCTTGCAGCGGCGCACGGCGTCTTCCAGCCCGGCCTTGGAAAACTCGCGTTCCACGGGGTACGAAGTTGCGCGCTTGACGGCCGGCGCGCTGACGCTGTAGCGCAACTTGTCCGTCAGCTCTGACAAGCGCCGCTTGGCCAGGAACCAGGCTTCGGGCTGGGTGGGGTCAGCGTAGACGATGAGGTAGAGGCGGCCCGACAGGTTGTCGATGACGGCCAATTCTTCGCACTGCAGCAGCAGGATGTCCGGCGTGTCCAGGCCGCCGGTCTTCTGGGTCTTGGCCAGGCGCGGTTCGATGTAGCGCACGGCGTCGTAGCCGAAATAGCCGGCCAGCCCGCCGCAGAAGCGCGGCAGGCCCGGGCGCAAGGCCACCTTGAAGCGCTGCTGGTAACGCTCGATGAAGTCCAGCGGGTTGCCGTGGTCGGTTTCAATCACCTGGCCGTCGCGAACCACCTCGGTGCAGAAACCGGTGGCCCGCAGCAGCGTGCGCGCGGGCAGGCCAATGAAGGAATAACGGCCAAAACGCTCGCCACCCACCACCGATTCCAGCAGGAAGCTGTGGCGTGCGCCGCCGGCCAGCTTCAGGTAGAGCGACAGCGGGGTTTCGAGGTCGGCCAGGGCCTCGGCCATCAGGGGGATGCGGTTGTAGCCCTGGGCGGCCAGGCTCTTGAATTCAAGTTCGGTGATCATGTCGTGGGTTCCAGAAACGGGCGGCGGCCGGTGACGGTGGCCGTTGGGGCAGCTGGTGTGCAGGCGGGGTGCCGGCGCGGGGCAGGAACAGGGCCTGCGTCAGGCGGGCACCGGGGCGTTCAGCGCCGGGCGGGCACCGCACCGGCCGCCGAACACGGCGGGCTCAGCGGCGCCAGGGCCAGGCTCCCCGGGCTGCGGTGAGCCCCGAGGCGGCCAGATCGGGCGTACGGATCCAGGACATGCGGCAAAGTTTAGCAGCCGCGTCCACCGTGGGCGGCGGCGGGCGGCGGTGGCTTCAGGCGCCGGCCGCGCCTCAAAAGGCGCGTTCGCTGGGGAAGGCCAGGTAGAACCACTCGTGCCCGGGGCGTGCGTTCGGGTCAGGGAAGACGATGCGCGCGGCCCGTGGGGCGCGCACCTCGCTGCTGTCGCCCCGCAAGGCGATGAGTTCACCCTCGGCCACGGCGTCGAAGCTGGTCCAGGGTTTGACAAAGCGGTCGGCGTCGTCGTGGCGGTCAATCACCGTGCTGAGCTTGAGGGCCTCGAACGGGCGGCGCGGCGGCGCCAGCGGAAGATCGGCCAGGCCCAGCAGCGCCAGCGTCTGGTGGATGGCGTGCACGGCCACGCTGGGGGCCTGCGGGTCTTCGTGCTGGCCGCATTCCAGCGTGACGGCGTAGCCGCCCTGGCTGCGCATGTACTCGGTGGTGCCGATGCCGTAGCTCGGGTCTTCGATGGCGGCGGCGGCGCGCACGTCGCCTGCTGCGGCACGCGCGCGGCGGCGTTCAATGCCACCCGCATAGGCGGTCATCCAGCCTTCGACGATGCGGTCGACACCCACGTGCGCGGCCAGCGCCATTTCCTCGGCCGCGTGGGCAAAGGGTTCCAGGCTGCCGGTGTTGTCGGCTGGGCCGCACAGCACAAAGGGCTTGCCGGGGCTGCGGAAGGAATGCAGGTCCAGCAGCACGTCGTGTTCGGCCAGCAGCGGGCACAGCACGTTGGCGATGCGGTCTTCGTACTGCTGCGGGCTGGCGCTGGGCTGCAGGCGGCGGTTGAGGTTGCGGTCCCCCATGCGCTGCACCTTTTCGTAGGCCAGCGGGTTGCACACCGGCACCAGCGTCAGCGTGCCGCGTCGCAGGCTCAGCCGGCCCTGCACGATGTCCTGCAGCACCTGCTCGATGCCGCGGGTGCCGCAGGTTTCGTTGCCGTGCACGGCGCCGGTGATGATCAGGCGCGGGCCGGGCTGCAGCGCCCGGAAACTGTGCACCTGGAGGTGGTCGGTGGGGTAACGCGGCGTGGCCATGGCAGTGCGGTATGACGGGCGTGAACAGGTTCGTGGCCGGCGGCCCAGGCGCCGACGCCGCCGCAGTGTAGGGCTCAGGCCACCTGGCCGGCGAAGACGCTGTCCAGCAGCTCCCGGGGGTTGCTGAAACGTGCCGCGGTGGCCTTTTCATCGCGCCGCGCACGCAGCCGCTGGAACAGGTAGCCACTGCGGATGCGGGCCATCAGGTAGCGCGCCCAGGCGCGTTGCTGCTGGGCCTGCACCAGCGCGTTGTCGGGCCGCCATGCAGCGGCCTGCGCGGCGGCGACGGCGCCCGCCGGGCGCAGCAGCACCAGCAGGTTGCCGTTGCGGCCTTCGTTGAAGGCCACCTGTTCGAGCCCGGCCGCGCGCACGGTGGCGCCAAGCGAATGGGCCGAGAAGTAGAAGGTGTGGGCCTTGAAGAAGGTATTTTTCGGTGAGCTCAGGCGCGCCACGTCGGGCACCTCGATCAGCAGGAACCCCTGGGGCGAGAGCAGCTGCGACAGTGCGCGCAGCGAAGCCACCGGGTTTGTCAGGTGTTCCAGCACGTGGAACATGCTGACCAGGTCGTAGTGATGCGCGGGCAGCTCGGCCAGCCGCTGCTGGAGCACGCCGGTCAGCACCCGCACCCCCAGCGCGCGCCGGGCATGTTCAGAATAGCCTTCGTGCGGCTCCAGGCCCACGGCATCCACGCCCTG
>JAJTDE010000334.1 GCA_021298085.1 Rubrivivax sp.
CCAGCGGCGTTTCCGCGCGAAGCGTCAGCATATTGCCGCCAAGGCCTTGGAATTCCTGCGTCACCGACTGCGACAGCCCCTGCACCAGCGCCACCACGCAGATGACCGATGCCACGCCGATAACGATACCCAGCATGGTCAGCACGCTGCGCAGGCCGTAGGCGCGCACGCTGGTCTGCGCGGAACGCAGGCATTCGAGCAGAGCATACAGAGTGCGGCGCCGAGCCGCGTCGTCGGTCAGCGGCGCCGCGACGACCGCGGCGTCCTTCAGCGGCGTGGCGGTCATCTCGCGGCCTCCATCCGGGCCTGCTGTGTCCGCAAGTCGCGATCTTCGACGATACGGCCATCGTGCAGGCACACCACCCGGTGGCAGCGCTCGGCGATGCTCGTCTCGTGCGTAACGATGACCAGCGTCATGCCCTGGGCATGCAAGCTTCCCAGCAGGTCCATGATCTCCACCGCGGTGCGGCTGTCCAAGTTGCCGGTGGGCTCGTCGGCAAGCAGCAAGCGTGGCTGTCCGACCAGCGCGCGCGCGATGGCCACGCGCTGTCGCTGGCCGCCGGACAGTTCAGTGGGCCGATGATGCAGGCGGTGGCCCAGGCCCACGGCGGCCAATGCCTCTTCGGCGCGGCGCCGCCGTTCGCCGAGCGCGATGCCGCGGAACACCAGCGGATGCGCCACGTTTTCCCACGCGTTCATGCGCGGCATCAGGTTGAAATTCTGGAAAATGAAGCCGATACACTCGTTCCGCACACGCGCCAGTTGCGTGTCGCTGAGGTCCTGCACGGCTCGGCCGTCCAGCCAGTATTCGCCCCGCGTGGGCGTGTCCAGACAACCGAGGATGTTCATCAGCGTCGACTTGCCCGAACCCGAAGCCCCCGTCAGCGCCACAAACGAGCCCGTCGGCAACACCAGGTCGACGTCGGACAATGCGGGGAGCAACCCGTCGCCCAGGTGGTAGGCCTTGGACAGCTGCCTGAGTTCGAGCATGCCGAGCTGCCGACCGTCACACTGGCGGGCGCAAGCCGTTCGCCGGCCGTTCGACCACCCCTGCTGGGCCACTGGCGGCCGGCAGGGGCGTCTGCGGCGCGGGAGCCTGCAGGCGCACGCGCTCGCCTTCGCGCAGGACACGCAGAATCTTCGGCGGGCCGACGATCACCTGCTCGCCCTGCTGCAAGCCGCGCAGCACTTCGATGTAGTCGTCGTCGGCCACGCCGGCGTCGATCACCCGGCGAACCACCTTGCCTTCGGCCACCACCATGACGCTGGTTGCCGGCTGGCCGCCCGCAGGCGAGTCGTCGCGCCGCACGGCCTGCACGGCCACGGCTAGGCTAGGTGCGACGCCAGTCCGGCGGGTGGAAATTTCGGCGCGGCCGGACATGCCGGGAAAGAATGTGACATCGGTGGGCGCAGCCAGCCGTACCTTCACGGCGTAGGTGCGCGCGTTGCCAGTCGGCGGGCCGCCGTTGCCGTTGGGGTCGAGCCGGCGCGGTGTCAGGGCCACCCGCTCCACCGTGCCGGTCAGCGCCTTGTCGGGGTAGGCAGCCGGCACGATGCGCGCCGACTGGCCAACCTCCACCCTACCCACGTCGGATTCGTCGACCTGCACCTCAGCGTAAAGCTCGGTGGCATCGCCCAGCGCCAGCAACGACGAGCCCGCGAAGCTGGACGCGCTGGGCACAGCCGTCTCGCCCGCTTTGATGTGCACCGCCGTGACCTTGCCAGCCATGGGTGAACGGATCTCGGTCTTGGCCAGGCGGTCGTACGCCTGCTTCAATACGGCGCTGGTTTGCTTCAGTGCTTCACGACTGACGGCCAGTTCCACCTCGGCCAGCTGCAGGTTGGTGACAAGCTCGTCGTACCTCAGCGCCTCCACCATGCCCGCGGCGCGCAGCATGCGGTAGCGCTCCAGCTTGTCGGACTGCCCCTTCAGCTGCACTTCCTGTCGACGTATGTTCAGCTCGGATTGGCGCCTGCTGGATTCCAACTGAGTGATCTCGGCACGCAACGGACCGGCGTCCAGTTGCACCAGCAGTTGGCCGCGCGTAACCATGTCGCCTTCGCGCACAGTGACCACGTCGACGCGACCCAGCACTTCGGACATCAAGGTAACCGCGCTGCGGTAAGTAAGCGTGCCACTGGCCAGGATGGTGGGCGCCAGTACGCGCGTGGTGGCGGCATCGACCTCGACCAGCCTTGCACCGTCGTCGACCCGCAACTTTAGGGCCAGCAGCAGCGCCACTACTGCGCCCGCCACTGCGGCGAGCAGTAGTCGGTGGACTTTCGTCATTTGAAGCGGCGCCCGTTCAGATAATAATGTAGAGCACCCAGAGCGCATACAGAGCCGCAGTTGGCGCCAGTCCATACAAGACGCTAGAGCCCCAGGAGCGGCCGCTGAGCGCACGGAACCCCACCACGGTCAGCCACCAAGACCAGGGCTGCAGCACTGTCAGCGACGACACCAACGTGTGCCAGCGGCTGCTGCGCGGCACGTTGAACACTAGCTCGTTCAAGGACAGCAAGCTCAGCCCTTCCACCGAGGTGTTGGAAACGCGATGCATGACCAATGGAATGG
>JAJTDE010000163.1 GCA_021298085.1 Rubrivivax sp.
AACGCGCCGGCCCCAGCCTGGAGCGCTTCGCCCAGACATCCGGCATCGTCGCCAAGAGCCTGGACGAAGCCAACCGCCTGATCGACAACGGCACGGTGGTGTGGAGTGACGCCGTCAACGGCTGGGTGAAGGCTGAGGACGCCCTGGCCAACGTCAGCCAGGCCGCCCGGGAAACCGTCAACCCCTTCGAGAAAGCCAACGCCGCCCTGCTGGCCGCCGCCGGTGCCACCGACAAGGCCGGCAAGGGTGCCGAACAGATGGGCAAGATGGTGCTGAGCACCGTCCCCATCATCGACGCCGCCACCGGCAAGATCATCGGCTACGAACAGCAGATGGTGCGCACGCAAGATGCCACCGGCAAAGTGGCCACCGCCACCGACAAAAACAAGAAAGCCCTGGAAGAACAGGCCAAAGAAGCCAAGCGCGCCGAAGAAGCCCAGGAACGCCTGCGCCTGGAGCTCGAAAAGCTGGCCAGCAATGAGCGAATCAAGCTCATCGAGGCCCGCGTCCAGCTCAACGTGGCCGAAGTCCAGGAGCAAACCAAGCGCATCCAGGCCGCCTTCGAAAGCCTCGACAACACCGTCAACTCCACCGCTGAGGTCATCAGCAAGGCCTTCGGCGTGCTGGGTGAACAGACGTCGAAGCCCTGGATCGACAACGAGCTGCGCAACAAGCTGTTTGACCAGATCGACCGGGAAAACGGCTTCCGTGAGCGGGCGCTGAAAACCCAGGAAGAACTCACCCAGGCCCAGATCGACCTGCTGCGCCAACAGGCCCGCCAGATCGAGCGGGGCGACGCCCTGATCAAGATCGACGGCACCGGCCTGGAGCCCCACATCGAGGCCTTCATGTTCGAGATCCTGAAGAAGCTGCAGGTGTCCACCACCCGCGACGGCCTCAAGACGCTGCTGGGGATCACATGACGCGCGTGGTGCTATCAACGCTGGAGTTTGACCCGCAGGCACCCGTCGAGGTCTATGCCCTGCCGGAATCCGATTTCCGCAGCGCTGGCCGCCGCGTCAACCGCGTGGCCACGCTGGACGGCGGGGCCGTCTTCAACGACTTCGGCTTCACGCACGCAGACCGCACCTTCACCCTCATCTTCCAGCCCACCAGCGAAGCCCACGCCGCCTCCGTCAAGCGCCTGGTGGAGCTTTACCCAAAGATCACCGTGTCCATGCCGGAAGGCCTTTTCCGCGTGGCGCCAGAGTCCTACCAGCAGGGCAGCGAAGACATCCGCCTGACCCTGCTGGTGGACGCCAAACTTTCAGCCTGAGGATACTGCCATGCCCGCTCCCGCATCTGCCATCTTTTCCGCCGCGGCCAGGGTCGCCGCGCAGAACTCCCTGCTGGCCCTGGTCGACGCTGGTTCCGGTGCCGGCAAACTGCGCGTTCGCAACTCGGCCGACACGCTGCTGTGGGAAGCCCCCTTCACGAACCCTGCCGGCACCGTCAACGGCACCACGGGCATTCTCACCATCACATTCCCGGCTGGCACGGTGAACGCTGTTGCCACGGGCACGGCCGCCTATGGCGAGGTGACCGATGACGCCAACACCGTCATCTGGTCGGCGCCCGCCGAAGCAGGCTCGGCCGCCGTGAATGGCAAGGTGGTTCTGAACACGCTGTCGGTGGTGTCGGGCAGCCCCATCACGCCCGTAAGCCTGGTGTTTGACCCGAACTAAGACGCGCCATGTCGGGTGACGTGAACTGGTCCAGCGTTGCGCTGCTGCTGCATGCCGATGGCGCAGACGGCAGCACAACCGTCACCGACTCTTCGTCGGCGGCCAGAACCGTCACGGTGGGCGGCAACGCCCAACTGGACACCGCCCAGGCCAAGTGGGGCGCGTCTTCGCTGCTGTTCGACGGCACGGGCGATTCGTGCACCGTGCCCTATGACGCGGCGCTGCATCTCAGCAACCAAGACTTCACGATTGAATTCTGGTTCCGTGGCAACGCATCCAACACCACGCGCGACATCATCTGCTTCGGCAATGCGTCCAACCAGACCGCCTGGCGCCTGCGCGTCACCTCCGGCGGGTATCTCGATTTCATCTTCACGAACGACGCCGGCACGTCCGCGTTTTGCTCGCAGAGTTCCGGGCAGGGTTTCAGTTCCGCCCACACCCAGTTCCACCACGTAGCCATCACCCGCGCAGGCACCACGTTCCGGTGTTTTGTGGGCGGCGCGCTGGTGGGCAGCACAACGTCCAGCCTCATCGGCCGCGCCTCTGCGTCAGGCCCGTCCTACCGGCTGGTCATCGGCAGTGACACCACGCTCGCCGCCGGCATGATCGGCTGGCTCGACGACATCCGCATCACCGCCGGTGTTGCCCGCTACACCGCCGCCTTCACGCCCCCGGCCGCCGCGTTCCCTGACGGCCCGCCGCCTTCCGAGCTGTACGCCCTGGGCGGCTCAGCCCTCGGCCGTGGCGCCGCCTTGGCCTGGTCGCAGACGGTGCGGGCATCGGGTGGAACCGCCCTGGGCCGCGGCTCGGCCTACCTGCTGCTGTCCAACATCTACGCCGCCGGCAGCACGGCCCTGGGCGCCGGCAAGGCCCTGCTGTGGGGGCAGACCATCACCGCCCGCGGCACCACCGCACTGGGCGCAGGCAAGGCGGTGGCCCGCTCGCAGTACGTGCAAGTCAAGGGCGGCACCGCCTTGGGCGCTGGCAAGGCCGTGCTGCGTGTCCCGCAGACCATCACCGTGCGCGGTGGCACGGCGCTGGGCGCCGCCAAAGTCCGCATCTACAACGACTTCACCGGCGCCGTAGACCCCGCCGCGCCGCTGTTGTACGTGGCTGACCTCATCACGCCCACCGGCGTGGTGCGCGTGCCCATCAGCAGCTGGCAGGCCACCCTGCAGCTGGACCAAGCCTGCTATGGCCAGGCCGTGCTGCCCGCCATCTTCGAGCTGGTCGACCCGATCAGCCAGGCCACCGAAGTAATCGTCCTGCGCAAGGCCCGGCTGGTGGGCGGCGGCACCGTGGAGCAGATCATGCTCCGGTTCCCCGTCGAAACGCGCAGCCTGGCCCAGGGCGCCCGCAACTACACCGCCACCCTGGCCGGCTACTTCGACGCCTTCCCCGGCGAAAGCAACCTGCCCGAATCCCTCACCCGTGACTTGCAGGGCGTGCGCAGCCTGACTGAAGACTCCGGCGGTGTGCGCATCCGCGCCGACGTGGATTGGCTGCTGCGTCCGGGCATGTCGGCCCGCTATGGCGCCACTGAGCTGGAAGTCAGTTTCATCAACTATTACGTGCCTGGCAATGACCAGTTCATGGACATCGGGGAGCGTGCCTGATGGGCCAGGGCCAGATCGTCGGCGGCGGCCCCCTGGGCCGGTATGACCTCAGCCTGGACTACGGCGAGGCCACGCGCCTGGCCACCATCGCAGCCGGCAACCAGCAGCGCGCCAAGCTGATCGAACGCGAAACCGCCGCCAAGGCCAAGCTTGATGCGGCCAATTCTGAGTACCAGACAGCCCGCCTCGGCTACGTTCAAGCGCTGAATGTCGCGATCGAAATGCTGGTGGCGGCCCAGAGCCTGCCCAGCATCACCTCAGTGCACGCCGAAGCGCAGGCCATCAAGCAGCGGGCACAGACAGCGCACGACGAAGCCACCGCCATCCACGTTATCAAGCTGGTGGAGCTGCAGTCGGCACAAGGTGCCGTCCAAACCCTGCAGGGTAGTGTCGCCAGCTTGCAAACCGATCTGCAGGCCAAGCAGGCCGCCGAAGCTGATGCCCTGCAGGAGCAAAGCGAAGCGGCCCAGGCCCTCGCCCTGGCCGAGACCCAGCTGGCCACCCAGCAGGCGCAGGTCAACCAGGCCGAGACCGAGTACGCCGCCGCGGTGGCGTCTGGCGTCAATGTCGAGGCCAAGCGCATCGCCATGGAAAACGCACAGGCGGCGCTGTCCAACGTCATCGCCCTGCGTGACCAAGCCCGCGCCCGCAGCCAGTCGGCCAACGCCGAAGCCCTGGAAGCCGCCGCGGAGGTGGCCGCGGTGCAGGCACAACTGCAGCCCCTGCAGCAGCAGCTGGCCACCGACCAAGACGCCCTGGAACTGGCCGCGCTGGCAGAGCAGGGCGCCCTGGCCAACAAGCAGGTGGCGCAGGCGTCGCTGGATCGTGCGGAGAAATCCGCCGCCGAACTCCTGGCCCAGCCCAGCACCGATGGCGCCACCGCCAAGGCAAAGCAGGAAGTGCTGGCCGCGCAGAGCCAGATCAGCCAGCTGGACATCCAAACCCTGCCCGTGGTCTCAGAGCTGCAGCGTTCGCTGGCGGCCATCAAGGTGGCCATTGCGCAGATGGTCGACATGATCACGCGCTGGGAACGCGCCGTGGTCATCGAAACCAAGCCCGTCTGGTGCGTTGATTTCACTGAAAACGGAACCGGCCCGGTAGGCACCATCGACATCAACGGTGAAACAGACATCACCCTCATTGCCCCCGGCTGCCGGGGCTCGATCGGCGGCGACGGCACCGTCAGCACCGAAGACAAGGCCGCCGCCATTGCGCGCATCACCGCGCGCCAGGCGCAACTGTCCACCCGCCTCAGCAAGCTGGACACCGAAATCACCGACGCCATCGCGGCCGAGTCTTCCGCTAAAGCCAACCTGGACGCCGCCCACCTGGCCTATGAACTGGCGTCAGCGCCCGAAAAGGCGTCCGCCGGCCTGCGCGTCAACCAAGCCGCCGCAGAGTTCCAGCAGCGCGCCGCCGCCCTTCGCCAGTTGAAAGCCCGCCGGGCCCAAACGCAAAGCCTGATCGTCGAAGAAGACCGCAAGCTCTCCCGCTGGCAGGCCAAGCCCGCGTCAGACAGCCCCGTCTATGGCGACGGCACCATGGTGTCCACGCTCATCATGTCGCCGGCGCAAAACTTCGTCACCCGCGCCCTGTTGCCCGGCTGGCAGCGCCACATGCCCACGTACCGCTGGGGCACCATCGCCACGCTGGACAAGGATGCCGACACCTGCACCGTCAACCTGGCCGGCGCCACCAGCTCGCAGCAAAACCTCAACATCAACCAGCAGACCACCCTGGCCAACGTGCCCGTGGTCTACATGACGTGCAACGCCAAAGCCTTCGAGGAAGGCGACGAAGTGGTCGTGCAGTTTGAGTCCCAGAGCTGGGAAAAGCCCCGCGTCATTGGGTTCCTGTCCAACCCCAAGCCCTGCAGGCTGCGCACCGCGTCCTATCTGCAGATCGGCATCACGACCATCAACGCGGGCAACTCAAACCTGTACACCTCGATCGAGCGGTATGTCGGTGAGCAGTGGGGCACCGTGGTGGCCCAGGCCGCGCCCACAAACCACAAGTTTCTCGGCTGGAATGACGGTGTCGGCACCCTGCTGCGGGATGACGGCGAGGTGGTGGAGAACATCAGCAAGACGGCGCAGTACACGTTTGCTCCAGATTTTGAGCTGGAGTATGTGTGGGAGGTCAGCGCATATCCGACCAGTGAGCCTTATTTCTTGGGGCAGGCCTTCGTTCGCGATTGGGAAGTCCAGTGTGTGGGGTCATACATCTGGCGCCAAGACTCAGCACTGGGTGTGACGGCGCATACACCGGCGCCCGGCAGCTTCGATTCAATCATCTGGAGCGGGATTGCCCTGAACACTGCCAATGGCGACGACGTTATGCAAGACCTCACGCGCCCATCGTTGGGGCTGAATGTTGTGTCACCGCCGGGCCCAATCTACTTTCCAAACTACCCGACAACGTCATCGGCCACGGTGACGTTCAAACTTTCGGGCAGTGAAAACGTCTATACCGTTTCGGGTACATCAACAAGTAACCCAGCGCCTGGCGGTCGAGTGCCTGATACCGGGAACAACACAAGCGAAGTATTCCGCTACAAATTCCAAGCCACCTCATGGTCGGCATCTTATGGATAGCACCATGCAAGACATCGAAACCGCCGTCAAACTGGGGCAACTGCAAGAGCGAGTGCGCGGCCTCGACTCCAAGTTCGGCAACCTCGAAACCAAGATGGACGCCATGGACAACACCATGCGCGTCGGCCTGGCCGATCAAGCCAGGAAGCAGGAAGCCATCATCCTCATGTTTGAGCGCGCCAAGGGCGGCCTGTGGGTGCTGATGGCCCTGGCCAGCGTGGTGAGTTCGGCCGCCACATTGATCATCAAGCACCTGGCCACCGGGCCCACCCCATGAACCAAAACCCCGCCGCCTGGGTCGTCGAGGTGCCCGGCATGCGCCCGGCCCTGTTTCACGACATGGGCCAGGCCATCGGCAGCGCGCTGTTGGTGCGCGGCCAAGTTTCACCCCTGTTCAAGGGCGCGCCCTTGACGCCACAGCAACTGCAGGATCAGGCGCAAGACGCGCCGGGAAAGGGCAAATCGTGAAGATCATCGACTGGTGGAAGTCCCTGCGTTTCCGCTACAAATTCATGGTTGGCGGAAGCCTGGCCGCCATCATTGGCCTGGTCGTGACAGACCCCGACAAGGGCACCAGCACCGGCCTGTGGCTGCTGATGATCGGGGCCGGCATGGTGGCCCTGCTGCTGGCCCACTGGGGCCGCAAGGCGCTGCACGACTACCCGGAAGCCGACGCCCGCAAGCTGTTCGGCAAAGCCTCGCAAGACCCGGTAGGCGCCGGCCTTGCCCTGGTGGCCCTGGCGCTGGTGTTCCAGGCCGTCCTGGGCCTGTTCGCCGGCCGCGCCCACGCCCAGACGCCGGACCCGCGCGCCGCCCAGTTCGCGCCCATCATCCAGGCCGAGATGCGCCAGCACTGGCCAGACCTGCCGTGGCCGCACTACACCGCCGCCCTGATCGCTCACGAAAGCGGCTGCCCATCCCTGCGCAGCTGCTGGAGCCCAACGGCCCAGCTGAAGACCGCGCGGGAAGAGGGCGCCGGCCTTGGCCAGATCACCCGGGCCTGGCGCCCGGACGGATCACTCCGCTTCGACAGCCTGGCCGACATGCGCGACAAGCACCCGGCGCTGCGTGAATGGAGCTGGCTGAACGTCTACCAGCGGCCAGACCTGCAGATCCGCGCCGTGGTGCTGATGTCGCGCGGCAACTGGCAGGCCCTGCGCGCCGTGGCTGACCCATGGGAACGCCTCACCATGACCAACGCCGCGTACAACGGCGGCCTGGGTGGCGTGCAGGCTGACCGCCGCGCCTGCCAGGTCAAGGCCGGCTGTGACCCGCAGCGCTGGTGGGGCCACGTTGAGCACACGTGCACCAAGAGCCAGGCGGCGCTGTACGGCAAGCGCAGTGCCTGCGACATCAACCGAGACCACTCCCGCCACGTCATGCTCAAAGAGCTGCCCAAGTACCGGGCGCTGGTGTCATGAGTGCCGAAGCTGACACCCCGGCCGGCGCCTCGCGCTACGCCAGCCGCAAGTTCCTGATGGCCGGTTCCATCATCGTGGCTGGCCACGTGGCGCTCGGGTTCCGCGCCATTGCGCCAGAAATCTGGCTGGATCTGATGAAGTGGACAGCCGGGCTGTACTTTGCTGGCAACGTCGGCACCTGGCTGACGGATGCCCTGAGGGCAAAGGCGTGATCAGCCTCATTCCGCCCCAGTTCCGCCTTCTGGCCGCCGGCATCCTCCTGGCCACCGCCGCCGCGGCCGGCTTTGCGGGTGGCTACAAGCTCCGCGCCCTGCAGGCCGATGCAGCTGTGGCCAAGCTCAAGCAAGACCACGCCGAGCAAGTCACCAAAGCCGTCCAGGCCGGCCAGGAGCGCCTGCAGGCTGTCCTCGATGAAGAGCGCACCCTGCGCGCCACCGCCGAAAGAATCGCCCATGAAGCCCGCCAACGCACCGCACAAGCACAAGCCGTTGCTGCTGATCTTGCTGGCCAGTCTGACCGGCTGCGCGACGACATCCGGCGGTACTCTGCCGCCCGCGCCTGCCCCACAGGTGCAGCTGCCGCCCCTGCCGGCGGAGGCCTCGCCAGCACCCCTGCCAGCCTGGTGCAGGGAGATGTCCGCGACAAGCTGCTCGACGAGGCTGCTGAAGCTCTTCGAGAGTTGGCGCCAGCGCTTGACGCTGCCAGAGCAAGCCACGCCGCCTGCGCCCAGCTCTACGGTGAAGCTGAGCGGCGGCTGAAGCAGATGGCCGGCGGGATGAATTAGTAAATCTTTGTTGCGGCCCTAGACATACCGGCCAATGGCCGGTATAGTTCATTCATCGCAGCAATCACGCAGCGACCTGGGCCCCGAGGCAAGTGGGCAGAGAGACTGAAATGAGCCAGCAACACACCTACGCAGCAATCGCTTCTGACTTCGCGCTGTGGAACGAATTCGTGAACACCGATGGCGCGATGACCGAGCAAGAGTTTGACGCCCTGACGGTTGATCAGAAGGTAGCTCTGCAAGTTGAAGCGTTTGGCGCCGAAGCAACTGAAAGCCTGTCCAC
>JAJTDE010000164.1 GCA_021298085.1 Rubrivivax sp.
ACCACCCTGAATGTCGGTGCTCCATTCCTGGTGTTGTTCGGAGGCCTGGGCCGCTTGACACGACATCAACAGTTCATCGCACTCAACACATGCTTCTTTGTTGGCAAGGTCATCCAACTCAGCATACTGGCGATGACTCCCTGGCCGGTGCCGCTATGGACGCTGATCTTCGCGGTGACCGTCAGCATGGTCTTCTACCGCTTGGGCGATCGACTGGCCGGCCAGTTTCCTGAGGTCGCCTTTCGTCGGCTGCTGGGCGCGTTTCTCAGCTTTATGGCGGCTTGCCTGGTCCTACGCGCCGCCCTCATGGCGTGACCTGACCTCGATGGCTCAAGGGCCAGCAGGGATACACGGCCGACCCAGCCGGCAAAACCGTGCGGAGGCTGTCGATAGAGGCCAAGCACTGATGGGCAGAGGCTGGCGCTCCAGTCCGCAAAGCGCGCTATCGCCCTGGGAGCACGTCCACTCCAGGGCTGCGATCCATCGACGGAGCTGGTCTACGTGGTGGAGCGCGAAGCAAGGGCCGGCAGGCTGAAAGCCATTGCCGCCAGCTGAGCAATCACGGGGCCGCCGATGATGCCGGGCGCCATGCGATTCATCATGTAGGCCAGCGTCACGCGTCGGTCGGCATCGTTGATGACCATCGAACCGCCCCAGCCACCCCAGAAGCACACCCTGCCGGAGGGCACATAGGGCACCACCTCGGGCACAGGCAAGGCCCATCCCAAGCCCATGTTCAGTGGCACACCCAGAACGAGGTCGACGCCCTGGTGCTGCAACTCGAACACACGGTCGACGGTCTGCGGGCGGAGCAATTGCACGCCGCCGCTGCGCCCGCCATTGGACATGACCGACTGGATCTGTGCCACCGAGCGTGCGTTGCCATGACCGCCTGCCGCACCGATGCCCGCCCGGCGCCAGGCATCCGTGTTGGCTGCCGCCGCATCGGGCAGCGGGCCTGTGAAGGTCTTGTAGATCACGCTGTTGGGGTCCAGCGTGCTGAAGTCGAAGGGCAGTGGCGGCGGCACCACCACCGGGCTCACGCGGCGGAAGTCGGCGTCTGCCAGGCCGATGTGGAAGTCCGCCTGCAGCGGTGCCGCAATCTCTTGCGCGAAGAACCGGCCCAGGCTTTGGCCCGTGCAGCGCCGTACCAACTCTCCCACCAGGTGGCCGTAGTTCAGCGCGTGGTACCCGGTGGCGGAACCGGGCGCCCACCAGGGCGCCTGCGCGGCCAAACGCGCCGCGGCAGTCTCCTGGTCGTACATCTGCTCCGCAGTGAACGGAGCATTCCAGCCCGAAACGCCCGAGGCATGGCTCATCACCTGGCCGAGCGTGACACGGCCCTTGCCTGATGCGGCGAACTCCGGCCACCAGTGGGCCACGGCCTTGTCGGGATCCAGCACGCCGCGGTCGATCAGCAGCAGCGCAGCCAGCGAGGTCATGGTCTTGGTGGTGGACCAGACGTTGACCAGCGTGTCGCTGGCCCACAGCCGGGTCCGAGCCTCGTCGATCCAGCCGCCCCACAGGTCCAGCACCGGCTCGCCTTCAACCCACACCGCCAGGGACGCGCCGAGGTCCTGGTCCGGCCCCGTCGCCAAGCGCTCGGCAAAGAGATCGCGCAGCGGCTCGAAGCCCGGGTCGCATCGCCCTTGAACGGGCGCCACAACGCCACTGATGATTGGCGCGCTCACAGGTCGATGCTCACGCCGACGCCCACGTGCCGGGGCGGTGTGTAGCCCACCTGGCGGGCCGAGCCCAAGACAGGCGACGAGATGTTCATGCTCGTCAGCGCCGCCGTGTCGCCCAGGTTGCGCACGTAGCCGTAGAGCTTCCAGGCACCGCTGGTCGGGCGCAGGGAGGCCGACAGGTTGAGCAACCCATAGGCCGACTGCATGGCGTCGGCGGTGTTGAACTCGGTGAAGTAGAACTTGTCGCGCCAGACATAGTCGCTGCGCAGCGACAGCGTGTACGCGCCCACGGGCTGGCTCCACTCCGCGTTCAGCGCGGCCTGGGCCCGCGAGACCTGGGCCAGTTGCTTGCCCGACACGTTGACGCGCACGCCTGGCGCGTTACGCAGGTCCACGTTGTCGAAGTTTGTGTAGGTGGGGTCCAGCAGACCCAGGTTCATGCCCAGCGTGAGCTCCCGCACGGGCCGCATTGCCAACTCGACTTCAGCGCCGTTGATCTTCGCGGCCGAGGCGTTCGTCAGAATGGCGGAGGCCAGACCCACTTGCGAGACCTGCATGTCCTTGTAGCGGCTGCTGAAGACCGCCCCGCTGAACACGCCACGCTGTCCGAGGAAGGAGGTCTTGAATCCCAGTTCCAGGCTAGTCACGGTCTCGGGGCGCACCGGGTCGCCCTGAAGGCCACCCACGTTGATCGCACCCGACTTGAAGCCGCGTGAGGCGCGGGTGTAGAGCAGTGTGTCCTTGGCCAACTGGTACTCCAGGCCCACGCTGCCGGGGGTGCTGGACCAGCGGCCTTCGGGACGTGCGGCGCCGTTCAGGCCGAAGGCGGCCACTGTCTGATATTCGTCGGCCGACTTCGTGTCGCGGCTGGTGCGCAGGCCGGCGAGAAAAGCCAGTTGCTTGGACAGCCGCCAGCGCACATCACCGTAGATGGCGGTGGAGCGCGCGCGCACATCGCCGCCGAGCAGGAACTCCGCGCCGCCGGGCAGCGGAACGTTGACCGGCTGACCGGGAACCAGGAAGCCCACCGGGATCTGCGTCTGCACGCGGATGTCCTGGCGCTGGTCGAACTGCAGCCACGTGGCGCCCACAAGCCACTGCACGGTGCCTTCCCCTGAGGCCAGGTGTACGTCGATGCTCTTGTCGGTGCTGTGAGTCTTGAATCGCGTGCTGGCGGTCAGTGCCTCGGTGGTGTCGCCGTCCCAGAACATCTCGGCCTTGCTGCGCCGGCTGCTGGCCACGACGCTGAGCGTGTTGCCGCCCAGCGGCAGGTCGTACAGCAGTTGCAGTCCGTCGACATCGACGTGGTTGCTGGAGCCCTGACTCTTGACCGTGCGCGGGTCGGTGCTGGGAGTCGCGCCATTCAGCAGCTGCGAAATCATCACCGGGTCCACGAGCAACTTGTTCGACGGGCCATCGTCTTTCTGACGGTAGACATTGCCGATGAGCCGCAAGGCGCCGCCCGCGCCCAGGTCTGCGCCCAGTTGCAAACGTACCGCGCGGGAGCCGAGATCGTCCAGAGCCTTGGCGCCAACCGTGTTGGGGCCGCCGGCCAAGACAGGACCCGATGCGCGCCCGGTTTCGGTGTTGCGTGTGAAGCCGTCCAGTTCCTTGACCTGGTACGACAGGCGAGCGCTCAGGCCCCCACCGCCCAGCGGGCCGGAGAGGAAGCCTTCGCTCTCGCGCCGGCCATAGCTGCCGAAGAGCGCGCCGAACTGCGCCTTGAACTCGGCGGTGGGCGCGGCCGAGACCAGGTTGACCGCGCCGCCGGTGGCATTGCGCCCATAGAGCGCGCCCTGCGGCCCGCGCAGCACTTCCATGCGCTGGAGGTCGAACAGCGCGATGGTGGTGCTGGTGGCGTCGGACAGATAGCTGCCGTCGGCATACATGGCCACGCCAGGGTCGCCGCCGGCTGTGAAGAACACGTTGCCAATACCGCGGATGAAGACCTGCGACGCGCCGGCGTAGCCGGTGGTGAAGCTCATGTTGGGCACCAGCGTCACGGCATCGGCCAGGCCGGTCACACCCTGCTCGGCCAGGCGCTGGCCGTTCAACGCCGTGACGGCGGCAGGCGTGGTGTCCAGCGTGGACAGACGCTTTTCAGCGGTGATCTCGACGCGCGTGATGGGGTCGGCTGGGGCAGCGGTCTGGGCCCAGACCCCACCGCTGCAAGCCAACGAGCAGATGGCGAGCGTCACGCGCGAAAGCGCGAAGGTGCTGTTCTTCATGACTGTCTCCTGATGCGGCAATGCGTCGTTGCCTAGGGACAGTTTTGGGGTGCGAACAGGCGGCGTCTATCGCACCGTGGAACCCTTCAATCAGAGATCGGAACCCTCAGGGCAAACCACGAGCCTGCGCACAGGGGCGCTTTCGCCGGTCTTCAGCGGCGCTTGAAGGTGAAGGAAGGATGCACCCCGAAGCGCTCGCGATAGGCGGCGGCAAAGCTGCCCATATGCCCGAACCCCCATCGCATGGCCACCTCGGTGACGCTGCGGGCCTCGGCTTGCTGCAGCTCCAGGTGGGCCCGGTCGAGACGCAGCCGGTTCATGTACCGCATGGGAGACACGCCGACGTGACGCTCGAAACTCCGGCTCAGTGCCCGCACGCTGACACCGGCCACGCGCGCCAGCTCCGACAAGGTCGGCTGGTCGGACAGATGCGCGTGCATGTAGTCGCGCGCACGGCGAGCGCTGAGTGGAAGGGCTTCGCCATCGGCCAGGCTGGTGCTCCAGCTGTTGGGCCAGGCCACCAGCAATTCGAAGAGCACGCACTCCTTCAATGAGCGTTCCAGACGTTCGGCGCCGGGACCGTAGCTGGGCAGTTCGGCCAGTGCGCGCACTGCCCGGCACAGCGCAAGCCCCGCGGCGTGACCACTGGGCACGGCATCGGCGAAGCGGAAGTCCGCCAGGCGCTCGCCACCGGCCAGATCGGTGCACGCCTGGCGCATGTCGGCATCGCTCACGCGCAAGTTCAGCAATTGCATGTCAGCCGACATCTCCAGTTCGTGAAGGCGGTCAGGCGCTAACACCGAAGCCTCGCCTGGTCCAAACACACGGCCACCTGCCAGTCGTGCCACTCGGCCTGACTCCAGGAACGAGAAAACCCAGCCGGGGTGTGACTGGGTCATGCTGGCAAACGCCGGGGCGCCATAGCTTAGCCGCGCGACATGCAGACCCGCCAGTTGAAAGCCTTGCATGCGCATGTCGAGTGCTGCGCTATCCCGCAGGCTCAGCGCGTGCTCGCCGTACAACTGCGCCATGAACTGCTCTGCCCTGGCTGGCACCTTCGTCTGAATGAGATCGACAAACCGCGAGGACGGGGACGTCGGTATCCAGGCGTCAGTCATGCGGGGCGTTTGGCGATGCGATTCCATGGCAATGTCCTCTGCAGGTATGCCGGCTCACCGAATGCGCCGTCTGAGAGACGTGTGGCACGTTTGCTGAAGCGCGGGTTGACCGCCGGCGGCTGCCGTCAGGCCGGCCATCACGGCCATTGACCAGATCCGCGACCACCGACTGATACGACTTGGAAGCCCTGTCCAATCGCTCCCGTTGGAGATTGGACGGCCAGCACGGCGCGATGATGCCCGCAAATTTCGCGGGCTTCCAGGCTCCGATACCGAGCAGACTCCAACGGAGCGGTTGGATGGCAGTTTGGCCGACCTGAAACTCCGTCCGGCACATTGGCGCCCTAATGATGTCCAGCAGGGTCGAACCAGTGCCGTACTGCTGTCTTCGGTGAGGGGCCGCTCCTGTCCGTGTCAAGTCGAAGACAGCGCCAGACTCGGCGCGGGAAACCTGTCGTTCAGGGCGAGCTGTCCGATGATCAGCACGAGCCAATTGGCTCCCCAAGGCAGCGGGCCGCTCGACCTCAATGCCGCCAGTGCAGCTCGAAGGGATGACTTGAGCGCTCACGCGCTGCCGATCAACTCCAACGTGAAGCCCTGTGCGTCACGCACATAGGCCACCCACTGCCCTGCGAAAGGCCCACCGGGCAAGTACTGCATCTGGCCCGCGACCGTAAAGCCATAGGCCTGGGACCGCCCGGCGGTGTCGGCCACCGACTCCACCCGCAAGGCCAGGTGTGCGGCACCGATGTCGCAGGGCCTGGGCGCTGCGGGCGTGGCGCTGGCCGGTGCGCTGTACTGCAACAGTTCCACCACGTGCCCACCGGGCAAGGTGACCATGCACACGCAGGCCTGTGCGCCCGGAACGCCGGTGATGTGGCCCAGCGTGTCGCCAACCGGAATCTGGCGGACCTCACCGATGTCTGCACCCAGGACCTGACGGAAGAAGGCCTGCATGTGCGACAGGTCATACACCGTGAGCCCGGTGTGGATGGTGTGCAGGACAGCCATGGGTGTTCAGTGCCCCGCGGCCTGCGCAGCGCTCTGGGGCGGGTTCTCCCAGTAAATGTGCTTGGTGCTGAGGAAGTCGCTGAGGCCTTCCACCCCATGCAGTCGCCCATAGCCACTTTCGCGGAAGCCCCCGGTCTCTGATTCCGGGAACAGCTTGTTGTGGGCGTTCATCCAGACCGTGCCGCACTTGAGCTCGCGCGCCATGGCTTGACCCACCGCGCGGTCGGGCGACCAGACGCTGGCTGCCAGTCCGTAGCGCGTGGCGTTTGCGCGGGCGATGGCCTCCGCGCGATCGCGGTAGCGCTCGATGACCAGCACGGGGCCGAACAGCTCTTCCTGGATGTAGCGCGAGCCCAGGTCGGCCACTTCCACCAGCGTGGGAGACACGAATGCACCGCGGGCCAAGGGGCCGGCAGGAACGCCCCCTTGCAGCCACACCCGGCCATGCTGGACAGCTTCCCTGGCCAGACGCGCGACGCGGTCACGGTTGGCCAGGTCGATCAGGGGGCCCAGCTGTGAGCCCGGCTCATGGCCCGGGCCCAGCACCAGGCTGCCCAGCCGTTCGGCCAACGCCTTGGCGAATTCCTCAAAGCGGCTTTCGTGCACCAGCACGCGCGCGATGGCGGTGCACTGCTGGCCCGCCATTGGCAGGGCGCCTGCAACCAGCCCGGCCACAGTGGGTGCCAGCGGCGCATCGGGCCACACGATGGCTGGCGCCTTGCCGCCGAGTTCCAGCGACAGGCGCTTGAGCGTGCCGGCGGCATCGGCCGCAATGCGCTTGCCGGTGGCCGACGAGCCGGTGAAGCTGATGACGTCGATGTGCGGCGACTGGCTGATGGCGCGGCCGATGGCAGCACCCGACTCGGTGAACGAGCACACCACGTCCGACGGTAGAGTCGTGATGCGTGTCAGGCACTCCAGCGCCAACTGGTTGACCATGGAGGTCTGGTGCGCCGCCTTGATGACCACCGTGCAACCTGCCGCCAGTGCCGGCGCCAGCGAGCGGATGAGCAGGATGACGGGTGCATTCCAGGGCACGATGATCGCCGCCACGCCCGCGGGCTCGCGGCTGAGCTGCGAATAGCAGCCGTTGTCGATCTCGGCCACACGACCCCACAGGTTGCGGGCCAGCCCGGCGTAGAAGCGCAGTTCGGATACGGCCGTGGCGATCTCGCCCCGCGCCTCGCGTGCCAGCTTGCCGTTGAGCGTGACCAGCCAGTGCTCGATCTCGGGTGCCCGGGCCTGCAGGTTGGCAGCGAACTCGAGCAACACCGCCTCGCGTCTACGTGGGCTGCGCGACCACGGGCCGGTGTCGAAGGCCGCTCGCGCGGCTTCGATGGCGGGCAGCGCTTCATCCAGCGTGGCGTCGCTGAACTGTGCCGCCACTTCCGAGGTCGCAGGATTGATGCAGTCGCCAGCCGCGCCAGCACCGGCCGTCCAGTGGCCGCCGAAGTAGTTCAATGCGCGATCCATGCTGGTCATGCTCCCGAGTCAAGTGGGCACAGTGGGCACGGCTCACCAGGTGCCGTAATAAATCCCGTGCTCCTTGGCACGGTCCGTTCGCAACGCAACCTCGGCGTCATCCATGGTCAGGCGCGGGTGCTGGTCGTTGAGCCACGCGTGCAGACGTTCGTCCAGGCGCTGACGCTCGTGCGCCAGGCGGGGATCCTGGCCCAGGTCCACGTACTCGTCAGGGTCGTCTGCCAGGTTGAAGAGTTGCGGCGCAAAACCCTGCCAGCGCACGTACTTCCAGTGCCGTTCACGCACCATCCAACCGCGGCATTCGCCCGGTCGGCGGTTCAGCAACAGCCGGGCGCGGCGGAAGGAATAGTCAATCTCCGCGAATACGCAATCACGCCAGGCCGCCGGGCGTTCGCCATGAACCCAGGGCATGAGGGAACGGCCCTGCGTGCGATCCAGCGCGGGCCTGATCTGCAGCGCGTCCAGCGCCGTGGGCACCACATCCACCGACTCGGCCATGGCACCGATGCGATGGCCGCGCGTGGCGTCGGCCTGCGGCCGCGGGTCGAACACCATCAGCGGTGAGCGGATGACCTGGTCATGGAACAGGTCCTTCTCACCCAGGTGGTGGTCACCGCCATAGTCGCCATGGTCATTGGTGAAGACGATCAGCGTGTGCTCGAGCTGGCCGCTGTCCTGCAAGGCCTGGATGACGCGGCCGATGTGGTGATCCAACTGCTCGATCAGACCCATGTACACCGGCCGCACCTGCCGCACCACCTCATCACGCGCGAAGGTCTGCGACTCCTCCATCTGCATGTAGGCCGCCACGACCGGGTGCGGCGCGTCAAGTTCGCTGGCGCGCTTCTTCA
>JAJTDE010000335.1 GCA_021298085.1 Rubrivivax sp.
AGGATCACGCCAGCCCGGTACAAATCACGGTCCCCCTTGTTATTGATACCCAGCGCGTTCATCTCATACTCAACACGCAAGCCGTCAATTTCCTGCTGCGTCAAATTCAAGGCCGCAGCGCATTCGTCGTCTGCCGGTGCCGCTTGTCCTGTCCTGCACAACTGCAGGGCAATCGGTCCCTCAAAGACAGTGCCTGCCGGATACACAGCAACGCTGACGGAGTGCCCGGAACTGTTCTTTCCGGGCACCCATTCCACCAGCGGCTGCAGCTCTGGAGTCACCTTTGAGATATCACAGAACTGCTGCAGATGCAAACGCGCCTTCATCAGGTCACGGCCCCAGTAGTCTCAATTGTAAATGACCCCCGCAGCATGTCGCCCGGACTTGCGGTGCGGTCAAATCCCATGCCCAACCCGGAGTAAATCTCGTTCGTCGGTGTGGCGTCGGCATACGTTACCTTGAAGTTGTTTGTGCCCGCTGCTCTCACCTTTGCAATGAATGCAATTTGCACCGTGTCATCAGGATCGTACAGGCACTCGCCGCTGATGGTGGCATTGTCAACATAGCCTGTGTTGTTCTTCGTTTTTGCTGCGCCGCCGTCAAGCGTGGTTGTGTCCACGGTTTCGGCTTTTTCGCCTGATATATCCAGGCTGCTGATCTGCGGGAATGCTGTATATACGCTGGTGATTTCCATCAGAAGCGCGGTGCCTCTGCTCGGGACTTTGTTCGGCATGTCTCAACCCTTTCCGGTTGCTTGTACTAAACGACGTGCGGCAGCACTTGCACGCGCCTTTGCTGCCTTCTTCTCGATCTTTTTCGCTCGTGCTTCCAAGTATCTGCGGCCTGCTCTGGCCATGACGGCTTGCATTTCCGAGATGCTCTTCTTTGCGGCCTTCGCTGCCAGTCCTTCCTGTAGTGCTGGCATTTGTCCTGTCGGTCGTCCTGTGCCTGTCCGCTCAGCTTCTCGCCTGCGTTGCCGCAAACTCAGCGGCTTCCCCGAATCAATCGTAACGCCCTGATTTCCGTATCGCATACGCTCGCCAGTGCCTGCAATGAACCAGTGCACATTCGCCGGACCGATACCGACTCCGCCGCGTGATGTTCGCTTGCGTCGGAACGGCACCTTCCGCGCATCCTTCCCGACGTTGAATCCGACCTTTGCCCGCGTGACGTTCTGCCGGTAAATCGTGACACGATTTCCCACAGCGTTGCCCGCCTCTTTCACTCGCGGGTCAAGGTCTTTTTTCATCTGCTTACCGATTACATTCAGGCCGGCTTTCAGCACAACGCGGGCCAGTTGTCGCCCCAGTTTTGTGTGCAGAAACTCCAACTTCGGCACCAGTATGTCAACGCCCTCAATCGTGATGCTTGCCTTCATGGCTTCACCTCGACACGGCATAGAATACTGGCAACGAATGAACGATCCTGATGGAACATATCCCGCTCCATCAGCGGGGCTTGTGAATTGCTGACATCCCAAATGCGGACGCGCCAATCTGTGGTGGCGTAGTTCAGCAGCCGCAATTCAATCTGCCTCCGCAGCAGCTTCAATTGCTCCACTTCATCCTGTGTTTTCGTGTCCAGCTTCTTGCGTATCCAGACCCGAATCTGGTGGCTGCTGTTGTCCTGCAGATCCAGTGTTTCAACCAACTGCTCTTCGGTTTCCTGAATCACGTCCACACGCAACTGGCGAAGGTCTTGCAGATCTTCAGTCAGCTCATCAACCACCGTTGCCCGAACCTCGAGCGCGTAATCCGTGCCGCTGTTGATGCGGTCGCGGATTGCTTCGCAGGCTTCGGTTGATGGTGACAGCGTGGGCATGTGCTTAAACTTGCTTCGTGTGTATGCGTGTCATTGTTGGTGTGATTCGCCTGAAGCACTTCTCCGACGTTGTCGGTGTGACCTCAAACCGCTTGCCGTCGCACGTGATGCGGTCGCCTGCCTCTGGTGTGTCGTATGGCAGGGCAGAAGTCAGGCCGATGAAATCCACCGGCCTGACCTCCACAATCAACCCGTTCCCTGTGTCCATGTACTGCGGTGCCAGGCTGCTGCGGCGCAGTGTGATGGTGGCTGAAGATGCCCCACGAATATACACGCAAGACTCTCCGGCGAACGCCAGCAGCGTCTCTGTCATACTCGTGGCAGCATCTTCGAAGCCAGTCGTCATTGCAGACCTCAGCGTGCGTCAGGAACGAGTGCAGCCTGTGCAGCACCAAGCTTCGTCAAGCCGGTGACAATCCAGAACCCGCTCTTCGTGTAGACGCACGTGTAGAGTGCTTCAGCAGTCAGGGCCAGCTCGTTCGTCGCGCCAACGGTGACCTCGTTGACCTTGTCAACAGCCACTGCAGAAATCAATTCGCAGGCAGTCGTGCCAATCAGAATTCGCAGCACCTGTCCAACATAACCAGCAGGCAGACTGATCTGCTTATCGGCGTTGTCGCTCGTGACCGTGACGAATGACGCACCGGCTGGAATCAGGCCAGTGGTTGCACCGCCGGTCGTTGCTGTGACGCTGACCGCTCGATCCGGGTAGGGTGCATTCAGCATCACCTGCCCGAGATTGTC
>JAJTDE010000165.1 GCA_021298085.1 Rubrivivax sp.
GCCGGCGCAGACATCTTCAGCGAGAACTTCAAGAGCGGCACCGTGGACGCGCTGGGGCTGGATGCTGCCACGCTGTTCGCCCTGAACCCGCGGCTGATCAGCGTGTCGCACAAGGGCTTTCTGCCCGGGCCGTATGCCCAGCGCACCGCCCTGGACGAGGTGGTGCAGATGATGGGCGGGCTGGCCTACATGACGGGCCCGGAAGGCCGGCCGCTGCGGGCCGGCACCAGCGTCAACGACATCATGGGTGGCATGTTCGGCGCGATTGGCGCGATGGCGGCGCTGATCGAGCGCGCCCGCACCGGGCGCGGCCAGGTGGTGCAGAGCGCGCTGTTCGAGAACAACGTGCTGCTGGTGGCCCAGCACATGATGCAGTTTGCGGTGACCGGAAAACCCGCCGCGCCGATGCCCAGCCGCATCAGCGCCTGGGCCGTCTACGACGTCTTCAGCGTGCGCGACGGCGGCCAGATCTTCCTGGCGGCCGTGAGCGACACGCAATGGCGCCTGATGTGCGAGTCCTTCGGCTTCAGTGACCTGCTGGCCGATACTCGACTGTCCAGCAATAACGCTCGCGTTCAGTCGCGTGACTGGATGCTGCCGCTGCTGCGGGAGCGCTTTGCCCACTACAGCGCCGAAGAGCTGGCCGCACGCTTCGACGGCATCGGCCTGCCCTATGCGCCCATCACCGCGCCGCATGCGCTGCTCGATGACCCGCACCTGGCCGCCACCGGTGGCTTGGCCGACGTCAACCTGCCGGCGGATGCCAGCAGCGCCGGCCGACCACTGGCCACGCGCATGCCCTTGCTGCCGCTGACGCTGGGCGGGCAGCGGCTGGGCGTGCAGGCGCCGCCACCCTCGATCGGTGAACACACCCGCAGCGTGCTGACGGCGCTGGGTTACGGCCCTGAGACCATCGATGACTTCGTCCGGCGGGGTGTCGTGGGCGGCGCGTGACGCCAGCCCCCATGCACAATGCCGCATGCCCGCCGCCGCCACCGTCAACCTCTTTGGCTACTATGTCTTGATCACCGGGCTCGGCCTGGTGCTGATGCCCAGCAGGGTCCTGGGCCTGTTCGGCCTACCACCAGCCACCGACGGGTGGGTGCGTGTCTTGGGCTCCCTGGCCGTGGTCGTGGGCTACTACTACATCCGCTGCGCCCACGCGAATGATCGCCACTTCTTCCGCGCCAGCGTTCATGGGCGCTTCCTGTTTGCCGGGCTGACGGTGCTGCTGGTGGTGGCCTTTGGCGCACCATGGCAGCTGCTGCTGTTCGGCGCCATGGACGTGCTGGGTGCCCTGTGGACACGCCATGCGCTGGTCCATGGCGACGACGTGGCCTGAGGCGCCCGCCACACACACGAAGCCGGCCTGCGGGTCAGAGTTCGACACTCGCCTGGCTGATCGGCGCTTCGGCGGACCAGCCGAGTTCATCGACCATTTGCTGGGCAAAGCCGAGGGCCGTGTCGCGTTCGCCATGAACCACGAAGCTGCGCCGAGGTGGGCGCTTGAACTGCCGCAGCCAGGCCATCAGGGCCGCCTGATCAGCGTGTGCCGACAGGCCTCCGATCGTGTGGATCGACGCGCGCACCCGCAGGTCCTCACCCAGGATGCGCACACGCTGTTCACCGTCAACCAGTCGACGCCCCAAGGTGCCTTCGGCCTGGAAACCGATGATCACGATCGCGCACTCCGGGCGACCCAGGTGGTGTCTGAGGTGGTGCTGGATGCGCCCCGCGTCGCACATGCCGCTGGCTGAGATGATGATGGCGCCTGCCTTGATGCGGTTCAGCGCCATGGACTCCTGCACACTGCGTGTGAATCGAAGGTCCAGCCATTGAGGGTAGCGGTGGCGCAGCGACAGCAGCGCCCGGCTTTCAGCGTCGAGAAACTCCGCATGCTTCCAAGTCAGCTCGGTCACCCTGTTGGCCATGGGCGAGTCGACGAAGACCTGAAGGCGCGGCAACTCGCCACGCCTGCACAGGTCGATCAACAGGTGCAGCAGCTCCTGGGTCCGGCCCAGCGCAAATGCGGGAATGATGATGTTGCCCTGCCGCCTGCGCAACGTGTCCTCGATGACCTGGATCAGTTCCGCGGTGGTGTCGCCCAGCGGGCGATGCAGCCGGTTGCCGTAGGTGGACTCGACCACCAGCACGTCGGCCGATTCGATCGGCGAAGGGTCGCGCACGATGGGCCGCCCCGGCTGACCCAGGTCCCCTGAGAAGACAAGCTTTCGCGTTTGGTCCTGTTCGGTGACCCAGAGCTCCAGGATGGCTGATCCAAGGATGTGACCCGCGTCCCGAAAGCGGCACCGCACCGACGTATGGGGCTGCACCTCGTCATCGTAGGGCTGCCCCTGCAGCTGCAGCAGGCAGGCCTCCGCCTGTGCCACGGTGTAGAGCAGCGCCGAGGCATCGGCACGCGGCTGGCGCACGCGCCGGCGCTGCGCACGCGCCCATTCGTTTTCCTGGATGAAGGCGCTGTCCAGCAACATCACCGACAGCAAGTCAGCCGTCGCAAGGGTGGTGAAGATGGGACCGCTGAACCCCAGGGCGCACAAACGCGGCAGCAGCCCGCTGTGGTCGATGTGGGCGTGCGTGAGGAGCACAAAGTCGATCTGCCGCGGGTCGAACGGCCAGGCGTGAAGGTTTCTCGCGCGCGCTTCTCTCCCGCCCTGGAACATGCCGCAGTCCACGAGGAATCGCACGTGCTCGGTTTCGACCAGAAAACACGAGCCGGTCACTTCCTGTGCGGCGCCGATGAATGTCAGCCTCATGGGGTTCCTCCGTTGGCGGCACGTCGCCGTGACTTCGCAATCTGCTGTGAGACAGGCCGCAGGATACTCATGCGGCTAAGGGCTGCTTCTGATCTTGCCACCGCATAACCCGTCACGGTTGATCCGGGGGAAAGATCAGTTCAGACTGCATCTCCTGTGCTGCGGCTCACGCACTTCCGAGGTAGATCAGCGTCGCGTTCAGTACATAGGCCGCAGCAAGGCCGACGCTGACCCAGCTCAGCACCTTGAGGGTACGCCCTTGCGGTCGCATCACCAAACCGATGATCACCAGGCCGGTCATCACGAGCGCTGTCACTGCGGTGCCTGCATGCACCGCGGATACGCTGGCCAGCAGCGGTCCTCGGACATAGAAGACATCGTCCACCGCCAGGATCATCACGTTGAACAGGTTGCTTCCCAGCAAGTTGCCGATGGCCATGTCCAGCGCGCCAAGCCTGAGCGCTGAAAGCGTGACGGCCATTTCTGGCAGCGTGGTCACGACAGCCATCATCACGGTGCCGACAAAGCTGCTGGACACTCCCAAGGCAGTCGCCAGTTCGGCCGCCAGCACGGGAAGCCAACATGCAGCAGCGCCGGCGCACGTGCGCCGGTCAGCAGGCTGAGGGCGACCAAGCCGAGCATCACCACACCGAAGCCGGCGGACAGGAGGTGCGTGGCACTGGCCTCCCTGTACATGGGCTGCCCGCGTTGCAAGGCGTCCACGACCACCAGGAACAGCAGGTTGACGACACACGCGCCCAGCGCGTTGCCGACCGCAAGGTTGGGTGCATCCACAAAGGCCACCGCGCTGATGCCAGAGGCCAGCTCGGGAAGCGAGGTGACCGTGGCCAGAAGCGCAAGGCCGACCCAGCCACGGGCCCAGCCATAGGCCTCGGCCAGTGTGTCGGCGCTCTGGCTGAGCACGTAGCCAGCGCGCGCGATCACCAAGGCGCAGACTGCAAACTGCATCAACAGCCAGGCCAGTGTCATGCGCGGGCAATGCGGGGTTGCGGGGTCATCGCCGGAGGGGTGGGCAGATGGTCATCACTGACCATGATGCGTCTGCCCATCAGCAGCGGCCTTGAGGGTGATCAAGGGCTCACGTGGCCAGCGGCGTAGGCTGAGCGTGCCGATGGCGCCCGAGCGCCATTCGCCGACGCTCCCTGGGGAGCAGGCTCGGGCCCTGGGCAAGCGATGCAGGGCATGTCTTTCTCATGAGTGAGGCTGAATCATGAACACGTTGCGCAGCTTGGTGCTCCATATGGACGAAGGTCAAGGTTGCCTGCCAGCATTCGACCTGGCCACGGCGCTGACGCTCCAATGGCAATCGTCCTTGGCGGTGTCCATGGCGGCCGGACCGGTTCATCCCGTTGTGGGGCTGAGCGCAGAGTCCGCCTCACTGGCACATCAGCTTCGGGCAGCACAGATGGCGGGCCTGCGCAGGCAGGCGCAGTCCCTGGCCACCAGAGCCCTGCAGCGAGGCGGGCCAGGCGTGGAGTGGCGCTACCTGGAGGGTGAGCCCGATCAGGTACTGGTGGCGCAGTCGCGCACCGCTGATCTGCTCATCGCGACCCAGGCCGACGAGGACGCTGCGGGCGGGCTTTCGGTGCGTCAGGCGACGCGCCTGCTGGTGGGAGCCGCATGCCCTGTGCTGATGGTCCCGCACACGGGATGGGACAGGGCTGGGGAATGGCCATCACCGATCCCCGCCCTTGGCCGGGTGATGGTTGCCTGGTCTGACACACGCGAGAGTGCGCGAGCATTGCGGGATGCGATGCCCTTGCTCCTGTCGGCGACACGGGTCGAGCTGGTCACTTGGGTGGGGGATGACGGTGCGTCCAGGGGCAGCCGTCAGAAATCGCTGCAGGCCGTGGCGACTTACCTGTCGGGGCACGGTATCGATTGCACCCTGAGCATCCTGACCCAGCATGCCGAGTCAACGGGCGCGCGCCTCGGGCAAGGCTGGGTGCCCGATGTGACAGCGGCCGAGGCGCTGCTGTCACATGCGGCCGACATGAACGCCGATGTGATGGTCATGGGCTGCTATGGCCACGCCCGCTTGTGGGAGTGGGTGCTCGGCGGTGTGTCACGCACCATCCTGTCGTCGATGACGCTGCCGGTGTTCCTGTCGCATTGAGCGGGGCGATGGCTGCGCCGCTGCCTTGTTCGCTCGGGCACCCAGCGGCTATTGCGGCAAACGGTACAGCGTGATGCTGCGCGGCGGGCTGCTGCCGCGCTCCACGGCATCGGCCGTGAGGCCGTCCGGTGAGAAGGTGACTTGCCAGCTGGCGTTGGTCGTACCACTGGCTCGGTCAGGGTTGTTCAGGCCAGCGCAGCCGTTGGTGTCGGCGGCGACAGCCGTGGCGCGCAGGACGCCCCCTTGGAAGACAAAGTCACCGCGTTCGGCACCGGGCCTGCCGCAGGCGCCGGGTGCATCGCCGAGCGGGTCGAGCAGGACGTAGTCGCCGCTGGCAAAGAAGACGATCGTCGGCGCGTTCTGGGCCGGGCTGTTGAACGACCAGGCGCCGAGCAGGCCGCTGGGGTTCACGCTCAGGTAGGCCAGTGCTGCCCTGTCCAGCTTCGTTCCCTGTGCATAACGATCCAACAGCGTCGCCGGGCCGATGGCCGAGCTGACACCCGCTGGCGCCATGCCGGGTGGCGACACACTCAACTGAAACAGCGCATTGGAGGTGCTGCCGCTGTTGTCGGCGGGCCAGATCGAGGGGACCAGGCCCATGCCATCCAGGGGCAGCGCCCACTGGGCGCGCACGCTGTAGCTGGCGCCACCGGCGGTCTTGCCCGCGGTGACCCGCCGATGCCAGTAACCCTCGCGGCTGCTGTTCATCGTCAAGGTATGTTGCTGTGCGTTGGCCGTGGTGTCGCCGGCCGTCAGGCTGCTGCGCACAACGAGTCCTGTGGCCGCGTCGACGCTGCTGACACTGCCGGTGGTGGCGGTCATCGCCTCCGACACACGTCCATCGGCATTGACGCGCAGGTTCCAGTGCGTCTGGACGTCACCAACTGCGGGAAGTGTCGCGGCACGAACCCGGCTGGCCCAGCTGAAGTCACCCGATGGATGCAGACGAAGCATCATCACGGCCCCGTTGCCGGCCCGGTAAGCGAAGACACGGGCTGTTCCGCGGTCATGCGGCCGCTCGGAGACCATGCGCAACCCGCCTTTGGCATCGCCGCTGATCACCGGGTGGGGCCCCGTCACTTGACGGCAGCTGGCAGCCGGCGTGGACAGGGGGTCGTCCAGGCAGTCTTCGCGGGTCATCTGGCCCTGGCGATCGAGCGTGAACCGGCTCATGACGCCGGTGTGGCTCCATGGGCTGCCGCTGGCGCCGCCCACGGGGGTGTCGATCCAGCCGATCGCGTTCCACTCACCAGCGAGGTCAGCCACGGCGACCGCTTGTTCCGGGAACGCGATGGCCAGCCGGGTGCTGGCGCGGCCTTCTTCCTTCAGGAGCCGGCGCATCACCACCACTCCCGCTGGGCTGACGACGATGTCAGCATGGTCTGCAGTGGTGAAGCGGCATGCATCCTTGGCGTGGGGTGTCCAGGTCACGCTGTCGGCTTCCGGTTGACCTTGCCACCGGCTGCGTGGCACGTGGGCCTCCAGCGTCATCACGCGGGTCTGCACGATGTCCTGCCCGTCGGACAACGGGCCCGGTGTCAGCTGCAGCCAGCGGTAGGGTCCCGAGCGCAGGGCGGCGCAGGTGGGGGCCTTGGGCTTGAGCAAGGCCTCCGTGGTCAGGCGGGCTGCACCGAGTGGCTTGACCGCGACATCGGCCAGGAGGCCCAGCCCGCGTTCTGCAGAGGCCTGGGCGACCTGGGCCCTCAGTTCAGGGAAGGTGGTGCCTGCAGCAGCCAACGAGAGCGACAAGGTCTCCAGCAGCTGGCCGTGGGCATCACCAGCGACTGCGCCGTGTGCCGCCTTCAGCGGGTCAGAGACCGGGTCGGACACCGCCGAGGTGTCGACGCCGGCGGCGTTCAGGCTGGCCAGCACCGCCTGTCGTGCATCGGACAGGCTCTGGGCGGTCACCAGCGTGCTCAGCTGGGCCATGCGGACGTCGTCGACGAAGACACTGTGCGCATCGGTACCCAGCCAGTGGGCGACTTGCAGCGAGGTCAGGGGCGTCACATGGGCGCGTGCCTGCCGGCTACCCGCCGCGGCGGTGTCGTCTGGCGCGTCGGCGCCGAGCGGCAGTGCGGCATGCAGGCGCACACTGCCCTGAAGGGCCACCACTTCGAGCAGACACGGCAGCTGTCCGCCGAGCACACGCAGGGTGTAGGCGCCATCCGCGTCAGCGACCGCGGTCGCGCTGTCGCCAACGTCGCCTTGGGCGCATCGGGCCTTCACCAAGGCGCCCGGGAGGGCTTTGGCCTGGGCAACCACACCGGAGAGCCGCAAGCCCGTCTCACCGGGTTTCAGCGGGTCTTCTTCCGTCGTGCCGCCACACGCGCTGAGCAGCGTGGCGAGGGCAAACAAGGTCAGGGTGCGGCAGCGGTGGGCGACGCGGTTCGGGCGCATGGTCTCAGGTCCAGGAGACGGGGCGCGGAGAGGCCCCAACAACACCCACGAGGCTAGACGCAGTGACGATGCTGCGGTGTGCCGTCGCCCCCCTCGGCTGCAGGGCTGGAGGCCCTGGCAGACCCCCTACTTCCACACATTCGAGGATTCATCCAGCCAGACTGGCGACACCGCTGCATCGGACTCCCTGGCCGATGGCTGGCGCCACACACGGCAGATGCGCACTCAGGCCCCCTGCAGCAACTGCTCCAGACAGTGCTCGCGGATGCTGAAGAACCGTTTGAGTTCCGCCACCTTGGCGAGCGCGTCCTCCGCCCGCGCGGGTTGGCCGACGCGTTTGACCGCCAAGATCATCTTGTTCTTGCGGGTGTGTTCCTGCGAAACAAACTCGAAAACCTGCGTGTCATAGCCGTGCGCTTCCAGCAGAAGCGCCCGCAGGCTGTCGGTGAGCATCTCGGCCTGCTGTTCCGCGTGGATGCCGTGCTGGAAGATGCTGCGCAGCGGATGAGGGCTCAGCAGCTGCGGGCGCAGCTGCTTGTGGCAGCAGGGTGAACACAGGATCAGCTGCGCCCCTGAGCGGATGCCCAGGTGGATGGCGTGGTCCGTGGCGGTGTCACACGCGTGCAGCGCCACCATCACGTCCATCTGGCCGACGGGCCAGTCGCGGACGTCGCCCTGTTGCAGCGACATGCCCGACAGCCCCAGGTCGGCCACGATCTGGTTGCCCTGCTGCACGAGGTCATCGCGCAGTTCGACGCCTACCACCTGAACGGGTCGCTGGCGCGTGTGGGTGAGCCAGTCGTGCAGCGCGAAGGCCAGGTAGGCCTTGCCGGCGCCGAAGTCGACGATCTTCAGCTCCGGCGCCTGGGCCAGTGCCGAGTGGTCCAGCGCATGCCCGAAGATCTCCAGGAACTTGTTGATCTGCTTCCACTTCCGCGACATCGCCGGCACCAAGTGCCCACCGGACGATGTGATGCCCAAGGCCTGGAGAAACGGTCGGTGAAGTTCCAAGGCACGCCATTTGGGCC
>JAJTDE010000037.1 GCA_021298085.1 Rubrivivax sp.
GGCACCAGGCCGATCTTGACCTCGGGCAAGGCAATGGCGCTGCCGGCCACGGCCAGGCGGTAATGCGCGCCCAGCGCCAGCTCCAGCCCGCCGCCCATGCACACGCCGTTGATGGCTGCGACCACCGGCTTGCTGCTGTTGTCCAGCATCTGGATCATCGACAGCAGGTTGGGCTCGGCCACGGCCTTGGGCGAGCCGAACTCGCGGATGTCGGCACCGCCGGAGAAGGCCTTGCCGGCGCCCGTGATGACGATGGCCTTCACGGCAGGGTCGGCCCAGGCGCGCTCGACGCCCTCGCAGAAGGCCACGCGCAGGGCGTAGCCCAGGCCGTTGACCGGCGGGTTGTTCAGCGTGATGACGGCAACAGCGTCGCGGGTTTCGTAGGTGGCGCCCATGCGGTTCCTCGTGCGGTGGAAGCGGCGGCGCGCCCGGGAATGCCCCCGTGGCGGTGCCGCGGCAAAAATAGAACGATCGTTCGATTTTAGAAGTCGAACCCTCCCGCAGCTTGTCTCAAGTGAGACAAGGGCAGGCAGGGGGACTACCCGAGGTGTTTTTGCCGCCCGACTATCATCTGCCGCTGATGCAAGCGACGAGCCCTACCGGGAGCAGCCCGGCATTCGCCCTGCCGCTGCGTGTCTACTGGGAAGACACGGACGCAGGTGGCGTGGTGTTCTACGCCAACTACCTGAAATTCTTCGAACGTGCGCGCACCGAGTGGCTGCGTGCGGCGGGCGTCGCTCAGCAGCGCCTGCGCGAATCCACCGGCGCCATCTTTGTGGTCAGCGACACCACCGTGCGCTACCTGCGCCCGGCCCGGCTGGACGATCAGCTCCGTGTCACGGTGTGCCTTCAGGAACTGGGCCGGGCCAGCCTGCTCATCCACCAGCAGGCCTGGAGAGTCGTCGAGGCGGACAACGCGGCTCAGCCTGGCACATCGCCCCCTGAGCCCGATGCGCTGCTGGCAGAGGGCAGCATCCGCATCGGTTGTGTCGATGCCCAAACGTTCAAACCCCGCCGCATCCCGGCGGAGGTCCTGGAGAGACTCTCAGCATGAACCAAGATCTGTCGATCATCGCGCTGGTGGCCCAGGCCAGCCTCGTCGTCAAGCTGGTGATGGCCGGGCTGGTGATGATGTCGCTGGCCAGCTGGGCCGTCATCTTTGCCAAGATCGTCGGCCTGCGGCGCGTGCGGGCCAGCAATGACGCGTTTGAGAAGGAATTCTGGTCAGGCCGCTCGCTGAACGAGCTTCACCAGGAAGCACGCGACACCACCGCTCCCATGCAGCGGCTGTTTGCCAGCGGCATGAAGGAATTCATGAAGCTGCGCGAAAAGCGGCTGGACGCGGCCTCGCAGCTGGACGGCGCACGCAGGGCCATGCGGGTGAGCCTGCAGCGTGAACTGGACGTCGTGGAAAGCAACCTCAGCTTCCTGGGCACGGTCGGTTCCGTCAGCCCCTACATTGGGCTGTTTGGCACGGTGTGGGGCATCATGCATGCGTTTGTGGGCCTGTCCAACCTGCAGCAGGTGACGCTGGCCAATGTGGCGCCGGGCATTGCCGAAGCGCTGGTGGCCACCGCCATCGGCCTGTTTGCCGCCATCCCCGCGGTGATTGCCTACAACCGCTTTGCACGCGACATCGACCGCATCGCCAACCAGCTGGAAAACTTCTCGGAAGAGTTCACCAACATCCTGCAGCGCAACGCCAGTTCACCCATGCCGCCGGCCAGCAGCGCGGCCTCGGCGGGCATCAACACCGGCATGAATGCCGGCCCTGTGACGCGGCGCTGAGCACCATGCCGTCACTCAGCCCCCGTCACGCTGGCCGGCGCCGCCGCGCCATCGCCGAGATCAACATGGTGCCCTTCATCGACGTGATGCTGGTGCTGCTGATCATCTTCATGGTGAGTGCCCCGTTGATCACCACCGGGGTGGTGGACCTCCCCAGCGTGGGCAAGGCCGCGCAACGGCCGGCCAAGGTGATCGAACTGGAGATTGGCGCCGACGAGCGCATTCGCCTGCGCATCGACCAGCAGGAGAGCGGGCAGGTGACGATGGGCGAGGTGGCCGCCCGGGTACGCGACGCCCAGGGCGGCCGCAGCGATGTGCCCGTGGTCATCAGCGCTGACAAGCAGATCCGCTATGACACCGTGGTGCGCGTGATGGACACCCTGCAGCGCGCGGGCATCCAGCGGGTGGGGCTGGCGGTGCGCCAGGGTGGCTGAGCACTGGAGGGCCTGAGCGTGGATGAAAGCCCGCGACGCCCCGCCGGCAAACGTTCCGGCCGCAGCCTGAAGCCCCGCTCACCGGGGGGTGAAGGCCTGGGCGTGGCCTTGTCGCTGCTGGTGCACGGACTGCTGCTGGCCGCGCTGGTCTGGGGCATGCGCTGGAAGAGCCCACCCGCGCAGGCGGTGAGCGCCGAACTCTGGGCCAGTGTGCCCGTGGCCGCCGCACCGCCGGCGGCCGCGGCGCCGGATCGCCCCGTCGCCGAGCCGCCCGCAGCCAAGCCGCCACCGCCACCACAGGCCGCCCAGGCGCCCCCTCCCCCACCGGCCCCCAACCGCGATGCCGACATCGCGCTGGAGCAAGCGAAGAAAGCCCAGCAGGAGCGGGAACGCGAACGCGAACGCGAGCGAGAGAAAGCCGAGAAGGCCAAGGCCGAACGCACCCGCGCCGAGCAAGCCGCCAAGGACAAGGCCGCCACGGAGAAAGCCGAACGCGAGAAGGCGCAGCGCGACAAGGCCGAGCGTGAACGGGCCGAGCGCGAGAAATCCCAGCGCGACGCCAAGGCCAAGGCCGATGCCGAGCGGCGCGAGAAGGCTGCCGCAGACGCCCGCGACGCCCGCCTGCGCGAAGAGAACCTGGCCCGCATCATGGGCCAGCTCGGCGGGCCGGCCGGCGGCGCCCCCGCCAAGGGCCCACCGTCGGCCGGTGCCGGCGGCCCGTCGTCCAGCTACGCCGGGCGCATCGTGGCCGCCGTCAAACCCAACATCGTCTTTGGTGACACCCTGCCTGGCAACCCGGCGGCCGAGGTCGAGGTGCGCGCCGGCCCCGGCGGCAGCATCATTGGCCGCACGCTGGTGCGCAGCAGCGGACACAAGGAGTGGGACGACGCCGTCCTGCGCGCGATCGACCGCACCGGCACGCTGCCGCGCGACGTCGACGGCAGCGTCCCGCCCCGCCTGACCATCACCTTCAGGCCCCGGGACTGAAACCCGGTACCCGTCAGGCCACCTGCCCTTCGGTGACGGCCAGATCGGCCTGGCCGGCGTGAGCCACCCCCGCCTGCAGCATCAGCCGGGTGCCGTCGATCTGCTGCTGCAGTGGCAGGGTAGGCCAGCCCGGGAAGCGTTCGGCCTGCTCGGGCAGCAGCGGCAGGTGCATGAAGCCACCCACACAGCGGCTGCGCCGGATGCGGTGCATCAACCCGAAGAACACGTGGTTGCACACAAAGCTGCCGGCCGACAGCGACACCGCCGCCGGCACGCCGGCGCTGCGCGCCGCCTGCACCATGTGCTTCAGCGGCCAACGGCTGAAATAGGCGGCGGGTGCACCGGCCACGACCGGCTGATCGATGGGCTGCGCACCCTGGTTGTCGGGGATGCGCGCGTCGTCCAGGTTGATGGCCACCCGTTCGATGGACAGCTCGGCACGGCCCGCGGCCTGGCCCAGGCAGAGCACATGGCTCGGGCGTGTGCGACGCAAGACAGTGTCAAGGGCATGCAGTGCCTCACCAAAGGCCGTCGGCAGGCACACGGCCTGCACGTCGACCCCGTCCACGCGCTCGCCAGCCAGCGCCTGCGCGACCCGCCAGGAGACATTGACCGATTCGCCACCAAAGGGCTCGAAACCCGTCAGCAGCAACGATTGCCGGGCCGTCGATGGGCGGCGCATGGCAGGCAGGGGCTTGGCGTCCATGGCTACCATTGTCGTGTGAACCTGCAACGCCCCGAACCACGTTGGATGATGTCGCCGGCCCGCTGCGCGCAGCGCCCCCCGCGCATGTCGCAGCCGACACTGTCCTTGCTGCCCTTCACGGGCCTCCTGGCCATTTCCGGCCTGCTGCTGTGGTCAGCCAGCACACACGCGCAGGCCAACGCGGCTGAAGCGGCCGCAGTGCCCCAGGCTGCGGCCAGCAGGCCGGGGCCCAAGCCCGCCGCCAGCCCCGACGAGCGCCGCGAGGCGGCCACCCGCAAGGCCCTGACGGCAGCCGTGGACCGCTGGGCCAAGGCCTGGAGCCGCCGCGACAGCCGCGCCTACCTCAAGGCCTACGCACCGGGTTTCATCAGTGCCGACCGCACCATGAGCCACGCCACCTGGGCCGAACAGCGACGCCAAAACCTGCAGGACAGCCACACGATACGCATCGACATCCGCGAGCTCCAGTGGGATGCCCGAGGCTCGGATTGGGTGGGCAGCTTTGTCGAAACCAGCCTGATCGACGGCCGCTACCGCGAAACCCGAAAGCAGCTGCTGATGCGACGCATCGGGGAGCGTTGGCTGATCATCGGGGAACGCGAGGACGGCTGAACGGGCCGCACGGGCCGCGCAGGCCGTTCAGGCGCCCTGCAGCACCAGCCGGCGCACGTCGGTCCAGAAGAGCGCCGCCACGCTCAGCGCGTAGACCAGCGCGCCCACCGTCACCGCCAGCAGCAGGCCCTCCAGCGTGTGAGGGGCCTGCAGCAGCAACAGCGCCAGTGCCATCACGGCGGTGGCAGCCATCACCTTGAGCGTCTCCACGGTGGGCCAGATGAAGCCCAGACGGGACCGCGCCCAGTGCACGCTCAGCAGCAGCGCCACGGCCGAGCCGAAAGCCTGCCCGAACACCGCACCGTGAAGGCCATGGACCACCAGGCCCACCAGTGACGCGGCAGCACACAGCACGATCTCCACCCCATCGACCTTGGCGCACATGCCCAGTTGACGGTCCAGCACCATGAGCTGGTCGGTCACGTGCATGTGCAGGTTGCGCAGTGCAGCGGCAAACATGGAAATGGCGAGCATCTCGGTGGTCAGCGCTTGGTACTCGGCCGCCACCGTCAGCTTGACCAGCGTCGCGCCCAGCAGCTCAACGCCCACGGTGACCGGCACCAGCACCGCCAGCATGAGAGCCGCATTCAGCCGCAGCTGCTGCAGGGCCTCCTCGCGCCGGCCCTCGTTGAGCAGCCGGGCTGCCAGCGGAAAGGCGGCCGTGGCCACCAGCATGCTGGCCACCGACGCACAGCGACGCCCGAGCGCCCAGCCCACCACCATCATCCCGAGCGCGGCGGCACCTTCGCGCCACTGCACCAGGTAGCGGATGTAGTTCTCGCCCAGCCAGCCCAGCAGGCCCAGGCCCAGCATGGGCGCGCCAAACGTCGCGGCCGCCTTCAACAGCTGGCGGTCGGCATGCACGCCGCGCCAGTGCATGCCCATCAGCGGCCACGCCAGCAGCAAGCCCACGGCCTGGGCAGCGGCATAGGCCAGCAGCAGCGTCCAGGCATCAGGCGGCAGGTGCTGCAACGCCAGCCAGCCAAACAGCAGCCCCAGCAGCGGCCCGCAGACCTGCAGGCTGGTATAGGCCAGGAAAGCCGACTGCGCCCGGGCGCGCTCGGCATAGTGCGAGCTGGCGGAGCGGGTGCAGACGTAGGCCGCCACGGACAGTGCAGCCAACAGTGTGTGGGGCTGCCCGCCTGCCCCCGGCGCGACGCTGTTGTCCACCAGCAGCCAGGCCGTCACCAGTGACACGGCCGAGCCCGCCAGCGTGCCGGCCAGCAGGGCCGCGTTTTCGCAACCCAGGTAGCGCAGGGTGGCGGCGCGGTCTTCCTGGGGTGGCAGGTAGCGCAGCGCATACACCGAGAACCAGCTCAGGCAGACCAGGTAGGCCACCTCCTGCGTCACCGTCACCAGCGTGAAGACACCCATCTGCTGCGGTGTCAGCCAGTGCGTCCACAGCACCATGGACACCAGCTGCGCCAGGGGTGACAGCAGCTGGGCCGGCAGATACCGCAGGGTGTTCCTGAGCAGCACAGCCAGCCTCAGCCCCGGGTGAGGTCCAGGTGGTTGAGCAGGGCCAGGTAGTCGTCGCAGGTACGGGCCTGCGTGCGCTTGCGTGCAGCCGCCCGGGCGCCATCGGGCAGTCGCCGGGCGGTCAGGTTGCGGCTGATGGCACGTGCCATGGCCACGGCGTCACCGACGGTGACCAGGTCACCAAAGCGACCCCCTTCCAGGATCTCCCGCGGGCCGACCGGGCAATCGGTGGCCACCACCGGTGTGCCAACGGCCAGTGCCTCGACGAGCACATTGCCATAGCCTTCGAAACGCGATGACAGAACAAACACCGCCGCGCGGCTCAGCCACGACAGCGGCTCGTCGGTGCGGCCCGGCAAGGCTGCCACACCGCTCAGGCCGGCTGCGTCGATCTGCGCCTGCAGCGCCTCGCGCTGCGGGCCGTCACCCACCATCAGCAGCCGCGCCTGGGGGTGGGAATCGCGCAGCCGTTCAAAGGCCTTGACCAGTGTGCCCAGGTCCTTCTCGTCACTGAGGCGGCACAGGCTCATCACCACCTGCAGCTGGGGGTCCATCAGCCAGGGGTGCTGGGGCTCCTTCAGGGCGGCCTGCTCATAGTTGTCGGGCAGCACCGGGTTGTGGATGGTGTGGATGCGCACCTTGCGGCCCACAATGGGCTTGAGGTCGTCGCGCACACCGGATGACACGGCCACCACCGCATCGGCCCGGCGGTAGGCCGAGCGCACCAACCAGGGCAGCACGCGGTAGCGCCAGTTGTTTTGCTGGCGGATCTGGTGGGTCAGCGGTGCGTGCTCGGTGACGATGCTCATCGCACCGGAACGGGCCATCTTCACGGCGGTGACGGTGGCCACATTGGTGTGCGGAAAGGCGCTGATGACGTACCGCGGCTGCCGCTTGCGGATGCGTTGCGCGAGCTTGCGGACCGCCTGCGCCGTGCCCTGGGCCTGCAGGTCGATCAGCGTCACCCCGCGCGGCAGCGGCAGCTCTCGGCTGGCCGCTTCGTGGACGACCAGTTCAACTTCCAGCCCGCGTTCCGACAGGCCTTCGGCCAGACGCAGCATGGAGATCTCGCCGCCACCCGTTCGCAGGTGCGGAAGGTACAGAAACACGCGGTCATCATGCAGGGCCCTGCGGCGTGCGGCGTGCTCCAGCAGCCCTGCCCTGTCGCGCAGTTTGCGCATCCAGCTCACCAGGTTCATGCGCTCGATCTTCGCATCAACCAGGGTTCTCTCGCCCCAGGCCGACAAGGTATGCATGCCGTGTCTCAAATGGGAACCTGGCGTGGCCTCCAGACGCCGCACCACACACTCCTGAAAGCGGGTCGGACTCAGGTGTTCGATGCGGTGCAGCACCACCGCCGCGCCATAGCGGTGCAGGCAATCCTGGGCCGGGCGGTACCACTGGCCCCCATGCAGGAAGGGACGCCCGGCCATGCGGGCACCGCGCACATCCACCTTCACCGGGTTGTTGGCGTGCGGCTGGTAGGGCCCTTCCAGACCGGTGGCATGGGCCAGGCAGAGGTTATCCATGGTCCCGATGCTGAGGTCGGTATAGGCCAGCCAGTACAAGCCTTCGGCCTTGAACAGCACCGGGTCGGCTGCCCGGATGCCCTGCATGAGCACCACGGACGGGCTCCATGCGCCGCGCTCGTCCACCTCGTACAGCCTGAGTTCCTCGGCGGCGGCCGTCTCCGACAGGCCCAGTCGACGGCCGTCCAGCTCGAAGATGCCGGGGAATGAGCGGTGCAGGCCGTCGTCGGCCATGATGCGTTCGCGAAAGCGGATGCTTCCGTCGGTGTCGAGGGTGATCGCTTCCAGGTGGCCACGGCCAGTGCGTTCATCAAAGTACTCGGCCGCCAGGCGCGTCGGGTCACCGGGTATGCCAAACGGGTCTGCCCAGTACCCCTTCGTGCTTGGCTGCGTCAGCCAGCGCACCTCCAGGCGCTCCTCGCTCAGCACGCGGTGGATGGGGGCATCGATATAACCGATGCACCAGTATTCGCTGGTCAGGCGCGCCCGCTGCTTGGACAGCCAATCGGCCCACCAGGCCCTCAACGCCTGCAGCATCGGCACCTTGGGCCGTGCGCCTTTGCGGGCGAGCAAGGCGGCAAATGCCTCGGGCACCTCGGGCGCAGGCAGGCCCAGCGCCCGGTCCAGCGCACCCTGGCGCACCAGCCGCACGGCGGCGTCGGTCAGAGCGCTCAGCGCGCCTTGCCTGGACGCCGGGCACCACACATGGGCTCGGCGGCGCAGGCACCAGGGCTCCTGAGGGCCGTCGCGTTCCAGCAGCAGCAGTTCCCAGCCGCGGCCCTGCGCCGCGCGCTGCAGGTTGCGCGCCGCCTCGAGCACATGGGTGCCATCGGGGTCGACGATGGCCCACTCGCAGCGCGCCGGGGCGCCCTCCAGCTCGCCCGTGACGGTACCGGGCCACAAGTCGATGTCCGCCGTATCCTGCACCCCGACGCCCACACCGGCGGTGGCCACCAGCGCAGCTGGCGTCTGCAGCTGAACGTCATCCACCTTGGCCAGGCGCGCCAGCCATTGCTGAAGCCAGCCCGGCACGCCAAGCGCAGCGCTGGGCCATCGGATGCGTACACGCTGGGGCGTGGTCGCCTGGCCATGGAGGGGCTTGGAAGCGGTCTTCACAGCATCCGATAGATGCGTTGCGGGAGGTGATAACGGCGGCGGTTCATCACCGCACCCAGCACATGGGCACGCACGGTGCGCAGGTGGGCAATCAGGTTTTCAACCACCGGTGCACGGCTGCGTTCGGCTTCCAGCACCACGGCGACACCGTCGCAATAGGGGGCGATGGCCAGGCCGATGCGCGATTCGGCGGCCGACGGCAGGTCGATGACGATCTCGTCGTAGTTCTGTCGCAGACCGAACCAGAGGTCGCTGCGCGGCAGCAGTTCCCACAGGGTGGTGCCGTCGGTTACCCCGGCCACAAAGGTGCCGGGCGCAGTGCCTGGGCGTCGCGCCGCCGCGCTGTTGGCCTGCTGCACCGCCACTGCGGTCAACACCCCCATCAGCGAGCCCACACCGCCCTGCGGCGGCTGGGTGGTGTTGGCGCCAGCGTCCACCAGCAACACCCGTCGGCGCAGCTGATGGGCCACGCCGCGGGCATAGGCCTGGGCGACGGTGGAGGTGCCTTCGCCAGCGCCACTGGACATGAAACCGATCACGCGGCAGCGTCCGGGCGGGAACGCGGCATCAATGCGGGTAATGAGGTCCTGGATGGCACGGACGTCCAGGCCTGCGGTGGTGACCACAGCATTCATCAGACGTGCTCCCTGGTTCTGGTGGCCATGCTCAGCGCTCCGGCATGCCAGGGCGCGTACGCAGCCAGCGTGACGCCGAGCGCAAGGCCTCCATCAGGCTCATGGCCAGGAACAGCGAATTGGTGACGGTGTAGCGCCGCCACAGCCGCCGCGGCTCGCTGAGCAGACGGTGCAGCCCCTCCAGGCCATGGTTGCGCATCCAGGCAGGCGCCCGCGTGATGGTGCCGGCATGAAAGTCAAAGGCGGCGCCGACACCCAGCATCACGCAGGGAAGGCGACCTCGGTGCGTGGCCATCCAGTACTCCTGCTTGGGGCAGCCCAGGCTGACAAACAGCAGTCCGACCCCGCTGTGGCGGATGTCGTGACACACCTGCTCGTCTTCATCGGCCTGCAGCGCGCGAAAGGGCGGCGCGTGGGTGTAGGCCACACGCAGGGCCGGAAAGTCAGCCAGCATGCGCGCCTTGAGCGGCTGCAGCACGCTGTCCGTGCTGCCGTACAGCCCAACCGGGACGCGCTGCTGCTCGGCCGCCGCCAGCAGGTTCCACATCGTGCCTGGCCCATCCAGCCGAGCCTGGGCCCGATGACCCTTGAGTCGCAATGTCCAGGCAATGGGCGCGCCGTCAGGCGCCACAAAGTCGGCGCTGGCCAACACGCGGCGATGGCGCTCATCCACCGCGGCCTGTACGGTCGAGTGCACATTGACAAAGCACACCATGCGCGAATCACGACGCGCTGCCCAGCCCAGCAGCCGGTTCACCGCCGCGGTCATGTCGCCCACATCCACCTGGACCCCCACCACGGGACGCTGGCGACGCGGCTCCGCGGACGTCCACTCAGGCTGACGCTGTCCCGCCAGCCGCAAGCGGGCCAACGGTTGACCCGATTCACGGTAGCGCTGATAGACAGGTTGCAGCACCACCGACGGCGCATAGGCCTCGACGGACCGTGCAGCCCTCAGTCCACGCCAGGCATCACTTTGGTTCAGCACCTGGGACAGGCCGCTGGCCAGGGCCAGCGCATCCCCCGGCGGCACGACGCGGCCGTTGACACCGTCCTGCACCACACGCCTGACCTCGCCGACATCGGTGGCCACGGCCGGCACGCCGCTGCCCAGCGCCTCGAGCAAGGCCATCGGCATGCCTTCGTAGGCGGACGACAAGGCATAGGCATCACAGGCTGGCAGGATGTTGGCGATGCAGTGCGCAGGCTGCAGGCCCATGAACCGGACGTGGGCCATCACCCCCGCAGACTCGAGCGCGGCCTGCATGGGCTGACGCAGGACCCCGTCGCCGATGATCAGCCACTGCAGGGCGCGGCCCGCACGGCGCAAGCGCACAAAGGCCTCCACCAGGCGCATCGGGTCCTTCTGGGTGTCCAGCCGGCCGACACTGACCACCCACTGCGCCTGGGCATCCAGCTGCCAGGCAGTCTGCAGCGCACTGCGCAGCAGGGCACGCTGCGCCTCGGTCACGACGTGGAAGACCTCGCCGTCCACCCAGGTCGGCAGGAAGCTGACCCGGTCTGCCTGTGCGGGGTAACGCTCGCGCAGACGCTGGGCTCCGCTCTCACGCACACACCAGGCAGCGCTGAGCTGCGACATCGCCGTGCGCTCCAGCCGCTCGTAGAGCCCTGGCAGCCACCGCCACAGGGCGTCGCTGGAGGCCTCGCGCACGAAATTCGGATCCTGGTGGAAGAACGCGTTCTTGGGGCGTTGGTCCTGAGACCACATCAGCATGGGCTCGATGCGGTGGAAGTCAAAGACGTCAAAGCCGTCAGCCAAGGCCAGGCGGTCGCGGTTGACACCGGCCATGAACCGCACCGACAGGGGCACTGGGCCGCGGCTGCCGGCATCGCGGACGGCGCAGACCGGAAACATGTCAAACACCCGCTCGCCCAGGGTGCCGCGCGTCCAGCGGCCTACAGGGCGCGCCAGCGGGTCGGTGGTCATGCCCACCAGGCTGAAGTGAAGGTCTTGCGGAGCCCACTTGATCAGGCCACGCACGAAGGTGTCTACCCCGCCAGGCACCATCCCGAGGGGGTCGGCGGGGTAGAAGATGCGGATGCGCGTATCGATCATGTGAATGCAGGCTTTCGGCCGGAAGCCGCGCTGCCTTGAGCCGTGCTCGACTGACGCACACGGGCCGCCGTCTGGCGCATCTGCTGGCGCCGCTGCGCCGCTGCGGCCACGACGTAGGTGACGAGCACGCCCTGTGTGATGGTCTTGGAGGCAAAGGCATTGGTGGTGCTGGCGTTGAGCAGGTAGACCAGCACCCCCGCCGCAGCCAGGGCAGGGGCTTGCCGGAACAGCCACAGCAGCAGACTGGCAAAGCCCAGCAACCACAGGCAGAAGAAGACCAGTCCGAACTGCAGCGACAGCACGATCCAGCCGTTCTCGATGGCCTCGTACTTCGGGTCCAGGCCCAGGCGCAGCGCCACCTTGTCGATCTCGCGGGCCGACAGGCCCAGCCACAGGTCCTCGGTGCTCACGTGGTGATAGGCCTCCCAGACGCGCAGACGCACCGAGGCACTGTTGTCCAGGTAGAGCGTGGTGAAGATACGCTCGCCGACGCCCGTGACCACCACCACGCCGACCATGCTGGCCGCGGCCAGCAGCAGCAGGACGCTGCCGCCCGTCAACTGCAGGTACGACCACCGGCCGCGAACCGCTTCATGGGCCAGATGCAGCAGGAACCACGTGCCGTAGACCACGGCGCAGAAGGCCAGGCCCGCACGGCCGCCGAACGCCAGCAGCGCCAACACCAGTACCCCCACATGCAGCCAGCGCCAGGCCGCATGCATCGGCAGCAGCAGCGCCATCGGCAGCAGCAGGCCGGTGAGCTTGCTGTTCACCAGTGGGTGGCCCAGAAAGGCACTCGACCGAAACAGGTCCTCGGTGGAGACGCCGCTGAACTGCCCTTCCATCGCCAGCGGGATCAGGCGCTGGCTGGCCGCGTACTCCGTCAGCGCCAGCAAGGCATTGCCGCTGATGAAGACGGCCAGCACCTTGAGCAGAAAGGCGCGCCGGCGGTCGTCAAAGTGCATCAGCAGCAGGGCCATCAGCGCGGGCAGCCAATGGGTGTCGACCAGGTAGGCCGCCCCCGAGGTGCCATGGCGCCAGATGACCCAGGCCAGGCAGCTGACCATCACCGCCAGGTGGAAGGCCGGCAACGGGTGCGCCACGGCCGCCTGCCAGGCCGCACCCATCGGGTTGCCGCGGCTGCACAGCACACACAGCAGCGCCAGGCAGATGACATAGGTGCCAGGATGGATCTTGAACGGGAAGGGCCCCAGCAGCGGCGCCTCATACGGCCAGCCGAAGTGGATCAGCGCATGGGCCGACAGCATCAGGTGCAGCGCCAGCCCCAGCAAGGTCAGGCGCCAGGCCAGGGTGTCCAGCGAGGCATGACGCAGACCCACGGCGCGCGGGCCCGCAAGGTTCGGGTGGAACACGCGGGTTGGCACCATGGCGCGCAGACCGTCCACCGCGGTCTCAGCCCGGGCCTGGCCGGCCCAAGGCCGCCAGGGCCAGTGGCTCGATGCGCCGTGGGGCCGACGTGGGCGGTGTGGATGATGTCTCGGTGATGCCGAAGATGTGGGCGTAATCCCACAGCGTCCAGCCGATGCCCAGCGTCTCCAGCGAACGCCGCACATCACCGATCCACCGGTAGCGTGACGCCGGGTCGGCGGCAGCGCGCAGCACGCCAAACTCGTTGCAGACCACCGGTACGCCATGCGTGCGGGCCCACAACGCAGCCGCCGAGAGCTCGCGGTGGATGCGCTCGGCAGCCCACCGCTCAGCAACATACCGCTGTAGCTCATCCGCGGCACGCGGATGCGGCTGACTCAGCTGCAGCGGCCGCCCGGCCTGCAGTGACGCGGGGTAGCGCACATCGCGGTGCAGGCCGGCCGTCGTGTAGCGGGTCTCCATCCAGTGCGCACCCTGGTGGGTGAACAGATACGGCGAGTAGTAGTGGAAGACATAGGCCGCGGCCTTGTCGGCCAGCGGCTTCAGCCGCTGCAGACCTTCAATGCTGCTGCCCTGGTGACCGGTGAGCAGCACGGTGTGCGCGGGCGCGTGCTCGCGCACGGCCTGCAGCATCTGCCGCTGGAAAGGCGCCCAGCCCGGCGAGGCGCTGCCGTGGAACTGCGGTTCGTTGAACAACTCCAGGGCCAGGCGAGGCACGGGCGCCTGGCTGACCATGCGCGCCAAGGCCGACCACAGCGCCACCACCGCCGCCCGCCCTTGTGCCGCCTGCTCGATGCTGGCCTTGTCAGAGGGCTCCAGGTGCAGGTCCAGCACCAGCGTCAGCTCGGCCGCCAGCACCTGTTCCACGGTCTGCTGCAGGTCCTGCGCAAAGGGCAATCGCGCTGGTTCGGCCACGCGCCAGCCGCAGGCCAGCGGGTCCAGTGGAAGCCGGACATGGTCAAAGCCCAGCGAGCGCAGCTCACGCAGCTCCGCGGGCCGCACCACCTGGCTGCGGTCGTATTCGAACCAGTGGGTCAGGTTCAGGCCGCGATGCATCGGCGGGCGTGCATCCCCCGGGGCGGCCCGGACCGACGTGCCACAGGCGGCCGCCGCGGCAGCACCCAGCAGCTGCTGCAGCCACCGGCGGCGTGCCTTCACGGCGTGCGCTCCGGGATGGCTGCCAGCACCGGAATGCCCAGCTCCCGCTCCACCTGCTCGGGCGACAGGAAGCTGTCGCGCCACAACGCGCTGAGGAAGGCCACCAGCGACGCCAGGCACAGGCTCAGCACCGTGCCGATGGCCAGGATCACCGGCGCGATGGAGCTGCCCTGCAGCGGCGCCACCGGTGGCTGCACGATGCTCACGTTAGAGCGGCGCTTGCGGTCCAGCTCTTCCATGGCGGTTTCGTTGCGCAACCGGCGGGCTGCCGCCTCATAGCTCTGCTCGGCGATGCGGCGCTCGCGCTCCAGGCCGAGCAGCTCACGTTCGCTGTCGGCCAGCACCGACAGGCGTCGGTCCAGGTCAGTGCGCTGGCGCTGCAGGTTGGTGGTGGCAGCGGTGGCCTGGCGCTGCTCGGCCTGGCTGCGCATCAGTTCGCTCTCGGCCACATCACGGGTGGGGTTGCGGCCAGTCTTCAGCGTCTTGACGGGGTTGCGCTCCAGTTCGCGCAGGAATTCCTCGGTGCGCCGGATGTCGCTGCGCACGTCCATCACCGTCGGGTTGGTCTCGGAAAATTTGCTGGTCAGGTCGCGTTCGCGCAGCTTCAGGTCCAGCAGCGTGCGGCGCGCACTCTCGGCGGCGTCGCTGCGCTGCGTCTCGCTGGACAGCGTCACCTCACCCAGCGTACCGGCCAGGCCCTCGCGCAGCGAGGCCGAACGGCTGCTGGACTGCGACAGGCTGACAGCCGCCTCGGCGAGTTTCAGCTCGATGGCGTTGCGCTGGGCCAGCAGCAGGCTCTGCTCCTCACCAAACGCCCGGATGCGACGCTGCTCCTTGAGCTGCGCAATGCGGGTCTCGATGCTGTCCAGCTGCTGCTTGCGCGCGGTGAAGTCCGCTTCAGCCGTGCCAGCGGTGGCGCTGCTGAAGATGACCGATCGTTTGGCCAGGTAGGCGTCGATCAGCGCATGGAGCACCTGGGCCGCCATCTGCGGGTCCTTGTGGGTGAAGGACACCTGCAGCAGGTTGGAACCGCGCACCAGCTCTGCCTGCAGCGCCTTCTCAAACGCCAGGATGGCGCCTTCGCGCTGCTTGACTTCACTTTCGTCAGCCAGGTGGGGATAGATACTGGCCACACCCAGCTTCTGCAGCACACGTTCCTTGACCTCGCGGCTGGCCAGGATGCGTGCCTCGGCCACCTGCAGCTGTTCGCGGTCGTAGGCGACGGGGCTGCCACCGCCCTCACCCACCTCGGGCGTGTAGATGTACTCGCGCCCCAGGCGCAGCAGCAGCGCCGCCTCGGCGGTGTACTTCTTGGACGGCAGCGTGGCGGCGATGCCCGTGAGCAGCATCCCCAGGACAAAGGTCAGCGCGATGCGCCAGCGGTCTCGGAAGGCCTGGGTGAGGATGTCGCGCAGCGGGGTGCTGCGCGGATCTGCCACTGCGGGCAGCGGAACCTGGGGCGCGGTGGCCCGCTCGACACCGGGCTTCATCGTGCCACCCCGCCGTTGCGGTCGACGGTGTAGCTGACGCCAAAACTGATGGGCAGGACGCGCCGGATGTACAGATCGACCCAGCGGCCGACATCGGCAATGCCGGCACGCGGCACCAGCACCACGTCAAAGGCCTGCAGCACGACGTCCCCGCCGGTTTCCTGGCCCTTCATCAGTCGGTGGAGGTCGACCGGCAAGGCCTGGCGATCACCGCTGGGCAGGCGGCGCAGCACCACGGCCATCGACGGCTCTCCAGTGTCCTTGATACCTTCGGCCACCATCACGGCCTGCAGGGCGGTCATGGGCCCGGCGAGCGGCTGGACGCCGGGGCGCACCACCTCACCACCGACAAACACCCGCTGGGTCACGGGAGAGCTGACGTTGATAGACACCTGCGCACGCTTGACCTGCGGGGCCAGCAGGCGCTCGATGGTGGCGCCCAGCTCGGCAATCGTCTGGCCTTCCACCAGGATCTCGCCCACCAGGTGCAGCGAGATGCGCCCATCACTGCGCACCAGGGCCTTGGTATTGAGCTCCGGCGTGTAGAAGAAGCGAAGGTCCAGCTCGTCGCCGCGGCTGATGCGGAAGCTGTCAGTGGGGGCTGCCCCAGGCGGCACGGCCTGCACCGCTGTCTGGGCCAGCGCGGGCGCCATCCAGCCGGCCCAGGCCAGCAGCCACACGGCAAGCAGCATCAGCCGCTGCGCAAGGGCGCGGGCGGCACGGGGACGGGCAGCGCAGGCGGTGGGACGGATGGACTTCATGGCCGGAAAGACAGCAAAACCCTCATGGAGGACCTCGCTGTCTTCGGCCAGGGCCAGCGGGCGCTGAAGTCAGCGCCAGGGCCCACCCTCCCGGGTGTGCGCTATGTCACGGCCGAGGGTTCTCCGCAGCCACCCCCGCCCGGGGTCATTAGCACAAAGACATCACCCGGCTGCATGTCGGCGCTGCCCAGGTGGCCCAGTGTCTCGACACGGCCGTCGGCCCGTTCGATGCGGTTGACGCCCAGTGCACCGGGCAGGCCACCACCCAGGCCGAAGGTGGGTATCCGGCGGTTGTTGCTGAGCACACTGGCGTTCATTGCCTCCAGGAAGCGCAGGCGCCGCACACCCCCATCACCGCCGGCCCAGCGGCCGGCCCCTCCGGAACCCGCGCGCAGCTCATAGCCCTCCAGCTGGACCGGGAAGCGGAACTCCAGCACCTCCGGGTCGGTCAGGCGCGAGTTGGTCATGTGCGCCTGCACCACCGAGGTACCGGGGAAGCCGCCGGTGATGCGGCCTTGAGGGTCAAACAACCAGCCGGCCCCCGTGCCGCCAGAGACGGTCTCGTAGTACTGGTACTGATCATTGCCAAAGGTGAAGTTGGTCATGGTGCAGGGGCTGCTGGCCATGATATTCAGCGCCCCGTACAGCGCGTTGGTGACGCTTTGCGAGGTCTCGACATTGCCGGCCACCACCGCCGCCGGGTGCTGCGGGTTGAGCATGCAGCCGGCCGGCACCGTCACCTTCAGCGGCTTCAGGCAGCCGGCGTTCAGCGGAATGTCGTCGTCCACCAGCGTTCGGAAGACATACAGCACCGCCGCCATCGTCACGGCCTTGGGCGCGTTGAAGTTGTTGGACAGCTGCTCGCTGGTGCCGGTGAAATCGATGTGGGCCTCGCGGGCGGCGGTGTCCACCGTGACCTTGACGCGAATGTGCGCGCCGTTGTCGAGCTCCAGGTCAAAGGCACCGTCCTTCAGCGCGGTGATGACACGGCGGACCGATTCCTCGGCGTTGTCCTGCACATGCTGCATGTAGGCGGCCACGGTGGGCAGGCCGTACTGCTGCACCATGGCCTGCAGCTCCTGCACGCCCTTTTCGTTGGCGGCAATCTGGGCGCGCAGGTCGGCCATCGTCTGCTGCGGGTTGCGCGCCGGCCAACGGCCGCTGCTGAGGTGGGCGTGCAGCTCAGCTTCGTGGAAGTGGCCATCGCGCACCAGGAGGAAGTTGTCGAACAGCACGCCTTCTTCATCGATGTGCTGGCTGAAGGGCGGCATGCTGCCGGGGGTGATGCCGCCGATATCGGCATGGTGGCCCCGGCTGGCCACGTAGAAGGCCGGCCGGGCTCCGTCGGTGCCTTCCACGGGGGTGGACAGGTAGACCGGGGTCACCACCGTCACGTCGGGCAGGTGCGTGCCACCGTTGTAGGGGTCGTTCAGCACGTAGATGTCACCCGGGCGCATCGCAGGGTTGCGAGCGATGACGGTCTTGATGCTTTCGCTCATCGAGCCCAGGTGGACCGGCATGTGCGGCGCATTGGCGATCAGCTGGCCGGCAGCGTCGAAGAGCGCGCAGGAGAAGTCCAGGCGCTCCTTGATGTTGACGGAGTAGGCGGTGTTCTGCAGCCGCAGGCCCATCTGCTCGGCGATGTTCATGAACAGGTTGTTGAACACCTCCAGCATCACCGGGTCAGCCACGGTGCCGATGGCGTGGCGCAGCTCGCGCGCCTGCACGCGCTTCAGCTCGATTGGGCCGGCCAGTGTCAGCCGGGCCTGCCAGCCGGGCTCGACCACCGTGGTGGCGTTGCGCTCGGCGATGATCGCCGGGCCGTCGACGAGCGCCCCAGGCTGCAGGCGTTCACGGTCGTGCAGCGCAGCGTCGTGCCAACGCCCGCCGCTGTAGACCCGCACGGTGTCGTCGGGCGCCTGGCGGTGCGAGGCGGGCTCGTCCTGCTGGACGGACGCCGCGTGCTGCTCGCCGGGACCGATGGCTTCCACCGACGCCGCCTCGATCACCAGCGGGCGCCCGGGCATCAGGAAGGCAAAGCGCTGGCGGTAGGCCACCTCAAAGGCCGCGGTCATCTCGGCTGAGCTGCCCAGCGGCACCGTCAGCGCGGTATCGGTGCCCTGGTAGCGCAGCAGCAGCTGCTGGCGAAGCTCGATGCGCTCGGGCGCCACGCCCTGCGCGGCCACCTCGTCCCGCGCCGCCTGCGCCAGGGTCTGCAGCCGGGCCGTGGCAGCGGCCAGCCCGGCGGCGTCCAGCGGCTGCTCCACCGAGGCCTCGCGCATGGCGATCTGGTCGGCCAGGCCCATGCCGTAGGCGCTGAGCACGCCGGCCAGCGGGTGCACAAACACCGTGGCCATGCCCAGTGCGTCGGCCACCAGGCAGGCGTGCTGGCCACCCGCGCCACCAAAACACTGCAGCGTGTAGGGCGTCACGTCGTAGCCGCGCGCCACCGAGATGCGCTTGATGGCGTTGGCCATGTTCTGCACGGCAATCTGCAGGTAGCCCTCGGCCAGCGCCTCGGGCGTGGTCGGGCGGCCGGTGGCGGCCTCGACCTCGGCGGCCAAGGTGCTGAAACGGGCCACCACCACGTCGCGGTCCAGGGCTTCATCGGCCTGCGGGCCAAAGACCTTCGGGAACCACGCGGGCTGGATCTTGCCCAGCAGCACATTGGCGTCGGTGGTGGCCAGCGGCCCGCCCCGGCGGTAGCTGGCCGGGCCGGGGTTGGCGCCGGCGCTCTGCGGGCCGACACGCAGCCGCGCGCCGTCAAACTGCAGCAGCGAGCCACCCCCGGCCGCCACCGTGTGGATGCTCATCATCGGGGCGCGCATGCGCACACCGGCCACCTGGGTGTCGAAGGCCCGCTCAAACGCGCCGGCATAGTGGCTGACATCCGTGCTGGTGCCCCCCATGTCAAAGCCGATGACCTTCTGGTGCCCCCCCGCCACAGCGGTGCGCACCATGCCCACGATCCCCCCGGCCGGGCCGGAGAGGATGGCGTCCTTGCCCTGGAAGCGGTGGGCCTCGGTGAGGCCGCCACTGCTCTGCATAAAAAACAGGCGCACGCCGGGCATCTGGCTGGCCACCTGCTCCACATACCGGCGCAGGATGGGGCTGAGGTAGGCGTCGACCACCGTGGTGTCGCCGCGGGACACCAGCTTCATCAGGGGGCTCACCTCGTGCGACACGCTGACCTGCGTGAAGCCCAGCTCACGGGCCAGCCGGGCCGCGGCCGCTTCGTGCGCGGTGTAGCGGTAGCCATGCATGAAGACGATGGCACAGCTGCGGATGCCGGCGTCGAAGGCCTGCTGCAATGGCCCGCGCAACGCCGCCTCGTCCAGCGCCTGCAGCACCGCCCCGTGGGCATCCATGCGTTCCTGGGCTTCGACTACCCGTTCATACAGCAGCTCGGGCAGCACGATGTGGCGGTCGAACAGGCGCGGGCGGTTCTGGTAGGCGATGCGCAGCGCATCCCGGAAGCCCCGGGTCGTCACCAGCAGGGTGCGGTCGCCCTTGCGTTCGAGCAGGGCGTTGGTGGCCACCGTGGTGCCCATCTTGACGCAGTCCACCATCGCCGGCGTGATGGCCTCACCCGGTTGCAGCCCCAGCAGCCGGCGGATGCCTTCCACCGCCGCGTCGCGGTAGTGCTCGGGGTTCTCGCTGAGCAGCTTCAGCGTCACCAGGCCGCCGTCGGGCTGGCGGCCGACGATGTCGGTGAACGTGCCGCCACGGTCGATCCAGAACTGCCAGCGGTTGGGGAGCGTGCTCATCAAAGGGTCCTTGGGAAGAAAGCGCAGGGCCATGGCGAAGCCGGCCCAGCCGCGATCTTCGCAGCCGGCCGCCACGCCTGCAGCTGCGGGTTTACATCAAACTGGGCAGCCAGAGCACGGTCTGAGGAAACAGGTAGATCAACAGCGCGGCCAGCACCAGCAGCCCGAAGAAGGGCAAGGCCGCGCGCGCCAGGTAGGGCACTTCACGCCCGGTGAGCCCCTGCAGCACAAACAGGTTGAAGCCCACCGGGGGAGTGATCTGGGCCATCTCCACCACCAGCACCACAAAGATCCCGAACCAGATCAGGTCGATGCCGGCGGCCTGCACCGTCGGCAGCAACACGGCCATCGTCAGGACCACCATCGAGATGCCGTCCAGGAAGCAGCCCAGCACGATGAAGAACAGCATCAACAGCAGCAGCAACTCCCACGGCGACAGCGCCAGCTGGCCGATGAAGCTGGCCATCTCGCGTGGCAGGCCGATGAAGCCCATGGCCAGCGTCAGGAACGACGCCCCCGCCAGGATCAGGCCGATCATGCAGTACACGCGGCAGGCCGCCACCAGCCCCTCGCGGAAGCTGCGCCAGTTCAAGGTGCCCTCCAGCGCGCTCAGGCCCAGGGCGCCAGCCACCCCCAGCGCGGCCGATTCCGTCGCCGTGGCCAGGCCGCTGTAGATGGAGCCGATGACCAAAATGATCAAGGTCACGATCGGGATGAGGTGGCGGCAGGCCTGCAGCTTGTGCGCCAGCGTGGTGGGCGCATCCGCGGGTGGTACCTGGTCGGGGTGGCGCAGCGCCCACAGCACCAGGTAACCCGAGAAGATGGCCACCAGCATCAAGCCGGGCACCACCCCGGCCACAAACAGTTTGGCGATGGACACATCGGTGGCCACCGCATAGACGATCATGATGATCGACGGCGGGATCAGCAGCCCGAAGGTGCCGGCCCCGGCCAGCGAGCCCATCGCGATGGCGTCCGGGTAGCCGCGCTGACGCAGCTCAGGCAGCGTGATCTTGCCGATGGTGGCGCAGGTGGCCGCGCTCGAACCCGACACCGCGGCAAAGATGCCGCAGCCGATGACATGCGTGTGCAGCAGCCGGCCCGGCACGCGGTCCAGCCAGGGCGCCAGGCCCTTGAACAGGTCGGCCGTCAGGCGTGAGCGGAACAGGATCTCGCCCATCCACAGGAACAGCGGCAGCGCCGTCAGCGCCCAGCTGCTGGTGCTGCCCCAGATGGTGAAGACCATGCTGTCGCCCACCGGCCGGCCCGTGAAGGCCTGCATGGCCAGCACCGCCACACCCAGCAGGGCCAGGCCGATCCACAGGCCGGAAGCCAGCACGGCGATGAGCACGCCGATCAACAGGGCGGCGGTGATGATGTCCATGGCGTCACTCCATGCTGGCGGGCTGAGCCGCCGGTTCAGCCAAGAAGGTGCGGCCCTGCCAGCGGCTCCACAGGGCGTCGGCAAAGGCGATGGCCAGGCCTGCACAACCCAGCGCCATCGACAGCTGCGGCACCCACAGCGGCGTGGCGTCAGAGCCCTGGGAGATGTCCTGGGTGGTGTAGGACACCCACACCAGCCGCACGGCAAAGACGGCCAGCGCCGCACACAGCGTCAGCGCCGCGAGCAGGCTCCAGTTTTCCAGGGCACCGCGCCAGCGTGCCGGCACGGCCTGCAGCAGCAGCGTCACCCGGATGTGCTCACCGCATTGCAGGGTGCCTGGCAGCGCCAGGAACAGGGCGGCCGCAATGGCGTAGCCGGCATACGCATCCAGCCCCCTCAGGCCCCAGGCCAGCTGGCGGTCGACGATGCTGAGCATCACGCAGCCAAAGGCGGCCAGCATGGACAGGGCAGCGCCGCCCATGAGGCCGCGGTAGAAGGTGTCGAGGATGCGGCGCATGCGGGCCTCAGCGGCGGTAGGCGTCGATGATGGCCTGGCCTTCGGGGCCGGCCTGGCGCAGCCATTCGGCCGCCATGCGCTCACCAATGCTCTTCAACTCGGCCTTGAGCCGAGTGCTGCTGCGGTCAACCATCATGCCCCGCGCGCCCAGCTCCTTCAGATACTCGTCGTCCTTCTGGTCACTGAGCTTCCAACCCCGTTCGCCCGCGGCAGCGGCCACCCGCAGCACGGCCGCCCGGGTGGTGGCGTCCAGCGCGTCCAGCGCCTTGACGCTGACCACCACCGCGTTGCGCGGCAACCAGGCATTGACGTCGTAGAAGAACTTCACCTGTTCGTACAGCTTGCTGTCCACACCACTGGCGCTGCTGGTGAGGAAGTTGTCCACACCGCCGGTGGCCAGGGCCTGGGGCAGTTCGGCCAGCTGGATGGTCACCGGCTGCGCGCCCACCAGCTCGGCAATGCGGGTGGTCGCTGGGTTGTAGGCGCGCATCTTGGTGCCGCGCAGGTCGGCCAGGCTGGCCACCGGCTTCTTGGAATACAGGCTCTGGCCGGGCCAGGGCACGGTGTAGAGCAGCTTCATGCCCTGCCCGGCCAGCAGCTTGTCCAGGGCCGGCAGCGACGCGTCGTTGAGCTTGCGGGCCTCGGCGTAGGTGGTGGCCAGGAAGGGGATGGAATCCACGCCGAACAGCGCGTTTTCGTTGGCCGAGCCCGACAGGATGAACTCGCCGATCTGCGTCTGGCCACTTTGCACGGCCCGCTTGATCTCATTGGCCTTGAAGAGGCTGGCGCCCGGGTGCAGCGTGATCTTGAGCTTGCCGGCCGTCGCCTTGTCGACCTCATCGGCAAACCACTGCAGGTTCTGCACCTGGAAGGTGTTGATGCCGTAGCCCGACGGCAAATCCCACTTGACCACCGCGGCGCCCTGCGCCCAGACGGCGTGCGGGGTGATCGTCAGGCCCAGCGCCATCAGGGGGCCAGCGGCCAAGGCCAGCACACGTCGTTTCATCGAGGTCTCCTACAAGGTTTGAAGGTCAGGTCAGCAGCGCCGCGCGGGTGGGCACCCGCCGGCCACTCAGAACGCCGCCAGCTCGTGGTTGAGCCGGTCGGTCATCAACATCGCACCAGGGGCATGGGTGATGGCCAGCGGGGGCCGTGCCTGCAGCAGGGCGGCCTGCGGTGTCACGCCACAGGCCCAGAACACGGGCAGCTCATGGGGCATCACCTCGACGGCGTCGCCGTAGTCGGGGCGTGAGAGGTCGTGCACGCCGATCAATGCCGGGTCACCCAGGTGCACCGGCGCGCCATGCACCGCCGGGTAGCGCGAGGTGATCTGCACCGCCCGCACCGCATCGGCAGCCTTCAGCGGCCGCATGGTCACCACCAGCGGGCCACTGAAGGGCCCGGCTGATACGGTGGGCAGCGCGGTGCGGAACATCGCCACGTTGCGACGCTGATCGACGTGCCGCAGGCGAATGCCCTCGTCCATCAGGGCCTGCTCGAAGCTGAAGGAGCAGCCGATGACAAAACCCACCATGTCGTCGCGCCACAGCGCACGGATGTCGGTGGGTTCGTCCACACACTCGCCCTCGCGCCAGACGCGGTAACGCGGAAGGTCGGTGCGCAGGTCGATGTCGGCGCCCAGCGAGGGCAAGGCGGCATCACCCGGCTCCGTGACGGCCAGCAGCGGGCACGGCTTGGGGTTGCGCTGGCAGTACCGCAGGAAGTCGTCGGCCCAGGCCTTGGGCAGGATGACCACATTGCCCTGCACATGGCGCTCGGCCAGGCCGCTGGTGTGTGACTGCGGTTGGCCGGCCCTGAAGGTGGCGCGCCACTCGGCGGGGCTGGCGCTGCGCGTCAGCGGGGTGTTGATGTAACGTGAGGAGGGCATGGGCTGCGATTGTGGAAACCGTCGCCATCCTCGGCAAACGAGAAGTTTTTCTCTGCGCTCATCGAATTTTTCGATGAGCCCTGCCCGCAGCCTGGCCGCTCAGCGAAAGCCCAGCAGCGCCCGCACCGAGCGCCCGACGATGGGTGAGGCCGGGTCTTCACGCCAGCTGAGGTGAACCGGTAGCGGTTGCAGCAGCACGTCCACCGGCAGCACCGCCAGCGGACGGTGAACCGCCAGGCGCTCCACCGCCGCCTGGGGCAGCGTGGCCACCCCGAAGCCTTGTTCGGCCAGCTCCACCATGGCCGAGATCGACGAGATGTTGTGCACGCGGGGAGACTCCACACCGCTCAGCCGGCACGCCTCCAGCAGCGCCACGTGTGGCTGCGAGCCGCGCTGGAAGGTCAGCAGCTCGTGCTCGCTGGCCAGCGCGGCCAGTGTCAGTGGAACGGCTTTCGGGCGACGCTTCCGGGCACCCTGGGTGCCTGCGGGCGAACCGGCAGGCGGAACCGCCTTTGGCAGCGCCTGCTGACGCCCGACAAAACACATCGGCATCGGCGCCAGCGCCCGGGTGTCCACGCCATCACCCTGCACCGGCAGCGCCGCCACGATCAGGTCCAGCGTGCCGCGGCGCATCTGGTCCATCAGCACGGGCGTGGTTTCCACCGTGAGGTCCAGCTGCAGCGCAGGCTGTTCGCGCCGCAGCGACTGCACCCACTCCACCAGCCAGGAATGCAACACCGACTCAATCACCCCCAGGCGCAGTGACACATGCCGCTCACCGGCGCTGCCCAGCTCGGCGCGGATCTCGCGCTGCAGGTGCAGCAGCTTCTCGGCGTGGCGGTGGAAGCGGTTGCCGGCAATCGTCAGCCGAAACTGCTTGTCGCGGCGGTCCAGCAGCAGCACGCCCAGCTCGGTTTCCAGCGCGGCGATGCGGCTGGACAGCGCCGACTGCGTGACAAACAGCTTCTCTGCCGCCCGCGTGACACTCTTGAGCGTCACCGCCCAGTAGAAGGCCTCGACAAACCGCAGGTTCATGGCCGCAGCGCCGCCATGCGTTCGTGCAGCAGCGTCACGATGTCGTGCACGGGCAGGCCCGTTGCCTGGCGCAGCGCCTGCGTATAGGGTGGAAGGTTGGTGCACTCCAGCACCAGGGCCTGCAGGCCAGGTTCGCGGCCCAGCAGGCGCCGCCCGGCGTCCAGCACCTGGGCGCAGGCGTCGTCGGTGTCCAGCTCGTCCAGGTTGTGGAGCAGGCTGCGGTGCAGCGCGCTGTCGGGCGTGATGCCTTCCACCGGGGTGGCCGGGTCGGCGCCGACAGCCAGAAAGTGCGCCGGCGTGAGTGACGCGGCATCGATGGTGATCACGCCACAGCGGGCAGGCGAGAGTTCGGGCAGTTTCATCAGCGCCGAGCTCCATACCGGCACCGGCAGCGCCTGCTGCAGCTGGGGCTGCCAGCGGGCCAGGAAGCCGCAGCTGGTGCTCAGTGCCGAGGCACCTTCCCGCACCAGCCGCAGGCCTTCCGCCACAAAGGCAGGCAGCAAGGCATCGTCAGCACCCCGCACCACACGCTGGGGAAGGGCCTTCGGTACCGTCGCATAGCGCACCGGAAAGCGGAAGCTGCCCGGGTGCCCGATGTCGCCCACGGGCCGTGGGAATCGGGTGTCCAGCATCAGGATTCCGAGCATGGTGCCAGGGGGAACGGTGGACAGGCAGGGCTGGCGAAAATGGACAGGGATGTGCACAGCATCAGGACAAGTCGGGATAGCACCGAGGCTTGGCGCTGGCAGGCACGCTCTATGCTAGCGGCTTTGCACCATCACACGAGGAGCCACCATGCGAGTCCCCCTGCGAGCCCCGTTGGCCGTGACCCGTCGCCTGCTGCTGGCCGGCGCATCGCTCGCGCTGTTCAGCGCCGCGGCGCAGGCACAGACGAAGTGGGATCTGCCGGCCGCCTACCCGGCCACCAACTTCCACACCGTTAACCTGCAGCAGTTTGCCGACGACATCGACAAGGCCTCGGCCGGCAAGCTGAAGATCACGGTGCATGCCAATGCCTCGCTGTTCAAGGCGCCCGAGATCAAGCGTGCGGTGCAGGGCGGGCAAGCCCAGATCGGCGAGGTCCTGCTCGTCAACTTCCAGAACGAGTGGCCGGTGTTCGGCGCCGATGGCCTGCCCTTCCTGGCCGACAGCTACGACGAATCGGTCAAGCTCTGGAAGCTGCAGAAGCCAATGCTGGACAAGAAGCTGGCCGAGCAGGGCATGATGGTGCTGTACGCGGTGCCGTGGCCTCCTCAGGGCATCTACAGCAAGAAGCCGCTGAACAGCGCGGCTGACCTGAAGGGCATCAAGTGGCGGGCCTACAGCCCGGCCACCAGCCGCATCGCCGAATTGGTCGGCGCCCAGCCCGTCACCATCCAGGCCGCTGAGGTCAGCCAGGCCTTTGCCACCGGCGTGGTCGAGAGCATGATGTCCAGCGGCTCCACCGGCTGGGACGCCAAGCTGCACGAACACGTGAAGTTCTGGTACGACACCCAGGCCTGGTTGCCGAAGAACGCCGTCCTCGTCAACAAGGCCGCCTTCGACAAGCTGGACAAGCCCACGCAGGACGCCGTCATGAAAGCCGCGGCCGATGCCGAGGTGCGTGGCCTGGCCGCCAGCAAGCGCGCCAACACCGAGAGCCTGGACAAGCTCAAGGGCGGCGGCATGCAGATCCTGCCGCCCTCGGCCGCGCTCACCGCCGACATGAAGAAGGTTGGCGAGACGCTGCTGAAGGAATGGCTGGACAAGGCCGGGCCTGAGGGCAAGGCGCTGATCGACGCCTACCGCAAGTAAGGCTCCTCTGGGCCCTCTGCTGAAGGCACTCACCCGGCACTCACCCAGCCCCACCATGCGCAAGTGGCTCGACACCCTGTACGACGGCGCTGCCGCGCTGGCGGCGCTGTTCCTGGTGGGGCTGCTGGCCATGGTGCTGCTGGGCATCGTCAGCCGGCAGCTGCATTTCCATGTGCCGGGTACCGACGCCTATGCCGGTTACCTGATGGCCGGCTGCGGCTTTCTGGCGCTGGCACATACGCTCAAGCGCGGCGAACACATCCGGGTGACGCTGCTGCTGAGTGCGCTCAGCCGCCCGGCGCGCCGTGCACTCGAGATTTGGGCGCTGGGCGTGGCAGTGCTGCTGTCGGGCCTGACAGCCCTCTACAGCTGCCGACTGGTCTGGCAAAGCCACCAGTTCAACGACATCTCCACCGGCAACGACGCCACCCCGCTGTGGATCCCGCAGCTGTCGTTTGCGCTGGGTGCGGTGATCCTCTTCATCGCCTTTGTCGACGAGTGGGTGCTGGAGCTGCGTGGCCAGCGCCAGCAACTCACCGCGGCGGAAGCCTCGCGCAATGAGTGACATCGGCATCACCCTGCTGCTGGTCGGCGCGCTGTTTGTCATCCTGGGCAGCGGCGTCTGGATCGGCCTGACGCTGACCGGCGTGGCCTGGATCGGCATGCAACTGTTCAGCAGTCGGCCCGCCGGTGACGCCATGGCCGTCACCATCTGGGGCAGCGCCAGCAGCTGGACGCTGACCGCCCTGCCCCTCTTTGTGTGGATGGGCGAGATCCTGTTCCGCACCCGCCTCAGCCAGGACATGTTCCGCGGCCTGGCACCCTGGATGCAGAGCCTGCCCGGCCGCCTGCTGCACGTCAACGTGGTGGGCTGTGCCATCTTTGCGGCGGTGTCGGGTTCCAGCGCGGCCACCTGCGCCACCATCGGCAAGATGAGCCTGCCCGAATTGCAGCGCCGCGGCTACCCCGACGGCATCAGCATCGGCTCGCTGGCGGGCGCAGGCACCCTGGGCCTGCTGATTCCGCCCTCGATCATCATGATCGTCTACGGCGTGGCCGCCGAGGTCTCGATTGCCCAGCTGTTCATCGCCGGCATCCTCCCCGGCATCCTGCTGGCCGTGCTGTTTTCGGGCTACCTGATGGTCTGGGCCTGGCGAAACCCGACGCTGGTGCCGCCGGCCGACACCCGCATGAGCCTTCGTGAAAAGTTGCACGAATCGCGGCACCTGATCCCCGTGGTGCTGCTGATCGCGGCCGTGCTGGGCAGCATCTACACCGGCGTGGCCACGGCCACGGAGGCCGCAGCGATCGGCGTTGTGGGCGCGCTGGCGTTGTCGGCGGCGCAGGGCTCCTTGAACTGGCAGACCTTCCGGGACGCCCTGATGGGCGGCGTCCGGCTGTACTGCATGATTGCGCTGATCCTCGCCGGCGCGGCGTTCCTGACGCTCAGCATGGGCTACATCGGGCTGCCGCGCCACCTGGCGGAATGGATCGGAGGCCTGGGGCTCAGCCAGTTTCAGCTGCTGCTGGCACTGATGCTGTTCTTCATCCTGTTGGGCTGCTTCCTGGACGGCATCTCCATGGTGGTGCTGACCATGGGTGTGATCATGCCCACCGTCCTGAAGGCCGGCATCGACCCGATCTGGTTCGGCATCTTCATCGTGCTGGTGGTGGAAATGGCGCAGATCACGCCGCCTGTGGGCTTCAACCTGTTTGTGCTGCAGGGCATGACCCAGCGCGACATCGGCTGGATCGCCCGCGTGACGCTGCCCTTCTTCTTCCTGATGGTGGCCGCCGTTGCCCTGATCTATTACTTCCCGCAAATCGTGACAGCGTTGCCAACGCAGATGCGCAACTGAACCGCGCAGGGCTTGACAAGCGCCACCCCGCGGGCGCAAGGCTCAAGTCCAGGGTCCTTCAAGCCGATTCCCAGAGACGACGCTCGCGGGCCAGCCCGCCGCAGCGGCGTCGGTGCTGCCCGCCGCGGCAGCGCAGCCCTGAGGAACCGATGCGCCATGTCTGACTTGTCACTGCCACCGCTGACCCTGTTGCCCATGAACGGCACGCCCGACGCGCCGAGCGGCCAGACGGCTGGGCGCGACACACTCGGCTGGCCGGTGCCGGGTGTGGGCCAATGGAAACTGGACCCGCCCTCCCCCGACGGCATCCCCTGCGAGGTGGAAGGGCTGAACGGCCGCATCATGAACGTCCTGCTGCGACGCATGGACCCCCATGCGGGCAGCATCGAGGTGATGTCGCCCGGCTTGCGGGCGCCCATGCCGCTGCGCTTTGCGCAGTTTCGCCGCCTCACCCTGCCCCAGCCGCTGGTACCCACCGAACCGTTTGCGGCCGAGCGTCTGCAGGCGTACCGGATGCGCCCGAAAAGCGGCACCGACCGCAATGGCACCACGCTGGGCCATGTCGAGACACCGGGGGGCATCTTTCTGTTTGAGCCCCACGACGCCGCCGGCAACATCCGACGGGTCTTTGTGCCTTCATCGGCGTATGAGAGCCTGAGCGTCGGCGCTGCGTTGATGCAGGGAACCGCAGCAGCCCCACCTGTCAAGCCAACCGCGTCGCTCGGGGCCATGGGCCCCCTCACCGTACCGGGTGACCTGCCCAGCAGCCCGCGGCCTTTGCCGACCCTGCCCACGACCACACCTGCAACGGCGATGCCGCCTGCCGCAGGTCGTAACCCCGCCGCCGCCGCCACAGCGGCGGGCCAGCGTCAGCAGCCGAGCAGCGACTTCGGCAACCTGAGCATCCAGATGCCAGGGCAAGGCCAGGGGACCACGCCCGGCAGGGGACCGGCGACGGCCGCCCCCGTCACGCCGGCCACGCCACCTGTACATGCCACTCTGCACGTCAAGCCGGCCATGCACGACGGCGTGTCGCAGGCGGCCAGCGACGTCCTGCTGTCCAAACCAGTCACCAACGCCGACGAACTGCTGCTGGCGGTGGAACGGCAATCCCGCATGCCCATGCTGCGCATGGGCGAGGCCCTGGTGGCACTCGGGTTCATCTCCAACGCCCAGCTGCAGGAAGCGCTGGCCCTGCAGAGGGCCGACAAGAGCGTGCCACTGGGTGAGATCCTGGTACGCAGCGGGCAGATCCAGCGCGGCGACCTCCAGCAGGCGCTGGTGCGCAAGATGGGCTACCCGGTGGTTGACGTGGTGAACTACGTCCCAGACACCGACGCGCTGGCCAAGGTGCCGTACACCTTGGCGACACGTGAGCAGGTGCTGCCGCTGCTGTTGCGCAAGGGCCGCATCGTGGTGGCCATGGAAGACCCGACACGCGGCAAGTTGATCGACGAGATCGAGTTTGCGGCGGGCTGCAAGGTGACGCCGGCACTGGTGCTGCCGGGCCTGATCGGCCACGCCATCGACGCGGCCTACACGAAGATCGGCTCCGAAACCGGCTCCGGTGGCCAGGGCTCGGCGGCAGGAGAGGGCGAACTGGCGGACGCCTCCGAGTTGCTGGCATCCATGGAAGCTGACGGGCAGGACGGCGCAGCACACGAGGACGACCGCAACCTGGAGCAGTCCGACAACAACCTGGTGCGCCTGGTCAACCACCTGATCATCGAGGCGCAGAACCAGGGAGCGTCCGACATCCACATCGAGTGCATGCCCGGCAAGCAGAAGGTGCGGGTGCGCTTCCGCAAGGACGGCGTGCTGCGCCAATACATGGAGCTGCCGTCCAGCTACCGCAGCGCGATGATGGCCCGCCTGAAGATCATGTGCGACCTGGACATCTCCGAGAAGCGCAAGCCCCAGGACGGCAAGATCGCCTTCGGCAAGTTCCACCCCGGCAGCAAGCTGGAACTGCGGGTGGCCACCATCCCGACAGCCAACGGCCTGGAAGATGCGGTGCTGCGCCTGCTCGCGTCAGCCAAGCCGCTGCCCATCGACGACATCGGCCTGGCGCCACGCACGCTGGGCCTCATCAAGGAGATGGTCTCGCGCCCCTACGGCATGTTCCTGTGTGTGGGCCCCACGGGTTCCGGCAAGACCACCACACTGCACTCGGCACTGGGCTATATCAACCAGCCTGATCGCAAGATTTGGACAGCTGAGGATCCGGTGGAAATCACGCAGCCAGGCCTGCGCCAGGTGCAGGTGAACCCGAAGATCGACTGGACCTTTGCCCGCGCGCTGCGCGCCTTTCTGCGTGCCGACCCGGACGTGATCATGGTGGGTGAGATTCGCGACGAGGAAACCGCGGACTGCGCCGTCGAGTCATCGTTGACCGGCCACCTGGTGCTGTCCACACTGCACACCAACAGCGCGCCGGAGACCGTCACCCGCTTGCTGGACATGGGCATGGACCCGTTCAACTTTGCCGATGCGCTGCTGGGCGTGCTCGCCCAGCGGCTGGTACGGCGCACCTGCAGCAACTGCCGCACCTCGCGCGAAGCCACTGACACTGAGATCCAGGAGTTGCTGGGCGACTACCGCAACTCGTTCGGCCAGAGCGAGCACAAGCCGACAGAAGATGCGGTTCTGGACAGCTGGCGCGAACGTTTCGGCATGGACGGCCGGCTTCGTCACTACATCGGCAAGGGTTGCGAGAAGTGCGGTGGCACAGGCCTCAAGGGCCGCGCCGGCATCCACGAGCTGATGAGCGTGTCGCGCAGTGTCAGGCGCCTTATCCAGACCGGCGCACGCGCCGAGGAACTGCAGAAGCAGGCCATGGCCGAAGGCATGCTGACCCTGCGGCAGGACGGCATCGAGAAGGTGTGGCAGGGTGTCACCACCCTGGCTGAGGTCAGGGCGTCCAGCAACTGACGGCCGGGGGTTGTCGGGCTTGGCATACTCGCCACCCGATGCCAAACCGCACCCGCCACAACGTCTGCCGCTGCACCACCCCTGCGGGCCCCTGCCCGACGACCCGGCGCGTACGCACGGCACTGCTGGCGATGGCGGCGTGGTTTGGCGGCCCCGGTGCGGCCATGGCCAGCAGCGACGCCCTTCAAGCCTGCCTGCTGCGCGCCTTGCGCGACGCCGCACCCACCACGACAGTGGCCGAGCTGCGCCAAGGCTGCCAGGCCGAGGCCACCGCCCCGGCGCAGAAGCTGCCGCCGGCAGTGGTGGACCTGCTGGCCAAGGCACCCGAGGAGCAATCGGTGGTGGAACGCCGCACCGCGTCCGAGCTGCGCGCCGTGAGCGAACCCTTTGCGCTGCTGCCGCACAGGCCTAACTACCTGCTGCCGCTGACCCATCACGAGCGTCCCAGCGGCAGCGAGACCACGGCCCAGGCCTTCAAGTCCATCGAAAGCCACTTCCAGATCAGCTTCAAGTTTGCGCTGTCCAGGCCCTGGTTCGACGGGCGCATGGTGCCCTTCTTCGGCTACACCGGGCGTTCCTGGTGGCAGGTCTACGACAGCGAACGCTCCAGGCCCTTCCGGGAATACAACCACGAACCGGAACTGCTGCTGGCCATGCCGTCCAGCCAGGGCCTGCCCTGGGGCTGGCGCCACCGGCTGACGATGCTGGGCTTCAACCACCAGTCCAACGGCCGGGAGGTTCCGGCCTCGCGCAGCTGGAACCGCCTGACCGCGGAGTTCTACGCCGACCAGGGGCAGCACGCCTGGTCATCGCTGCGGGTCTGGCAACGCATTCCCGAGCGGGCCAAACGCTCGCCCACCGACAGCGAAGGCGACGACAACCCGCTGATCACCCGCTACCTCGGCCACGCCGAATGGCGGCTGGGGCGCGCCAGCCCCGACGGGCACAACCTGACGCTGATGCTGCGCCGCTCGCTGCACCGGCAAGGCCACGGGGCCGTGCAGCTGGACTGGAGCCACCCGGCGGGGTGGTCACCGTCGCTGCGGGCCTACGCTCAGGTGTTCAGTGGCTACGGCGACAGCCTGATCGACTACAACCACCGCATCCAGCGCATCGGCATCGGGCTGATGCTGAACGACTGGTTCTGAGGGCCCCTGCTGCTCAGCCACCCGCCGACTCCGGCCCGGGTGGGCGCCACAGGCCCAGCACGGGTGAGTCATTGCCCCGGCGCGCATGCGCTGCATGCCGGGGCGTACCGGCAATCACCCACGCGACCAGTTGTTCACCTTCACGGCAGAAGGCCTCGGCCACAGCCGGGTCAGACACCGAACTGCCGCTCAAGGTCTTGGCGCCAAAGCCCATCAGGTGCAGGCCATTGAGCAGGTTCATCAGGGCCGCACCAGCGCAGATCCAGTGCTCGTGCACGGGAACCTCATCCAGCACGGCGCTGGCCTGCACCACCAGCGCCGCCAGACCGGGCCCGTTGAGCGCACGGTCCCGGGCGGCCTGCACCTCGGTGGGCGGCAGGCCACGCGCCGTGGCACCTTGGGCGAAGCGTTCGGCCAGTTCAGCGCGTTGATGGTCGCCCACCACGACGAAGCGAAAAGGCCGCAAGGCCCGGTGATCCGGTGCGCGTGCGGCCAATTCGGCTGCGGCCAGCCACTGCGCCAGGGTGGGCCCTGGCTCGGCCAGGTGCCGCGGGCTGACGGAAAAGCGCAAGGCCAGCGCCTCCCAGGCGGCATCGAGCGGGGGTTCCAGGCGGGTGTGGCCATTCCCTGGACTGGTGTCGCTGGCCACGGCTCAACCGCCCCCTCGCATCATGTAGAGGTCAAACCGCCGCATGTAGCGGAAACGCTGCGCGCCGTCCAGCCCGGTGAAGCTGAACCCCACCTGCAGGCGGGGCAGCACCGCCAGGCCGATCACCCGCGGTGGCAGCACGGCCCATTCGAGCCGCAGGCCGGCCTCAGGCTGGTCGGCCCAGCGCTGCGCCAGCTGCCGACCCGCCCGCTGCACCTCGCCCTCGCCCAACGCCGCGGGCAACCAGCCCAGCCACTCGGCTTCGGTGCAGCCGTATTCGCGGGTGAACTGTTCAGCGTACGAGGCTTGCAGTTCAGCCCCCTGCGATGGGCGGCCAGATGGCCAGCACATCCCCTTCGCGCAGAGCGTGGGTCATGCGCTGCTCGGGCGCCACATACACACCATTGACCAGCACCAGGTGGACCATCTTCTCCGGCAGGCCGAAGGGCTCGATCACCTCGCGGATGGTGGCGCCAGGCGCCACCTCCAGCGGCATGCGGTTGTCCTGGCGAACCGCCGCGGGCAGGAAGTCACCCAGGCTGGCGTAGAGCTTGAACTCGATCTTCATGCGTCAGCAGTGTGCCGCGTCAACGGGCCGGCACATGACCGCGCTCGGCTTGCCCTTGTGCCGCCGCCAGGTATGCCTCCATCAGCAGCGTCGGGTCATGCAGAAGCTTGTCCTTCCAAGGCCCGAGCTTGACCTGGCCTTCCACCAAGCCCCGCATCACGCCCACATGCTCTGTCCAGCCCACGCTGTTGCAGCCGACCATCACATCGCCCTGGAACTGCAGGCTCAGGTGTCGGTTGTCGGCGCGCTGGGTGAGCTCCACGTGTTCACCGCCGGGCACCCCCTGCCAGTTGCCAAAGCTGCTGGAAATCAGGCCCAGGGTGTCGAGCACGTTGATCTGCGTGACCCCGCGCAGCTCAGCCCTGCGGCCCACCATGTTCTGCGCCGCCACCACGGCCTGGTCGGCCGCGTTGGGCTGGATGGCGCTGACGATGGTCTGGCCGCTCACCTTGTCAAACGCCTCGGCGCAGTCGCCAGCGGCGTAGATGCCGGGGACGTTGGTCTGCAGGTGTTCATCGGTCAGGACACCCTGCAAGCAGGTGATGCCGCTGTTTTCCAGGAAGCCGATGTTGGGCCGCACACCGGTGGCGCTGATGACCAGGTCGGCGTCGAGGTGTTCGCCGCTGGACAGGCGGACCCTCAGCGGCGCGGCGGCGGGCTTTTCCGCCGAGGCCAGGCCGACGGCTGCCGCCACCTTGCTGAAGAAGCCGCCCGAGGCCGCTGCGGACGAGACCTGCTCGATGGCGTCCACCCGGCAGCCGGTGTAGACACGCACGCCCTTGGCCTCGCACCAGTCCTTGATCATGCCGCCGGCGGTGGGGCCCATCATGCGCGGCACCATGCGGTCACCCATCTC
>JAJTDE010000336.1 GCA_021298085.1 Rubrivivax sp.
GCCCGGTGCACCCGTCCGGCGTTCACACGACGGGGTCCTCGGGTGGCGGGGCGGGGGGCTGCCTGTTCAACCCACGCTACCACGTCGTTCTCGCCCTCAAGGTCTGCGCCGCCGAAGGCCCTGTGGCCCGCGACGGCTGGCGACCTGCGGTCGTCTGTCGAACCTGTGACGGCTTGCGCTGCGCCGTGGTGCTCCGGTCTCGGGCAATCCCGCCCGATACAGACTGGAGTCCGATATGTCGTCCTTGAACTGGAGTCCGATATGTCGTCCTTGAACGCTGATGTGGCTGGTTCTGCTTCGAACCCGATGGAACTCTCTCGCGGTGCGCTGCTGGTGTGTGATGCGGGCGGTGTGTACCGGCCGGCCACGGCAGACGAGGTGTTGCGCCATGCGCGCCTGGTGCTGGCAAAGCGTGTGCGGCGCGGTGTCACCTTTGATTCGCCGGCCCTCGTCAAAGACTACTTGCGAGTTCACCTTTCCCCGTTGGAGCACGAGGTGTTTGCGGTGATCTTCCTGGATGCGCAGCATCGGCTGATCGCCTGCGAGCAGATGTTTCGCGGCACGCTGGCGCAAACGTCGGTGTACCCGCGCGAAGTAGTCAAGAGAGCCCTGGTTCACAACTGCGCGGCTGTCGTTCTGGCGCACAACCATCCCTCAGGTTCCACCGAGCCTTCCCGCGCAGATGAGTATCTGACGCAGACGTTGAAAACCTCACTAGCCATCATCGATGTCCGGGTGCTGGATCACATCATCGTCGGCGGTGACGCGACGACGAGTTTTGCGGAACGTGGGTTGTTGTGAGGGGAGGGGGCAGGTCACCCGTGTCAGCGGGTGCTTTTCCCGTTGGACCAGCGTTGCGGCGCGGCGCTGGTTTTGAGCGCTTGGGCGATCTTTGTGTCGACCGCGCTCGGCAGAAGGCCCAACCAAATCGCAACGCTGACCGACGGTTTCAGACTGGAAGCCGTCGCCCGCGTCGCCGAGGCGGCCGGCGGGTGGCGACCCTGAGCCGACATCCGCTGACCAGATCTCGTCGCCCCGAAGCTGCCGGTCGGACCCGCACACAGGCACCCGATGTAGGCCCCGCCGCAGAGGGCACACATCGGCAGGCGACACAAAGGGCGATTGAGGCGCAGCGCAGGGCTTGAGACCGTGCGGGCTCACCACTTCGGGAGCCTCGCGTGCAAGCCATCGGCCGGCAGCCCCAGCGGGCGCCGGATGGCGCCCCTGTCCACTACGATCGGCACCGCCCGGAACAGACCACGCTGTACCGCCTGGTGCAGCAGCACGCCGCGACCTTCTTCGCCCAGGCCGAAGACGCTGCCGGTGCCGACCTGCCCCAATTCGTGAAGGATGAGTTCGACGCCTTCCTCGAATGCGGCATCCTGGCCCACGGCTTCCTGCGCCTGCACTGCGGCGACTGCGGCCACGATAAGCTCGTCGCCTTCAGCTGCAAGCGGCGCGGGTTTTGCCCCTCATGCGGTGCCCGGCGCATGGCGCAGACGGCGGCACACCTGGTCGACCACGTCATCCCGCACGTGCCGGTGCGCCAATGGGTTCTGTCACTGCCGATCCCGCTGCGCCTGCTGCTGGCCGCACAGCCCAAGCTGGTGACGCCCGTGCTGCAGGTGGTGCACCGCGTGATCACGCGCCACCTGCTGGGCCAGGCTGGGCTCAAGCCTGAGGAAGCCAACAGCGGCGCGGTCACGCTGATCCAACGCTTTGGCTCGGCCGCCAACCTCAACATTCACCTTCACTGCCTGGTGCTGGACGGCGTGTACCGGCGCAGTGCCGACGGCACGCCGGAGTTCGTCGAAGTTCCCGAGCCGACCGATGAAGCGCTGCAGGCGGTGTTGCACAAGATCATCACCCGATTGATGGGTCTGCTCACCCGTCGGGGGGTGTTGGTCGAGGAGGAGGGTTCGACCTACATGGCCGACAACGACGGTGATTCGGACGAGGCGCGCACGCTCAGGCCGCTGCACGCCGCCGCGTGCACGTACCGCATCGCCTTCGGTCCACGCGCTGGCCAGAAAGTGCTGACGCTGCAGGGTGCCATGCCAAGGGAGACAGACTTCAAGCAGCACCTTTGCGCCGACATCGACGGGTTCAGCTTGCACGCTGCCGTTCGCTGCGGTGCCGACGACCGCCAAGCGCTGGAACAGCTGTGCCGCTACATCACCCGCCCGGCCCTGGCCAACGAACGCGTGCAGACCAACGCCGCCGGTCAGGTGGTGCTCAAGCTCAAGACAGCCTGGCGCGACGGCACCACGCATCTGCTCATGTCGCCGCTGGAGTTCATGCAGCGGCTGGCAGCGCTGGTGCCCAGGCCGAGGCTGCACCTCATTCGGTTCCATGGCGTCCTGGCCCCCAACGCCAAGCTGCGCGCGTGGGTGGTGCCGCAAGAGCTGGAGCCGCCCGCCCAGGCCGCGCCACCTGCCGAGTGCGAGGCGAGCTGCGCGCACCACCACCCGGTGCGGCTGAGCTGGGCCAAGCTACTCAAGCGCGTGTTCGAGATCGACATGGAGCACTGCCCGAACTGCGGCGGCGAACTGAAGATCATTGCGGCGATCCTGGAACAACCGGTCATCGAGAAGATCCTCACGCACTTGGGTCTGCAGGCGCGTGCACCGCCTCGCGCGCCGGCTCGCGGCCAGGCGCTGCAAGCGGCCTGACGATTCCGATTCATCACCGTTCAGGTGGCCCGCAGAGCTGGGCTACGGGGATCGGCTGCGCG
>JAJTDE010000337.1 GCA_021298085.1 Rubrivivax sp.
TGCTGAGCCCGCAACTGGATAAGGCCAGCCTGTGGAATGCCCTCGGCTGGGGGGTAACGCCGTCGCTGCTCGGTTGGATGGCGCTGCTGCTGGCGGTGGGCGGGCTGGCACCGTGGCTCGTCCTGCTTTTCCTGATCGGCGACTTCATCGTCTGCCGCCTGATGGACAGCGCCTTGATGCGCCTGTTTCCCGATGCCAGCCCCGGCTATCTGGCCCTGCGCACGCGCCTGACCGCCGGGGTCGTGCTGGCGCTGGGCATCGCGCTCATCGCTCACTTGTGAGCGTTCAACTGCGAGGTGAATCGATGCGAGCCATCTATCTGAGCAAGGACAACGAGCAGTTCAGCGCGCAACTGCGCGAGATTGGCGCCGACGAGCTGGCCGCCGCCACTGCGCCGGCCAACGTCACGGTGGCGGTGGACTATTCCACCGTCAACTACAAGGACGGCCTTGCGATCACCAACAAGAGCCCGGTGGTGCGCAAGTGGCCGATGGTGCCGGGCATCGACGCGGCCGGAACGGTGGTCGCGAGCGGCGACCCGCGCTACCAGCCGGGCGATGCCGTGGTGCTGAACGGCTGGGGCGTGGGCGAGACGCACTGGGGCGGTCTGGCGCAGCAGGCGATCTTCAAGGGTGACTGGCTGGTGCGCTTGCCGGCCGGCATGACGGCGCGCCAGGCCATGGCCATCGGCACCGCCGGCTACACGGCCATGCTGTGCGTGATGGCGCTGCAGGACCACGGCGTGGTCCCCGGCGCCGGCGAGGTGCTGGTCACCGGCGCCACCGGCGGGGTGGGTTCGGTCTCGGTGGCCCTGCTGTCGCAGCTCGGTTACAGCGTCGTGGCCTCCACCGGCAAAGCGACGGAAGCCGATTACCTGCACACGCTGGGAGCCGTTGGCGTCATCGACCGGGCCGAGTTGTCGGCCCCTGGCAAGCCGCTGCAGAAGGAGCGCTGGGCCGGGGTGGTCGACTCGGTCGGCTCGCACACGCTGGCCAACGCCTGCGCGCAGACCCGCTACGGCGGCACGGTGGCGGCTTGCGGTCTGGCTCAGGGCATGGATCTGACCGCCTCGGTGGCGCCGTTCATCCTGCGCGGCGTGACGCTGGCGGGCGTGGACTCGGTGATGTGCCCGCAGCCGCGCCGGCAGCAGGCCTGGCAGCGGCTGGCCGCCGAACTGGATCGCCGCAAGCTCGACGCCATGACGCGCGAGGTACCGCTGGCCGGCGCGCTCGAGGTGGCGCGCGAAATACTGGCCGGCCAGGTGCGCGGCCGAGTGGTGGTCAACGTCAACGCCTGAGGGCGCGGCGCCGACCGCCGGCATCCCTTGGGCACGTCAGCCGCCGCGGCCACACTTGGGCTAGCCTTCGCTTTGCAGCGGCGAGCGCCGCGTGCCGTAACCCCCGCCTCTGTCTCCTGCCACGGATCACCATGACCACGTTGAATGTCAATGGGCGGACCGTCACCGTCGACGCCGACCCCAGCACGCCGCTCCTGTGGGCGCTGCGCGACCAACTGCAACTGACTGGCACCAAGTTCGGCTGCGGCATCGCCGCCTGCGGCGCCTGCACGGTGCACGTGAACGGCGCACCGACGCGCGCCTGCGTCACCCCCATCTCGGCGCTGGCCGGCGCGCAGGTCACGACCATCGAGGCGATCGACAACGACCGCGTTGGCCGCGCCGTGCAGGACGCCTGGGTACGCAACGACGTCGTGCAGTGCGGCTATTGCCAGAGCGGTCAGGTGATGGCCGCCACCGCGCTGCTGAAGACCCGGCGCAACCCGACCGACCGCGACATCGACGAAGCCATGGGCGGCATCCTGTGCCGCTGCGGCACGTACCAGCGCATCCGCGCAGCGGTCAAGGACGCCGCCAAGAGCCTGGGCTGAGGAGCACGCCATGGACAAGCTGATTCAGCAGAACCCGGGCGCGGCCGAGGTGCTCGCGCGGTTGTCGACCGCCGCGCCGCGCAAGCTCGGGCGCCGCGAGTTCTTCCGTGCCACCGGCCTTGCGGGCGGCGGCCTGCTGCTCGGCATCGCGCTGCCGGCCGGCCACCGCTTCGCGCAGGCCCAGCAGCAGCGCATGGTTTACCCGCCGGCGGCGTTCGTACGCATTGCGCCCGACGACACCGTGACCGTGCTCATCAACAAGCTGGAGTTCGGCCAGGGCGTGATGACAGCGATGCCGATGCTGATCGCCGAGGAACTGGACTGCGACTGGAACAAGGTGCGCGCCGAGCATGCGCCGGCCGCGCAGGTGTATGCGCACCCGGGCTTCGGTATCCAGATGACCGGCGGCTCGACATCGATCGCCTCGAGCTACACCCAGTTCCGCACCATCGGCGCCAGCGCACGACTCATGCTGCTCCAGGCAGCGGCGGCGGAGTGGAAGACGCCGCTCGAGCGCCTGGACACGCGCGACGGCGTGATCATCGACCTCGATGCGCGCGACAAGGTCAACGGCCGGGCCCGTTTCAGCATCGATCACGGCCTGCCCAATATGCGCGTGGCGCTGGTCGCGCGGCCGCCGGTGTTCGGCGGGCGCGTGGCCAAGGTGGACGATGCCAGGGCGCGCGCCATCAAGGGCGTGCAGGCCGTGCTGACGGTGACCACCGACCGCGGCGGCAGCGGTGTGGCGGTGATCGCCGATGGCTACTGGCCGGCCAAGCAGGGCCGCGATGCGCTCGCCATCGACTGGACCCTGCCGCCCGGTGTCAGCACGCCCACCCAGATGGCCCAGTACCGTGCGCTCGCCGCCCAGCCGGGCCGCCCGGCGCGCAGCGACGGCAGCCCCGAGGCCATCAAGACCGCGGCGCGCACCATCGATGCCGAGTTCGAGTTTCCGTATCTGGCGCACGCGTCGATGGAACCGCTGTCGGCGCTGGTGGATTTGAAATCCGACCGCATGACGGTCATCTGCGGCTCGCAGTTCCAGACCATCGACCAGGTGCTTACGGCGCAGGCGGCCGAGCTGAAACCCGAGCAGGTGGACCTGGTGACCACCTACGCGGGCGGCGGCTTCGGCCGGCGCGCCAACCCGAGTTCGGACTACCTGGTCGAGGCGGTGCGGGTGGCGCGCGCCATGAAGACCGCCGGCATCGACGCGCCGGTCAAGGTGATCTGGACGCGCGAGGACGACATGCAGGGCGGCTACTACCGCCCGGCGCACGTGCACCGCGTGACCGTGGGCCTGGATGCCAAGGGCGCGCCCGTGGGCTGGCAGCACGTCCTGGTGGGCCAGAGCATCTTGCGCGGCACGGCCTTCGAGAAATTCATGGTCAAGGACGGCGTGGACGCCACCATCACCGAAGGCGTGGTCGACACGCCCTACCGGCTGCCCAACCTGCAGGTCTCGGTGCACCATCCCGAGGCCAACGTGCCGGTGCTGTGGTGGCGCGCGGTGGGGCACACCCACACTGCCTACGTCATGGAAACGCTGATCGACGAACTGGCCGCCGCGGCCCGGCAGGATCCGATCGCCTTCAGGCTGGCGCTGCTGGATGCCCAGCACACGCGCCACCGGGCGGTGCTCAACCTGCTGCGCGAGCGCTCGGGCTGGGCCGCGCCGGTTGCCAAAGGCCGCGCACGCGGTGTCGCGGTGCACGAGAGCTTCGGCTCGGTTTGCGGCCACGTGGTCGAGGTCTCGGTGCAGGGCAAGGAGATCCGCGTCCACAAGGTCACCTCAGCCATCGACTGCGGCACGGCCGTCAATCCGCTGACCGTGGAGGCCCAGGTGCAATCGGCGCTGGTCTACGGCCTCAGTGCCGCCCTGCATGGCCGCATCACGCTCAAGGACGGCCGGGTGGAGCAGAGCAACTTCCACGACTACCCGGTGCTGCGCCTGCCCGAGATGCCGGACACCAGCGTGCACATCGTGCCGAGTACGGCCGCCCCGACCGGCGTGGGCGAGCCCGGCACGCCGCCGATTGCGCCGGCGGTGGCCAACGCCGTGTTCGCGCTGACCGGCAAGCGGCTGCGCAAGCTGCCCTTCGACCTGGCAGCGGCCTGAGCGGGCGGGCGGCCGTGCGCGATCGTTGTCGGCGCGTGCGCCGGCGGCGGTCTGCGGTCCGGTCGGTGCCTGCGGTGCCCGTCGCGGCTTGATGCACAATTCCGGCCCTCGCCCACCGGGCGCCAGCCCCACACGACCCATCACGCGCAAGGAGAAACCGACATGAGTCTTTCGAGATTGGCCGTGATCGCGGCCCGCCTCATCGCCGCCGTGGCCGCATTGGCCTTCGCATCGGCCGCTTCGGCCCAGTCCAGCCGGGCCGACTGCGAGCGCGCCTACAAGCCCTCAGTCGGACAGTCGGGCAAGGACGTGGTCTGGGTGCCCACGCCCGACGAGCTGGTGCGCCGCATGCTCACCATGGCGCGCGTGACCCCGCAGGACTTCGTGATCGACCTGGGCGCCGGCGACGGCAAGATCGCCATTGCGGCGGCCAAGGCGCCCTTCGGCGCCAACTCGCTCGGCATCGAGTACAACCCCGACATGGTGAAGCTCGCCAACTGCATGGTTAACGTCGAGGGCGCGGCGAGCCGCACCAAGATCGTTCAGGGCGACATCTTCAAGGAAGACTTTTCGCGCGCCACCGTGGTGACCATGTACCTGCTGCCGGAGCTGAACCTGTGCGTGCGCCATCGCGTGCTGGCGATGCGTCCGGGCACGCGCGTGACCTCGCATCAGTTCACGATGGGCGACTGGGAGGCCGACGAGTCGGCCGAGATCGAATTCCGGACGGCCTACCTGTGGATCGTGCCGGCGCGGGTCGGCGGCAACTGGTCGCTGCGCGACAGCGCCGGCCTGTCATTCGGCATCAACCTGAATCAGACCT
>JAJTDE010000166.1 GCA_021298085.1 Rubrivivax sp.
CATGCACACATGATATCCACTCATCATGACTGCAGGCCGGGCGGCACCAGCCGGGTGGGGGGCGCGGGTGCCCGACAGGGCAGGGGCGCGAGCAGGCGAAGCCCACTCCCGAAGCCCGCGGCCGGCGGGCTCCCTTGAGATCCCCCGACTCCGGCCAGGTCAGGCGGCCACTGCCACCCCGTCCCCGTGCTCCTGCGTCTGTGGCACCTGCAGCCCCTGCAGGTAGTCCACCGCCCGCTGTGCATGCGTGGCCGCGGTGAAGATCGCCCGCTTGTCCTGCTGCAGCACCTGCAGCCAGTGCGCTAGGTACGCCGCGTGGTCCTCCCGGATCTCCGGCGTCACGCCCAGGTAGGCACACAGGAAGGCTGCGCCCAGCTCGGCTACCAGCTCCTCGAAGGCATAGGCGTGATCGCCGAACCGCTTGCCGAAGACCCGCGCGTTGCGCGAGGGGTGGCCGGTCCAGTGCACCAGCTCGTGGGCCTTGGTCGCCGCGTAGGCCTCGGCATCCCGAAACGCCGCCACCGGCGGCAGCTGGATGAGGTCGCGCGCCGGCACGTAGAACGCCTGGACACCACCATGCCGAAAGTCGGCCCCCGTCTCCGCAAAGAACGCCTCGGCCACGGCGTGCGGCTCGATGGCCGGCGCACCAGGTGCCACCGGCTCGCCAGCGTCCGGCAGCGGGGCAGGGCGGGGCCGGTACCGATCCGGCAAGCCGTCGATCTGCTCGACGTTGAACACCGTGTAGCCCTTCATCACCGGGATTTCGCGCTCGACGTCGGCGCCGTCGTCCCCGGTCTCGGTCTTGGTCACCCGGTTGGCGAACACCACCAGCGAGCCGGTTTCGCCCTTGCGCACCTGGCCGCCCAGCTCCTGCGCCTGGCGGTAGGTCATCCACATGGGCGACGAGAACCCGCCATCGAGCGCGGCGCCCCACAACAACAGGACGTTCACGCCGCGGTACGGCGTGCCGTTGCTGCGCAAGGGCAGGGTGATCCGGGCGCGCTCCTGGCGGGCGGATGCGGCCCAGGGCTTGGCCCAGGGGCGCACACCACGCGCGAGGTCCTCGACGATGCGGTCAGTCACGCGGGCGTAAACATCGGCGCGCAGCGGCGCAGAGGCAGCAGAAGGGAAGGGGGAAGGCTGGGTCATGGTCCGGGCTCCTGGAAATCGGCTGAAGAGGCGCAGCACGCGCGGTGCTGGGCCTCTGGCCGTCGCCGAGACCGGGGAGGCAAGACGCAAGGGCGCTTTCAGCGGCGACAGCCGCCAACCCGCCCCTGCCATCGGCTCAGCCGTTGGCACCGGCCGCGTCAGGGGGCGGAATCGAATGACCGAGACCGAAGGGCTCGGGGAGCGGCAGCCCTCAGCGGTCGCGACTGAGCACCCGGCCGGGTAGCGCGCAGCGCTAACCGGGACGCCCAAAACGCGCAGATGACAGCCCTAAGCTGTAGGTCGCCCCCAAAGCGCAGTCACGGCGATCCACGCGAGAATGCTTTGTGAAACCAAGGCGCGGGGAAGGCAGCTCGGTGAGTCACGCTGAACAAGCAAGGTACAGGGGCCGCATGACGGTCAATCGCTCGACAGCGCTGGCGGCCCTAAAGAGAGCCAGTGTTAGCGTGCCAGTACGAAAGTTCATTGCAGCGGCCGACCACCAGCCCAACCCTTGCGTTGTCCAGCAGGTTATGTACCGATGACCTTGGTCAAATCCAAACAGCGCGTCGCCGACCACGGAGAAGTGTTCACACCCGCGTGGATGGTGGAGGCAATGCTCGACTTGGTGAAGGACGAGACCTACCGCATCGATTCGCGCTTTCTGGAGCCCGCTTGCGGGGACGGCAACTTCCTTGTCCAAGTGCTGAGGCGCAAGCTAGCAGCCGTGGAGTTGAAGTACGGTACATCTGATTTCGAGCGACGACATTACGCCTTGCTGGGGCTGATGTGCGTTTATGGCATCGAACTGCTGCCGGACAACATCGAAGAGTGCCGAGCCAACCTGCTCGACGTTTTCGCCGAATACCTGAAACTCGATGAGTCCAACGACTTGTATCGTGCTGCCGGCCAAGTGCTGGCAGTCAATCTGGTGCATGGCGACGCGCTGAGCATGAAGACAAGCAGCGGTACCCACATCACCTTCGCCGAATGGGGCTACCTGGGTAAAGGCAAGTTTCAACGCCGCGATTTCCGGCTCGATGTCCTGACAGGATCCTCAGCGCACAGTGCTAAGGGGTCACTCTTCGCTCAACACGAGATCTTTACGCCGACCAAGACCTGGCGACCGATGACAGTGGCCGATCTGGCAGCAGAGTTCGCACAAGACGCCAGCGTAGCCGCTGGCGGTGGCACGTGAGCACAGTAGCCGCATCCATACCTGTATTGCGGTGGGCTGCGCAACGTGCCCGTCTGCAGGATGCAGACCTCGTGTCGCGTTTCCGCAAGTGGCCACTCTGGCTAACGGGGCAAGCACAACCCACGCTCAAGCAACTCGAAGAGTTTGCGCGAGTCACACATACCGCCTTCGGTTATTTCTTCCTCCCGGAGCCTCCTAGGCTGACGCTGCCGGTCCCCGACTTCCGCACGTTGCGCGACGAGGTCGTAGCAGAACCCAGCAGCCACCTGCTCGACACGTTATACCTGTGCCAGCAACGACAGGACTGGTACCGCGAACATGCACTGATGCACGGCTTGACGACCCTGCCATTCGTCGGCAGTGCGACCGTGCAGGAGGCCCCCGTAACGGTTGCGCATCGCATACGCGAACACTTGGAGCTGTCCATCGAGACACGTCGCCAGTGCTCCACCTGGACAGACGCACTTCGCCAGATGATCGGCAAGACCGAGGACGCCGGGGTGCTAGTCATGGTGAGCTCCGTTGTCGGCAGCAACAGCCACCGCAAGCTCGACGTCGGCGAGTTCCGCGGTTTTGCGCTGGCAGACGATCTGGCGCCGCTGATCTTTCTGAACGGTGCCGACAGCAAGTCGGCCCAGATGTTCACCCTGGCTCACGAATTGGCACACCTGTGGCTGGGCGAGACGGGCGTTTCGGATACGCAGGCTGGCCTGGTGCCCGATCGGCAGATCGAGCGCTGGTGCAACCAGGTCGCGGCCGAACTGCTCGTGCCTTTGCGAGAACTGCAGGCCACATACCGATCCGATGAGCCGGTGCCTGAGGCCATTCAGCGGCTGGCACGCGAGTTCAAGGTCAGCACGCTGGTGGCCTTGAGGCGCCTGTTCGATGCGGGCTACCTCAGCCAGGATGCGCTGTGGCAACACTATCGCGACGAACAGGACCGCCTGCGTACCTTGAAAGAGCGCAGTACTCCAGGTGGAGACTTCTATCGAAGCCTGGGCGCTCGCACCAGCAAGCGCTTTGCGCGCGCCATTGTTGCCAGCACGCTGGAGGGGCTGACACCCTTCACCGAGGCCTATCGCATGCTGGGGCTGAGAACGACCGCCACCTTCTACGAAGCGGCGCGCGAGCTGGGGGTTACCGCATGAGCTATGTGCTGGATGCCAACGTCTTCATGTCAGCCAAGAATCTGTACTACGGCTTGGACTTCTGCCCAGCGTTTTGGGAGTGGCTGGCCCACAAAGGACACACCGGTACCGTTTTCAGCATCGACAAGGTGGCCGATGAGATCGAGGCCGGTAAGGACGATCTATCCAACTGGGCACGCACTCAAGCCGACGCTCTGTTCCGCCGCACGCCTGCCAGCCTGGCACCGCAGTTTGCCGCCGTCAGCACGTGGGCGACGAGCCAGCAGTACACGCCGGCTGCGATCAACACTTTCATGCTGGGCGCAGACTTCTACCTTCTGGCCCATGCTGTCGCGGGTGCCCATGTCGTGGTCACGCACGAGGTCCTGGCCAACACGCCGGGGCGCATCAAGATTCCGAACGCCTGTCTGGGCCTAGGTGTGCGCTTCATGACACCGTTCCAGATGCTGCGCACCGAGCGAGCTCAGTTCGTGCTGGGAGCCCACACATGATGGGACAGGCCTCATTCACGCTACGGGGCCGTAATCCCGACGTGCTGACCTGCATCGCCAACCTGTCGAACGACGAGGTCTTCACGCCGCCGGAGTTTGCCGGCCGCATGCTCGACACGCTGGCCACCGCTTGGGCAGCAGACCACGACGGGGCCAACATCTGGGCCGACAAGACGGTGAAGTTTCTGGACCCTTGCACGAAGTCGGGTGTCTTCCTGCGCGAGATCACCGCCCGGCTTGTGAACGGGTTGGCGGCCGAGATACCGGACCTGGAGAAGCGCGTCACGCACATCCTGACGCAGCAGGTGTACGGCATCGGGATCACACACCTCACCAGCCTGCTCGCACGGCGCAGCGTTTACTGCTCCAAGCACGCGCAGGGCAAGCACTCCATCGCTAAGGCGTTTGGCCATGATGCCGGCAACATCTGGTTCGAGCGGATGGAGCACACCTGGGTAGACGGCAAGTGCAAGTATTGCGGCGCCAGCCAGAAGACCCTCGACCGTGGTGAAAGCCTGGAATCCCACGCTTACGCGTTCATCCACACCGACGACATCAAGGCTCGCATCGCCGAGCTATTTGGACCCGATATGCAGTTCGACGTGATCGTCAGCAATCCTCCTTACCAGCTCGATGACGGGGGCTATGGAACAAGCGCCGCACCGATCTACCAGTTGTTCGTTGATAAAGCGCTCGATCTCGATCCACGTTACGCCGTGTTCGTGACCCCCTCGCGCTGGATGGCTGGGGGCAAGGGGCTCGACAAGTACCGGCAGAAGATGCTTGCCGACAGGCGCATGCGCAACATCGTCGACTACCCAAAGCTGTACGAAGGCTTCCCCGGGGTGAAGATCCGTGGCGGCATCTCCTACTTCCTTTGGGATCGCGAGCACCATGGGCCGTGCACCGTACAGACGATCTGGGACGGCCAACCTACTGGTCCTGAGGTTGCGCGTTACCTCGACGCCTATGACATCCTCGTTCGTCGAAATGAGGCAGTGTCAATCTTGGAAAAGGTTCGTGCAAAGGGCGAGCCAACGCTTTCAGCACGAGTCTCCAGCGGGAAACCATTTGGCCTTCGCACCTTCTTTCATGGCAAGCCCGACAGCAAGCGACTAAAAGCCCCAGTAAAACTCTTCGGATCACAAAAGGTCACTTTTGTCGAGCGGCAGGAGATATCCGTCAATACGGACCTCATCGACAGATGGAAGGTGCTGATGACGGCAGTGCAAGGTACCAGTGCTGCTGTAGAGACAAAGTTTCTCAGCAGACCAATCATTGCTGGACCAGGAAGCGCTTGTACTGAGACTTACCTAGTCGCTGGGCACTTTGACACCGAAGAAGAAGCATCTAAGTTCGCAACCTACTTGCGTTCGCGTTTCGTGCGATTCCTCGTATCTCTTCGAAAGGCAACACAGCACGCCACGCGCGACGTGTACGCGTTTGTGCCTGACTTGCCTTTGGAGCAAGAGTGGACAGACGCCACGCTCTACCAACGGTATGCGTTGACGCAGGAAGAAGTCGCCTTTGTCAAATCTCAGGTCGCCGAGCACGCCGGAGACTTGTTCGAGTCCACCTCCAAAGATGAGCTCGAAGACGAGTAAACCAACCGTCGAGGACATCCTCGCCCCGAAGCCGGTTGCCCGGCCTCGCATCTATGCCTACGCGATCGACGATCCTGCACACGCCGGCCTGTTGAAGGTCGGACAGACAACTCGCGACGTCAAGCAGCGCGTTGCCGAGCAAGTCAAGACAGCGGCAATCAAGAACTACACCATCGTGCTGGACCAGGCCGCAGAGCGCGATGACGGAACCGTCTTCAGCGATCACCACGTGCGTGCGGCGTTGGTGAAAAAGGGGTTTCAGAACGCCGAGCTGGAGTGGATGCGATGCACGATCGCAGACGTCCAGACCGTGCTCACCGAACTGCGCACCGGACAGCAGTTCACAGGCAGCCACCACGCCACCTTCCCCATGCGGCGAGAGCAGGTAGAGGCCGTGGACCTGACGCAAGCCTACTTTGAGTCGCGTTGGGCAGAAGACCCGCAGGCCGCGCCGCGTTTCCTGTGGAACGCGAAGATGCGCTTCGGCAAGACTTTCACCACCTACCAGCTCGCCAAACGGCTTGGGGCGAAATTGGTGCTGGTCGTCACCTTCAAGCCAGCGGTCGAAGACGCCTGGCAGACCGATCTGGAAACCCACGCCGATTTCGACGGCTGGCAGTACTTGTCGAAGTCAGCCGGTGGCGACCCGCGGCTACTCGATCGCAAGCAGCCGATCGTGTGCTTCGGCTCATTCCAGGACCTGCTGGGCCGGGATGCGTCCGGCAACGTCAAGCCCAAGAACGAGTGGATACACGAGCTGAACTGGGATCTCGTTGTCTTCGACGAGTACCACTTCGGTGCCTGGCGTGATACCGCCAAAGAGCTGTTCGAAGGCGAGGAGGACGCCGTCGGCAAGGAGGAATTCAAACGCCAGTACACGCCCGGCCTGGCGGAGGTGAACGAAGACCTCAACGTGCTGTCTGAGAAGGAATCAGACTTCCTCCCAATCACCACCCGGGCCTACCTGTACCTCTCAGGCACACCGTTCAAGGCACTCGCTACGGGCGAGTTCATCGAAGAACAGATCTTCAACTGGACCTACACAGACGAGCAACGCGCGAAGGAGGCTTTCGCCGCTGAGAACCCTGGCAAGTGGAACCCGTATGGCGGTTTGCCGCAGATGCGTCTGCTGACCTATCAGATGCCCGACGAGCTGGTCGCCATCGCCAACGCCGGCGAGTTCGATGAGTTCGATCTCAACGCCTTCTTCGAGGCCCAAGGTACCGGCAAGCAGGCCAAGTTCAGGCATGCCAGCGACGTGCAGAAGTGGCTAGATATCATCCGCGGTGCCCATGCTCCCAAAGCCGCCGAGTTCTTGAAGACCGGGACACGCCCGCCGTTTCCCTACTCAGACGTGCGGCTGCTACCCTATCTGCAGCACTCGTTCTGGTTCCTTCCCAACGTGGCCGCCTGCCACGCCATGGCCAAGCTGCTGGCCGAGAAGCACAACACGTTCTGGCACGACTACGAGGTTGTTGTGGCAGCCGGTGCCGACGCTGGCATCGGGCTTGACGCGCTACCACCCGTACGTCGCGCCATCGGCAGCGGTTTTGACACCAAGACCATCACACTGTCCTGCGGCAAGCTGACCACCGGCGTCACCGTTGCGCAGTGGTCGTCGATCCTGATGCTGCGCAACCTGAAGTCGCCTGAGACCTATTTCCAAGCGGCTTTTCGAGTGCAGTCGCCCTGGTCAATCAAGAACCCGAACGGTGACAACCCGAACGAGGAGGAGATCCTCAAACCGGTCTGCTTCGTCTTCGATTTCGCGCCGACTCGCGCCCTAAGACAACTCTCGGAATACGCGGTCGGCCTGTCGCCCAACGAGCCCAACCCGGAGAACGCGGTCAAGGACCTGGTGTCTTTCTTGCCAGTGCTCGCCTACGACGGCGCCAACATGACGCAGATTGACGCTGGCGGGATCCTAGATATCGCCATGGCCGGCACCAGCGCTACGTTGTTGGCGCGCAAGTGGGAAAGCGCGCTGCTCGTGAACGTGGACAACGATACGCTGCGCCGCATCATGGATAGCCCCGAGGCCATGGCCGCCGTTGAGCGCATCGAAGGCTGGCGAACACTGGGCGACAACGTCATCGAGACCATCATCAACAAGAGCGAGAAGGTCAAGGAGCTGAAGAACAAGGCCAAGGAAGAGAAACTTTCGGCCAAGGAAAAGAAGGAGCTAACGGCAGAAGAGAAGGAATACAAATCCAAGCGCAAGCTGGTGCAAGAGAAACTGATCAAGTTCGCCACTCGCATCCCGGCCTTCATGTACCTGACCGACTTTCGCGAGAATACGCTTCAGGACGTGATCACCAAGCTGGAGCCTGACCTCTTTCTCGCCGTCACCGGATTGACGGTGAAGGACTTCCACTTGCTGGTTCGACTCAAGGTATTCAACACCGAACAGATGAACCAGGCCGTCTTCGCCTTCAGGCGCTACGAGGATGCTTCGTTACGGTACACAGGCCTTGACAGCCATCCAGGGCTGACGCACATCGGGCTGTACGACACCGTGGTGGCGAAGGAATAGAGCTGTAACGCCAGGATCGACGAAGATCAATTTAGGTGCCGGGGATAAACGTGAATTCTGAACCCATGGACGTTGGTGCCGCGATTGACGCCGCCGTGGCTTTTCGTAGCCAGACTTTTGAGCCACATCGCGACCTTATTGAGTTCTTTCACGTTGATAGATCACCGACGCTCAACGACATGAGGTCTGCGGCTGAGCGCTGCCATGAGCTGCAAATCCATGACGACGCCGCAACCTTCTGGAAAGCTGCTGTTGGACTCGCATCTGACCAGTATGAACGTGAGGATGTCCTAGACCAAATGGTCGATAGCCTGCGCGACATCGACTACGACGCATTCCCTTCCGCCATGGCTGCCCTCCTATGGGCGCTAAGCGAGCGAGAGCAGTTTATCGACCGTGCGGAGCTTCTTTGGCAAACGAGTGCACCAGTCCGAGGTTACCTTGTAGCGGTACGGGAAGCGTTGACAGCATTCCGGGGCACACTCACGACTCCTTTACCGACTGGAGATGAATTCGAAGGCCAAATCGCGTGCTGGGCCTCGTTCGCAGACGCCTGCCTGTTCCACAAACAGTTCGATCTAGCCTTCTCGGCGCTCGCGCAAGCATTGAGCAATGACAGCGACATCAATAAAGTGATGCCATCACTGATCTATCGCCTCGGGACTCATGCGCAGGAAGCCGGCATTGACCTCTCTTGGACACTATCCGACGAAATTGCGCAGTACTTCGCTGAGCAAGCCGCCAAGTGGTATGTCAATACAAGTGACGGGGGCAACGCCTAACTATTGCGCCGACCTGACCCGCAACGGCGTGGTTGCCGCGGACCGGTTACACAGCTAGATACCGATGTCTCCACGCTTCGATCTTCGGGCCGACGTCAGCGAGGCGGCCGTACTGCTCATCTCCCGCCGCGAGGTCAACCAAGCCGACCTGGCCCCGATCCTGTACCGCCTCAGCGTATGAACCAACCTCGCTCGCGACCTCGCCGTGCTACCGCGCCACCTGGTTGGCTTGGTTGCGTCAACTCGACGCCCAGCGTTGAAGGCGCCCAGCGACTTCAGTCTTGGGCAAACGGCAGCGCGGGTGGTTACAGATGAGTTCCAGGCCTGCTATCCAGGCAGCTCGATCAGCCATCGCGGAC
>JAJTDE010000167.1 GCA_021298085.1 Rubrivivax sp.
CCGTGCGGCAGCCCGACCCGACCACCGTCAGAAGCCCGGGCGAACAACGAGGCGCCGGGAAGCTGCCCTTCGACAACGACAAGTACTGGCCGGCTGCTACCTGATGCGGTGGTGGCAGTCAGCCGACCTTCAACTTTGGGAGGGCGCCTGCATCACCGATCCGTTCTGGCGCCATCGGACACCGACTGACGGCTCTGTTGCGCGGCCACGGAGTCCCGGACTCGGCCATAAGACAACTATCGGCCGCGTGGTCAGCCGCCGTTAGGGTCAGGTTTACAGACCTCGGTGCTGCGCCATGCGGGCGAGCGCATCGCTCAGGGCAGGGAGATCTTGTTCGACGACCAGCCAGACGGCGCCGAGGTCAACACCCAGGTAGCCGTGCACGATCACATTGCGGAAACCCGCGAGTTCGCGCCACGGAATCTGCGCTTCGGTCGCCTTTAGCTCGTCCGACAGGCGTTGGCTTGATTCAGCCAGCGTCTGAAGATTCCGGATCACCGCGTCCTGTACAAGCCGTGAAGCGTCGAATCGAGCTCGCTCGCCGTTCGAGTACTCATGAATCCGTTCCAGGCAGTCGCGCATGTGCGCGAGAAGAACCCGATCAGCAGCAGGACCCGGCTTCACAGCGGGACTGCGCCAGCCAGCACGCTATCCCGTAGCGCAGGGTGCAAGCTCGATTCAGTGACGACATCCACACGCCGGCCCAGCAGTTCCTGCGCGTCCATTAGTAGACCTCCCAGGGCGAGCGCGCTGGTCCCCGGGGCCAGGGTCACCAGCAGGTCAACGTCGCTGTTGTCGCCGCCGTCGCCACGGCTCATCGAGCCAAACACCCGGACACCCGTGACCCCGCGCCTGCGTGCCAATGCCAGCAGGTCGGCGCGGTGGGTTTCGATGAGCGGGTGCATAGGGCAGAGTGTAGCCAGCAGGCACTGATTCGGCTTGCGCCAGTGTCGGATGGCCGCTCCTGGGTATCGGGCTGATTGACCGCCATGGGTCGCTATGGATAGCTTTGCACATCGACCCACAGCAGAAGTTGGCGAGCCCAAGTCCCGTGCCAGATAGCAGTCATGGCGGGCAGTTCCGCACCAGCACCGCCTGCTGACCGCGGGACACTCACCGGCCGTCCCATACAGCAGGGCTTACGCGGGTACTCAACGGCTCCCGACATCCCCTGTCGTAGACCAAGCCGTTTTTGCCTGACGCATCAAGCACTTGCGCACATCGCGCGGGGCACCAGACACGCCCAGGACCGGCAGCTAAAGGGTTGAGGGCGGTGAGGTGGCCCGCAAGCCGGCTTGTCGCATGCCGCTGAGCACTGCGGCGGCCCCAGGATTTCGGCTGGCCGGCCAGCATCGAGCTGTCCTGCAGCCGGCGCAGTCCTTCCGGGGGAACTCGGCCTGGCGCCGAGTCCACATAACGGGCCGTTGAGCGCCGCAGCCTCGTTCGCTCGCAGCGGCTTGCTCTGCGCGGCAGTCGTCGCCCAACCCCCGTTATGTCTGGCGCCCCTACTGGCGCTGCGCGCAGCACGGTGTGCTGCCACATCAGCGCGGCCCCGCGCCCAGCGGGGCCTCGAGGGTTCAGGGTCTGGCGCCCGTGGTGGCCACGGCCGCAGTCAGCCTGTCACGCGCTGGCTCACCATGCGCCGCTATGCCGAGGTCTCGGCCCACGCGCCGCACGGCGTTCAGCGTCTTCGGGCTCGCGCGTGTCGCCTCCAGGCCCTTGGGCCCCGTGGCCGGGGCGCCGCCTGCCGGCGGCGGCCTTGACCCGCCCCGCGTGGCCCAACAGCCAAGCTCCCCTGCAGCGCCCGTTGCCTTCAGCCTCGCCTTCGACCTGGCCGTCCGCCTGGACCTCAGGCGCCCGTTGCACCGCCCGGGGTGTCCTCATCGCGCTCACCCTGCAAGGCGGCCAGCAGCGCAGCCTGTGGGCTCGTCTGTTGGTTCGTCTGCGGGCCACTGGGCCCCGCGGTGCCGGCCCCCACGCGATCACCGCTCAGCGGCCCCGTACTCGCGCCCTGGCCGTTGCCGGCCGCCCTGTGCAGCCTGGCCGGGTGCGTCGCGCTGTGCACCTCCTTCAGCTTGGCCAGGCTGACCAGCGTATAGATCTGCGTCGTGTCCAGCTTCGCATGCCCCAGCAAGCTCTGGATGAAGCGGATGTCCGCCCCGTTCTCCAGCATGTGCGTCGCACACGCCACCCGGAACAGGTGGCACGAGCCCGGCTGCCCGATCCCCGCCGCGCTCAGGTGCCGGCGCACCAGCTCCCCCACGCGCTCGGGCGTGAAGCCGCCGCCCTCGTCGTCCAGGAACAGCCGGTAGTCATCCGCCCCCGTGGCCAGCTCCGGCCGCAGCTCCCGCAAGTACTTGTCCACCCACGCGCAGGCCCGCTCTCCGATGGGCACCAAGCGGTCCTTGGACCCCTTGCCCTGGCGCACCATCAACGCCCCGCGCTCGATGTCCACGTCGAACAGCTTCAGCCCCGCCAGCTCCAAGCGCCGAACACCCGTGCTGTACAGCACCTCCAGCATCGCCCGCATGCGCAAGCCCTCGGGCTTCGTGGTGTCGCAGCCGTTGAGCACCTCCTCGACCTGGCCGACGCTCAGCAGTCCCTTGGGCAACGCCTTCGGCCGGGTCGGCAGATCCAGGTCCGCCGCCGGGTTGTACAGGATGTGGTTCTGCTTGGTCAGCCACTTGAACCACGCCTGCAGCGGCAAGATCAGCCCCAGCTGCGCACTCACCGACAGCGGCGCCCCGTTGGCCTTGCGGTGGTGGTACACGTGCCGCTGGTAGCGCTCCAGGATCGGCCGCGTGATGTCCTGCGGCCGGCTCAAGGCACGCTCGTCCGCCCAGGCAATGAAGCGCCCGATCGCGTGGCGCTGCGCAGCGATCGTTCGCGGCGAGTACCCCACCACCGCCTCCCACTCGTGGAAGGCCGCCTGGTAGCGCGTCAGGGCGTTATGCGCCAGGGCGGCAGGCTCGGCGCTCACGCGGCGCCCCCGCGCGGTCTTCGTCGGTGCCGCGCTCGGCGCGGCCAGCTTCTGGCGCTTGGTGCTCGCGGCGGTGGCCATCACGCAGCAGCAGTAGCAGCAGCAGCAACGGCCGAGGAAGCGGCTGAAGAAGGTACGGCCTTGGGGTACGACACGACCGGCGGCACGGTGCCGCCTGAGATATGCGCTTGCGAGTTCTCGGATGCCGTTTCAGCGGGAACCCTCGCCAGTGCTGGCTTTGCAGCCGGTTGACCCTGCCGACCAGGCCCCGACCGCTGGCCGACTGCGCCCCGACCAGGGGCCGACCACTCGGCCTTCACCCCCGACCGCCGTGCGTCGTAGTCACAGGCCTCGAGGCTCTGGACATCGATCAGCCCGGACAGGTGCGCCACGGCCGTCGCCTCACCATCGAACAGCAGCTCATAGTCCAAGCCCTGACCACGCACGGCACGGTGCGCGATGAGGTATTCGAGTTCGGCCAGACGCGCCAGGTGAACTTTCAGCTGCGTGTCGCCGAAGCCGCTGGCCGCGCGCAGCTCGGCGCGCGTGAAGCGCACGTCCTCGCGCCGCATGACTGCGGCCTGCGCCCGCGCGTGGACGTGTCCGACGATCATCGCCAGCACGCGCCGCGTCTGCGGCGGCAACTCATCCAGGCTGCGGCCCAGCACCTCGTGCGCGATGGCGTTGGCAGCCTCGATGTCGGCCAAGTTCGCCTCGATGTACTCCACGCCGCGCCCGGCAACGTGCGCCGCCTTCACCTCGCGCTGATGCTGGTGCAGCAGCGCGATGGTGTCGATCAGCGTCAGGTACTTCTCGTGGTCGCGCCGCGTCCTCGTGCGGTCGTCCAGGAAGGTCAGTCGGTCGGCATACGGGTTCACCACGGCCAGCGGCCTCAGCAGCCGCTGCGCGTTCTGGTGCGTGGCCAGGATCGCGGTCTTGGCCTCACGCCTGGCCAGCCCGGCCAGCGTGCGCTTCTCGCGCTGCAAGGCGTGTATCCGCCGCGTCTGCTCGCGGTCTTCGTCCACGGCCAGCACCAAGCACCGGTTCAGCAACTCTTCGTCCAGGTCGATGGCCGTCGTGGTCATCATCAACATCGTCGGCCCCTCGACGCGGTACTCCTGCGTGATCAGGTTGCCCGTCTTCGGATCACTGCCCGTGCTGGCAATGGTCAACTCGCCCTCGGACTGCAAGAGCTTCATGGCATAACTCGCCCGGCTCGCACCTTCCTCCTCCGCTATCGCCAGGATGCGGTGTTTGAGGCTCGTGGCCCCCATGTAGAACAAGCTCTGCCCCGTCATCGCGCTGTACTTCGTCCTCGCCTCCTCGGGCACGAACGCCAGCACCGCATCCATCAGCGAACTCTTGCCCGCCGCGCTCGAGCTCTGGATCACCACCGCCAGCGGCCGCTCCAGCAAGCGGCTCACCGCCGCCAGGTACCCCACCAGCTTGTTTGTCCTCTCGCCCACCACCCCGCAGGCATCGAAGTCGTCCACGATGCGGCGCATCAGCTCAGGATCCTTCAACAAGCCCAGCGCTTGCGCCTGCTCAGCCTCGGTCATGCTCGGCGCGCTCGGCTCCTTGGGCGCCAGCGCCTCACGGATGGCTTCATCCTGCAAGGCTTCGAGTTTCAACAGCACACGGCCCAGATCGGTCTTGAGCAAGCCGTCACCAGCGCCCAGCTCTGCAGCCGCCTGCTGGATGAACACCGCCCGCGCCCGCGCCGCATACAAGTCCAGCGTGTCCACATGGAAGCGCCCGTCCTCGGCGCTGACCATCACATTGACCTTCAGCACCCCCACCGCCAGGTTCTTCGGCAGACCACGCACCCGCCAGCGCCGCGCGTCCTTGCCCTCGCCGAAGACAAGCACCGCCTCACGCTCGCTGACCTGCGCGGGCGCGTCGGCGGCCGGTGCGCTGGGCACCGCCGCGGCCGGCAGCGCAGGGGCCTCTTCTTCAGCCGCTGGCTTGATCAGCGGCGCCGCGTCAGCGGCTGAAGAAGGAACGGCCGGCGGCAGGTGGTCACGCTCTGTGACCAGCTCGGGTTCGGCGGCATCACGCTTCGGCGCGGCACCCTTGCCCATCCATTCGGCTTTGCGCACCAGCAGGCCCAGGCTCTTGCCCGCCGGCTGCACCTTGCATGCATATTCGTTCGCATCCATCCCCTTGGGGAACACCACCCGCAAGCACTCGATGCCAAGACCCATCAAGCGCTCGGCCAGTTTGGCCGCCCCTCGCTCGCCCGGCTCGTCCCGGTCGAAGGCAATCAAGACACGCTTGACCCCGCCGGCCTGGATCGCCTGAACAAGCTCATCCGTCACCCCCTCCACCCCGTACGCACTCGTCACGTTGCGCAGCCCCGCACACCAGAACGTCAGCGCATCGATCAGCGCCTCGCACACAATCAGCTCTTCGCTCGCCCCCGCACTCAGCGCCGCCGGGTTGAACACCCCGCGCCGCGGCGAGCCCGGCAAATACAAGTGCTTCGGTGTCCCGGCACGCAGGTTGTCCAGCAACTTGCGCCCGTACAAATTCACCACCCGGCCACCAGCATCGAACAGCGGGATCACCAAGCTGCCGTTCAGGTGCTCGTGCCCACTGTCCCGGTACACGCCCAGGCTCTCCAGCCGCGCGCGGATCTCCGCCCCCGCCTTGCGCGTCTTCTCCGGCAACCTCAGCCCCAACGTCCGGTTCGCATACCCCAGCTTGAACACATCAATGGCCTGGGCCGCCGCGCTGCCCGCAATGCCGCGCGACTCCAGGTACGCCAGCGCCTCGGGACTCTGCTTCAAGGTCGCGTGGTAGTAATCCGCCACCTGGCCCAGCAACTGCGCATCGTCCGCATCGAAGGCCACCGGCGCCGCCAGCGCCCGCACCGTCCCCCGACCCACCGCCACCGCCCCCGGCGGCACCCCATCCGCCACTGTCGGGGGAACCCCGCCTCCCACCCCCTCGCGCAATAACTCCACCGCATGCCGGAAGCTCACCCCGCGCAGCCCCATCACCCAGTCGATCGGCCCCCCCGCCGCCCCGCACCCGAAGCAGTGCCACAGGTTCTTGCCCGGACTCACCACCAAGCTCGCCGTGTCGTCCTCGTGGAACGGGCAGCACCCCAACCAGTCCTTGCCCGCCCGCTTCAGCGCCACCCCAGACGCCTCCACCAGGCGCTGCACGCTCACCTCGCTCTTCAGCCGCTCGATCTCGGTCTCGGGGATGCGCGCCATGACATCGTCCTCAAAAATTTCGTCATCACCTTTGCGTGACGAACGGTACCGATGCGTGCTAGAGTTGTCAAGACGAAGAGGTATTGACCGTCACCTTGCCGTTCCCTAAATTGGCCTTCCAGCACCGTTTTGAGGTGCCTTTGGTCATGACTAGGTGACAGATATGAGCGAGATTCAGGCCGTGTTTGCCAAGCGTCTGCACGATTTGCGCCGCGCCCGCGGCTGGTCACAGCCCGAGGTGGGCAAGCTCATCGGCACCTCCGGGGCCATCATCGGCCGCTACGAGCGCGGCGAGATGACCCCATCCATCGAGGTGGCCAAGAAGCTGGCCGAAGCTTTCGGGGTAACACTGGATTCGCTGGTGTCGCAGCATGAGCAGAGCGCTTTTGTGCAAGACAGTTCGATGCTCGAGCGCGTGCGTGCCATCGGCGAGCTGTCGCCCGACGAACGCGACAAGCTGCTGTATGTGGTCGATGGGCTGCTGCGCGATGCGCGCGCCCGGCGGGCCTACGCGGCAGCCTGAAGCGGCCAACTACCTGAGGAAGGATTCGTGATGAACGCTGTGGTGATCGAACATGTGCCGGTGGCCGAGCTGCCGCCGGCCTGGCGCGAGAAGCTCGCCAAGGCCACCAGCGCGCTGGTGACGGTGCGCATCGAGGAAGAGGCGCAGGCCGCACCGGCCGAAGAATTCGCGACCGACGATCCGCTGTTCGGCATGTGGCGCGACCGCGAGGACATGGCCGACGTGGCCGGCTATGTGCGCAAGCTGCGCGCCTCGCGGTTCAACGACGACGGTACGCGACGCGACGGTTGATTTCAGCGATGCAGATCGATTCCGATGTGCTGGTGTGGCTGACGCGCGGGCATGTGGGCGCGGCGCAGCGGCTGCATGCGCTGCCGGCCTGGCGCATCTCAGCAGTGACCTACATCGAACTGGCGCAGGGCTGCCGCGACAAGGCCGATCTGGCGCGGCTGAAGAAGGGCCTGGCGGCGCGCAATACCGAGATCATGCCGATCACGCCAGCCATCAGCCAGCGCGCAGCCGAGCTGATCGACCGCCTGGCACTGTCGCACGGCATGCGCCTGGCCGATGCGCTCATCGGCGCCACCGCCATCGAGCACCAGGCCACCCTCATCACCGCCAACGTCAAGCACTTCTCGGCTGTCGAAGGGCTGAGCTTCGAGGCTTTCGTGCCCTGACAGCAAAGCAGCGCCGGGAGGCGCCGCATGCAAGATTCAAGACCTGACCCCGGCGCCGCTTTGGCGCCGTCCAGGGGTTAAAGGTCGAAGCCTTCGAGCCCTGACGGCACTGCAAGATCAAAGGTTCTTTGGTTGCTCTACTCGTCAACAAGGTCCGGATGCAGCGGCACGGCGGGTTGAACCACCGATTGCAGGCATGCCTTGTGTACGAAGAGCAATTGGCATTCTTCGGGCTCCATGCCCGGCGCGGTTAGCCTCATCTCGACCGCTTGATCTGCCGGTAGCCACTTACCGCAGATCGCGCATAGAACCTCATTTCCAGCCATAGCGCTCTGCCAGTTTTGCCAGCGATGCGGGCTTCATGTTGGCGATGGTCGTGATCAAGCCACGTCCCCCGTAGATCGCCACGTCGTATCGGCCGGCCGCGTTCTGAAGCACATAGACAGCGGCTCCCTGTCCGCTTTGCTGCAGATACATGACACCACTCTGCTGAACGAGTGCAGCTTGCTCCGCAGTGAGAACACCTCCGCGAGTTGCTGCCGCGCCAGCCAGTCTTTCGGAACCATGAATCGTCAACGCCTCGGCGCCACCCGCTGTAGCTACTGCCCCCATTGCGCCGCCGCCAACACCAATGCCGAGGAACTCCATCAGAGCCTGCCCCATGCTGACCCTCGGCACTGGTAGCCCAGCCTCCGCTGCAAACTGCCGCAACGCTCCAATGCAGGCCATATCACCATTGCAGGCCGCAGCAGCCCGGCGAATCTCCGGGATGTCTTCCTTCGTGCAAGTGCCCGGATGACTCAGGCAGTTAAAGAGGTATCAAAGTTAGCTACGTCACAGTCGGACTAATCGGCGACTGCCCACCGCAAACACTACACCACCAACCACCGCGCCCATGATCACGGAGAGCGTGTATAGCATCGTAGACTTATCGACCAGGAGGAAACCCAAGCCGTAGCGCGCTAGATCAGGCACTAGAAGGACTAGAAGCGGGACACTCGCAATACCGACGGCTACCAAGACGACTGTTGCCACCGAATGCTGGAGACCGAATCGGCGCAGCAGAAAAAAGGCGGGAAGACCGATAGCGACCGCTAACGGCGCTGCAACCAATAAATGGGTAATTATTGCTGGCCCAACAGCTTCCGGTAGCCCGATGAAGATGCCCACAAGAATCGAGCCAGCGAGACTCGCGACGAGCAGCAGCGCTATCAAGAGTGCAAGCGAAATACAGAGATTGACTCTCGAGCCGGAATTGTTCAAGACTCATTTTCCTTCGAAGTTCTTTCGAATTTGCGCATCTACAGCCCCCCATAGACGCTGAGCTTGTGAGAAATTAGGGCCCGGTAGCCGGCCGGTTCCAAACCCTAGAGATCGCACGTAGATTGCCCCATCCCGCTCGATCGCAAAGCGCATAACTGTGCCGTCGTGAAGGAGGTGCCGGCCACCTATCGTATTATTGATTACCAGTGATTTAGTCACCTGATGCTCCACAGTGCCTACCGGCAAGGCAAACGAAGTATCGCCGGCACTAACAGGTCGGGGGTCGCACTTCGGCGTGACCGAGCACATACTCGGCGCAGGATACCGCCGAATCTGCGCGTTCACGCTGTCGACAGTGCAAGCCTCCGAAGATGCGCAAACTCTATTCTCCAAGTCATACCAGTGCGTACCACTACCCATTCCGGAACCGTGGGGGTATCCACGTTGAAACAGGGACCCAAGCTCATTAAAGAGGTACTCAACGGCTCCCGACATCCCCTGTCGTAGACCAAGCCGTTTTTGCCTGACGCATCAAGCACTTGCGCACATCGCGCGGGGCACCAG
>JAJTDE010000168.1 GCA_021298085.1 Rubrivivax sp.
GCCGCCAAGGCCGGCTTCAAGAGCGTGGTCAACAACCGCCCGGACTTTGAAGGCGGCGCAGACCAACCCACGAGCGCCCAGATCGAGGCAGCCGCGCTGGCGGCTGGGCTGGCCTACCGGCATCTGCCGGTCAGCGGCGCGTTTCAGTCGGAGCAGGACGCTCAGGCCATGGCCCTGCTGCTGGCAGAGCTGCCCCGGCCCTTGCTGATGTTCTGCCGTTCAGGGGCGCGTTCGGCCCGCCTGTACGCCATGGCCACGGGCCAGTGACACCCCGCGGGCAGGCTGACGCACAGCCTGCGCCGCAAGTACCCCCGGGCCGGCCCCTACGTGGGAACCGATAGGGGGTTTCCAAGCCTGCCGGCACTTTTGGGCTCCCTAGAATACGGGTGGAACTAAACACCCGGAGGAGCCAGTGGGTGCACTGCTGAAAGTCTCTCGCGGCATCGATGCCTTCAACGAATGGCTGGGCCGCGTCATCATGTGGCTGGTCTTGGCCGCCGTGCTGATCAGTGCCGGCAATGCGGTCATCCGCAAGGCGTTCAACATCGGCTCGAACGCCTTCCTGGAAATCCAGTGGTACCTGTTTGCCGCGGTGTTCATGCTGGGTGTGGGTTATGTGATGCTGCGCAACGCCCACGTGCGCATCGATTTCATCGCCGCACGGCTGTCCAAGCGCACCAACGCGGTGATCGACGCCATCGGCATCGTCATCTTCACCATCCCGCTGTCGTGGATCATGATCGACCTGGGCTGGCCGCTGTTTGTGCGCGCCTGGGAAAGCGGTGAAATGAGCCAGAACGCCGGCGGCCTGATCCGCTGGCCCGTGCTGATGCTGGTGCCACTGGGTTTTGCCATCCTGATGGTGCAGGCAGTCTCCGAGCTGATCAAGCGCATCGCGTTCCTGCGTGGCGACATTCCCGAACCCTTCAGCGGGGATGCCGCCCAGTCAGACGACGAGAAGCACGCTGCCGAACTGGCGGCCGAAGTCGAGAAGAAGCTCAAGGGAGCCCCGTGACATGACGGCATTCATCGCCCAGAACTTTGTGCCGCTGATGTTCTGCGGCCTGTTCTTCTTTCTGCTGACGGGTATTCCCGTCGCCTTTGGCTTGGCCGCTACCGGCCTGGTGTTTGGCTTCATCGGCATGGAGGCGGGGCTGTTTGGCAGCAACCTGTTCCAGGCCTTGCCTCAGCGCGTCTTTGCCATCATGAGCAACGAGACGCTGCTGGCCATTCCCTTCTTCACCTTCATGGGCATCATCCTGGAACGTTCCGGGATGGCCGAAGACCTGCTGGAGACGGTCGGCCAGGTGTTCGGCCCCGTGCGTGGTGGCGTGGCCATCGCCGTCATCCTGGTGGGTGCGCTGCTGGCCGCGACCACCGGTGTGGTGGCGGCCGCCGTCATTTCCATGGGCCTGATCTCCCTGCCCATCATGCTGCGTTACGGCTACAACCGCAGCATTGCCACCGGCACCATCACTGCGTCAGGTACGCTGGCGCAGGCCATCCCGCCGTCGCTCGTGCTGATCGTGCTGGCTGATCAGCTCGGCCGTTCGGTCGGCGACATGTACGCCGGTGCACTGGTGCCCGGCCTGTTGCTGGTGGGCCTGTACATCCTGTTTGTGGTGGTGGTGGCCGTCGTCAAGCCGGGCTGGGTTCCGGCCTTGCCGCCTGAGGCGCGCATCTACCGCGAAGACAACGGTGCCAGCGGCCACGTGTCACTGCTGGTGCTTCTGGGGGTGTGCGCGGTGGCTGGCTACCTGTGGGCGGGTGTGCACGACAGCATGATGCAGAAGTGGGTCGGGCGTGAAGGTGCTTCACCCGGCGATGAACGGCTGATCCTGTCACTCACGGTGGCCTCGTTTGTGGCCCTGGCATTGGCCATCATCAACAGCGTGACCAAGCTCGGCCTGCTGTCCAAGCTGGCCCAGCAGGTCACCTTTGTGCTGATCCCGCCGCTGGTGCTGATCTTCCTGGTGCTGGGCACCATCTTCCTGGGTGTGGCCACGCCCACCGAAGGTGGCGCCATGGGCGCGCTGGGTGCGCTGATCATGGCCACGGCACGGCGTCGTCTGGGCATGGGGTTGATGAAGCAGGCCCTGGACAGCACGGCCAAGCTGGCCACGTTTGTGCTGTTCATCCTCATTGGCTCGACGGTCTTCAGCTTCACCTTCAACGCGGCCGACGGGCACATCTGGGTGGAGCACCTGTTTGACGACATGCCCGGTGGTGCCATGGGCTTCCTGATCGTCGTGAACATCCTGGTATTCCTGCTGGGCTGCTTCATCGACTTCTTCGAGATCGCGTTCATCGTGATCCCGATCCTCGCGCCCGTGGCCGAGAAGATCCTGCCCGAACTGTTCCCGCCAGGGACACCCATCGACGGCATCATGGTCTGGTTTGGCGTGGTCATCGCGATGAACCTCCAGACCTCCTTCCTGACGCCGCCTTTTGGCTTCGCGCTGTTCTACCTGCGAAGCGTCGCGCCCAAGGTCGACTACAAGGACCGTGTCACGGGCGAGCTGATTCCCGCCGTCACCACCGCGCAGATCTACAAAGGCTCGATCGCCTTCATCATCCTGCAGCTCATCATGGTCGTGGCGGTGATTGCCTACCCTGGGCTGGTGATCGACGGCATCAGCCAGACGGCCAAGGTGGACGTCGACAAGGCGCTGGAACAGATGAGCATGCCCGCGGCCGACCCTCTGGCCCCCACCCCGGATGTCCCGGCATCTGGGCCTGCTTCGGCGCCGCCGACAGCCCCTGGCAGCAGCGGTGGCTTGCCCACGCCGGCACCGGAAGCGGCTCCAACGTCTGACCCGATGAAGGCGCTCGAAGACGCGATCAAGAAGGAAAAATCATCGCGTTGAACGGGGTCCGTGAGCAGGGTTCACTGCACCGACGGCAGTGAGCGGTCCACCGGGCGCCCCAGCTCGGTGGCGTGGCGCAGGTCCAGGCCGGCGGTGGCGTGCAGTTCACCGTCGGCGCTGATCACCACCGCCTCCACACCGGGCAGCCAGGGCAAGCGGGCGAGGCCTTGGCCGGCGCCCAGGGCAAACAGCATCTTGGAAGCCGCCTCGGCCGTCACACCGTCGGCGGCCAGCACCGTCACACTGGCGGTGTCGTGGGCGGGCTGGCCCGTCCGCGGGTCGATGAGGCGGCGGATTCGACGGCCGCCGTGGTGCAGCGAGCGCTCATGATCGCCGGATGACGACACCGACACCTCCGTCAGCGGCAACACGGCGACCAGTTCGTTCTCGGCATGCGGGTCGCGGATGCCCAGGCTCCAAGGGCGCCCTCGCCGGTCACCGATGACACGGCTGTCACCGCCGGCGCTCAGGCAGGCGTGCTGTATCCCCAGCCGCTTCAGGCGCAAGGCGGCCTGATCCACGGCATGCGCACGCGCCAGGCCCGCCAGGTCGATGTGCGTGGCGCGGTGCCTGAAGCGCACGGTCTGGGTCCACTCGTCCAATTCCACATGGCTGCTGCCGATGCCGGGCAACACCTCCCGCGAGTGCAGCTCGCGCTGGATTGTCCCGGTGTGGGCGTCCAATGGGCGGCCGCTCGCGGTGTAGGTGATGTCAAACGCGCCTCGGGTGGCCACCGCGAGCTTGAGCGCACGCTGCAACAGCCTGAACAGCTCATCGGATATGGGCACCGACCCATGGGCCGCATCGCGGTTGATGCGAGCCACCTCCGAAAATGGCCGCTGCGCGTTCATGGTCTCGTCCACACGCTGAAGGACGCGCATCACCTCGGCTGCGGCCTGCGCCGCTTCCGCCTGATCGTCGGCCCAGAGGTCCAGCGTCACGGTGCTGCCCATGGCGACCGCATCCTGGTGCCACCAGCAGCCTTCTGGTGTCGTCTGCAGATCCGCCTGGTCGGTGTCGGACATCCACAGGCTGCGCATGAAGGGGTGGCGCAGCCGTTTGCGCAAGACCGCCTGAAGTTGATGCAGCATCCCTGTCCTTTTGGTTCCGTGGCCGCACAGCGTAGGTGCATCGGTGTGCGGGCACGTGAAGGCACGTACCGAATGCAATCAGGTGCGACAGGCCGACGGCCTGGCAGCCCTACGGGCCCGGGTGCCCGTGGCAAGGCGTCACGGGCGAGACCACCGGTTCAGGAAGCTTGCTTCCGTGACACGCTGGGCGTCATACCCCTGAAACAGGGGGTTGCATTCGAAACGCCAGACGACGCGCATCCGTCGCACATCGGTCAGCCGCAGCGTCCCCTGGTCGGCTGTGCCGACACGCCGTTATGCTGACGGCCATGCACGGCCTGCACCTCACCGCGGACATGACCGGATGCGCGCCCTCGGGCGCGGTGGGCTGGACAACGGAGCAGTTGCGCAGGCACTGTCTGGACGCCGTCGCCGCCAGCGGGCTGAAGGCGGTGGGTGAGCTGTTTCATGCCTTCGGCGACGCGGGGGAAGGTGTCACGGGCGTGGTGCTGCTGGCCGAATCCCATCTGGCCGTGCACACCTGGCCGGAGTTGTGCAGCGCGACGGCCGATGTCTACGTGTGCAACCACGGGTGCAACAACGAGCAGAAGGCCCTTGACCTGCTGCAGGCCCTGGAAGGGCCGTTCAAGGCGGGCCAGGTCGAGCGTCATCAGCTCCGGCGCGGCGAGCTGCCCACCCAGCGGCTGGCCACCCGGCGCCCGACCGCATCGCCCAGCGTAAACGCCTCCTCGAAGACCGAATAGCCCACCAGGTCGGCGTGGGCCCAGTGCACACGCGGCCCCAGGGAACCGGCCTCCCGCAACAGGGCCAATGCAGGGCTGCTGCGAGTACCCGGCACCGGGGTGCTCATCGCGTGACCATGCCGCACCAGGTCGACCTGCTGCACCGTCGCCGGCAGATCAGGGTGCATGACGGCGAGGTGCTTGACGACGCGCTCAGCCCAGTGCTGCCACGGCTCCTCGGCCAAGGCCTGCCGCTGCTCAGGACCCAGGGCCTCGTAGGCCGTGAGCACCACCGAGCTGCCCCTCGGCTGCGCCTGCACCAGCTGGTGCTGCGCACGCACGTAGCCCAGGCTCGCCTGGCCATAGGCCACGTTGTCCCAGGCCGGCAGCTGGCCAGGACGTTCCAGCGGCTCGCGGCTGAGCAGCACATTGGCCACCAGCCACGGCGCCACGCGCTGCGCGCGCAAGGCCGTCTGCAGCGCGGCCGGCGCCTGCTCGCCCAGCAGCCGCGCGCCCATGGCCAGCGGCACCGCCAGCACCACCTGCTGGGCCTGCCAGCGCTCGACCTGCTGTTCGTCGGCACGCCAGGCCAGCACCTCGACGCCCTGCCGCCCGGGCACCACCTGCAGCGCCAGACGGTTCAGGTGGAGACGACTGTCCAGGCCGGAGGCGAGGCGTTCCACCAGCCACGCATTGCCCTCGGGCCAGGTCAGCACCGGCTCCTGCGAGGCCTCGGCTTCGGGCGTGTCCGGCGCCAGAAATCCATGACGACTGCAGAAGTACTGCAGGCCTGCCCAGGCCGACACCACGGCAGCCGGTGCGCCGTAGTCGTCACGGCAGCAGTAGTCCAGGTACCAGCGCAGCGCGGGGTCGTCCAGGCCCTGGGCATCCAGCCAGGCGGCGAAGGTCTGCGCGTCCAGTGCGGCCAGGGTCGGCGTCCACGGCACGGCCTGGCTGGGCATCGCAAACCGCTGCTCACGCATCAGCGCAGCGGTCAGCTGCGCCAGGCGCCGAGCCTGCTGCCAGCCGGCACTGCCCGCCTCCCACGGCGGCAGCAGCCCGGCGTGCCAGGTCCCGTCGAACCACAGGCGTTCCTGGGGCGCATGGCACAGCGCACGCTCGTCCCAAACCAGGCCGGTACCCTGCTGACGCGCCAGGCCCAGCTGCAACAGCCAACGCTGCAGTTCCGGCGCCGCGTCACCCGGTGTTGGCAGGTAGTGCGCGCCCATCGGGCAGCGCCTGCCCGCCAGCACATGCCCTCGGCTGTTGCCACCGGGGCTGGCGTGGGGCTCCAGGACGGCGATGTCCTCGACTCCCTGCTCCCGCAGGGCCCGGGCCGCCGCAAGGCCGGCCACACCGCCGCCCAGAATGATGACGTCGGCCCGGCGCTGAACACCCGCAGCCGCCGCAGTGTTCGATCGCCAGGCGGCATCGTCTCGCCAGCGGTGGCCCAGCGCGGTGATGTCGCCGACCCAGCCGCCCTGCCACGACGACGGCCTGGCGCCCTGCTCCCGCAGGCAGCCGCCCAGGCCAGCACCGGCCACAGCCAGGCCGGCCAGCGCCGCCCGGCGCGACAGCGCGGGCGCCCCTGACGAGCTCGCCGGGTTCATTGCTGGACCTTGCCCCACTCTTCCTCAAAGCTCTGCACCAGCGACTGGTTGCTCAGGCGGTTTGGCTCGGCCGGCACGCGCGACATGTCAGGAGGAAAGTGGAACAGCGCGGGCCAACCTTCGGCCGTGAGGAAGCGCAGCCCCTGCGGCAAGGGGCCCAAGTGGTCGTTCTGGCGCAAGGGTCTTCGGCCTGCCAGCACAAAGCCCCACTCGCCAAAACTGGGCACCGTCACGTGGTATGGCCAGGTCTGCAAACCCACCGCCTCCAGCGTCTGGACCACCGTCCAGAAGCTGCGCCGGGCGATCAGCGGGCTGGTCGTCTGCACCGCCAGGTAGCCGCCCGCGGCCAGGTGCTGGTCGACACTCTCGTAGAACGTGGTGGTGTACAGCTTGCCCAGCGAAAAGTTGCTCGGGTCAGGAAAGTCGATCAACACCACATCAAAGACCTCGCGCTGCGTCTGCAGCCACGCAAAGGCATCGGCGTTGACCACCCTGACCCTTGGGTTGGACAGGGCGTCGCCATTGAGCTGGCGCAGCAGCGGCACGTCCCGGAACAGCGTGGTCATGCGTGGGTCCAGCTCGACCAGGGTGACCTGTTCGACACCCGGGTGCCTGAGCACTTCCCGCACAGCCATGCCGTCGCCGCCCCCCAGCACCAGCACACGCCGCGGCGCGCCATGGGCACGCAGGGCCGGGTGGGCCAGGGCCTCGTGGTAGCGGTATTCGTCGCGCGAGTGAAACTGCAGGTTGCCGTTCAAGAACAGCCGGACACCGGCCGTGCCATGGGTGACGACGATGCGCTGCCAGGGCGTCTGCTCGCGCAGCACCACATCGCCGCCATAGAAGTTGTCTTCGCTCCAGGTGGTGATGCGGTCGGCGCCCACCAGCCCTGCCAGCAGTGCCGCCAGCACGGCAGCACACGCCCAGGCGTGCGCCGCGACATGGCGCAACTGGTGCCGGAACAGCCACAGCGCCCAGACCGCCACGGCGGCGTTCAGCAACCCGAAGAACAGGCCCGTCCTGACCAGCCCCAGGTGCGGCACCAGCAGAAGCGGGAAGGCCACCGCCACGGCCAGGGCACCCAGGTAGTCAAACGTGAGCACCTGAGAGACCAGGTCCTTCAAGGCATACCGCTCCTGGAAGTGGCGCTTGAGGATGCGCATCACCAGCGGTATTTCCAGGCCCACCAGGGTACCGATCACCACCACCAGCCCGTACAGCAGCACCCGGAAAGCCCCATCGGCCCCCACCGGCAGGCTGCCATGGGCCAGGAACAGCGCCACCGGCATGAAGCCGCCGATCAGGCCGACCAGCAACTCGATGCGCAGGAACTGCGCCACCAGTTGCTGCTCGACGTGGCGGCTCAACCACGAACCGATGCCCATCGCAAACAGGTAGGTGCCGATGATGGTGCTGAACTGCAGCACCGAGTCACCCAGCAGATAACTGGCCAGTGACGCTGCAGCCAGCTCGTAGAGCAAGCCGCAGGCCGCCACCACAAACACCGACACCAGCAAGGCCAGCTCAGCCAGCGGCACACGCGGAGCCGGGCTGCTGCTGGCCTGCGCGGGCGAGGCCGGCAGGGGCGTGCTGCTGTCCACGCTGGCGCCGTTCAGCCGTGCACCGCCGCCGAGACGATCAGGCCGATGGCGATGCACATGGCACCCACCACGATCGCCAGGGCCACGTTCTTCTTCTCGACGATCTCAGCCCACAGGTCGTAGGGGGTGAGCTTGTCGATGATGATGAAACACAGCCAGAAGATGATCACGCCCATCAGCGCGAACAGCATGCTGCCAAAGAAGACACTGGGCTTGAGCCACTCCATACCTGCCATCGTTCACCTCCAACCGTTCATCACCGCCGGGGCCACCCCTCACCCGTCACTTGTGGCCGCCGCCACTGGAATAGCCCCCGTAGGAGCCACCGCCGATTCGACCGCTGCCGCCCGAACGGACACACTGCTGGTACTCGGGGCTGTTGGCGCCAAACGCCCGGCGGATGTCATCACAATCGTCGCGGCTGCAGCGGCTCACCACCGACAGCACCACCATCAGCAGC